>NZ_DATFKB010000104.1:0-107389 GCF_035268865.1 Salinivirga sp. | reverse complement strand
TTTGGTCGATGTGTTGGGCGGACTCAATGATGCTATCGAAATTGCGGCAGAAAGGGCCGGTGTCGAAGATTATGTTATAAAGGACCTTCCAAAGCAAAAGGATCCTATACAGCAAATGCTTGAAGAGTTTGGAGCTAACGCATCGATGCAGGAGATTTTCCTGGAAAATACCAGGCTTAATCCATACCTGGAACACTTGAAAAGTTTAAGTCAAATGAAAGGCGTGCAAATGCGCTTGCCATACGATATTATTATCGAATAATAAATTCTTTGTAAAATTAGCGCGATCGTCCAGGTCGCGCTTTTTTTTGTTCTAGAATTCTACTTTTAGCTGTGCTCTGATGCCGAATTTTGGGATTTTTGTAAAGTTCTCCACATCATCTGGTTTGTCGAGATAGGTTAATCGCCACATGGCATCTATTCGGAAAAGTTTTAGAATATTTTCTATTCCTGCGCTGGCTTCTATATAGGGTTCTTTTAGTCCACGAAGATTATCGGGAAAAATCATTGCATCTCTGTTTCTTTCACTCACACGGCCAATTAGTGCTTTTGCTGCAATAACTTCCCGCCATTTGAGTTTTCGGAAAAGGGGTATCCTGTTGAGGAAAAAGCCATCGAAATGGTGCTCTGCCAGTACGCTGACATATCGATCACTAACGAACTCGTAGTAATTCATCATGTTAAAAGCATAGTCGTCGTAGGCATATGTTTCATTTCCTTCATGAATTTGCAGCAGCGGATATGGGGCTGTGCCAAAATAGTACCCGGCGTCAACGATGTAGCGGAACCTGCCAAATGGATTGATATTGAACTTGTGGTCAATGCTCATATGGAGTTTATAATACTCATGATTACTTTTCAATACGTTAGGTAGGCCGATAATGAAATTGAGATTCAGAATCGGATATTTTGTGCCAAGACTTACCCGTTCAAATTCACCCATCAGAAATTTTTCGTTGTATGCAAATCGGGTATTAAGTTTTATTTCGGTACTGGATACCTGACTTAATGTGGCAGTGTCGGCGTTATTTACAGTTTGAAAAGGGACATATTCTGTTCCGAAAATTCGCCGTGTGTTAATGCTTAGTGTGTTCGAGAAGCCCTGATACCACTCATGTTCATAGAATACTCCGGCCTCATTGACCATTGTCAGTTTTTTGTTGTAGGTGCGTCTGAGAAATGAAGCCAGTATATTGTCCTGGGTAAAAGCATTTTGGCTTATGCCAAGCTGCTCCATATCATGTTTTATGTTGAACCCCGTAGACCGCCTGGGGTTTTTATTGAGCATGTAGATCATGCCAAGCGCTCCTTTAAATCGGTCATCTTTTTCGCCGTAAGCCACATGTCCGGTAAACATAACTTTTGTGCTGAAATCGTTACTGGTTCTTCCTCCAAACCTAAATCTGTGGCCCTCAATTGCGTTGAAACTATATAGTTTGTAATATGGCCCGATTTCCCAAAACCCAACGACGTAGTGCCCGGTTATGAGCGTGTTGATAACATCTACCCAGGTTCGGAAAACAGGAACCTGTTTAATGGAGTCTACCATTTGATAAATGTTACTTTCTTTTTCAGTTAGTATTTCGTGCCTTTTGCCTTGCCAGAAATTGGTGGTTTTCTCATTCACACTGTCTTTGGTAATGGTTTCCTGCGCCACTTGCGGGTTGAAGAATCCTTTAGGTATGTCAATATTGAGCTTTACATCACGGTAAGATGTGGTTTTGCGACCAAATATTCCACTGGTTTTGTCTGCAATGTTGAAATCGATAAAGTAGTGCTCTCTTTTCAAAAACCAGAGGGAATCCTGGACTTTTTGATAATCCATTTCAGCATAAAGGTCGTTGACAAAGTTTATATTAGCATCTTCTGCTATGCGGATGTTGACTTTTTTTATGGCATAGGTTGTGTCGTGTACCCAGAAATCGCCGGTGAAAGTAGGGTCTTGTTTTCGCTTGGGCTGAAAAGATACCTGGTAGCACCAGCTATTATCGATATATGAGGAGTCAACCAGGTAGTATTTGTAATAAAGTTTGCCGAAACTTGCAATCGGGCTCACGAATCCTTTGCCAAAGATACTCATGAAATTTTCGTAGATATTGACTTTGAGGTACATTTGCCCCGTGAATTCGGAGATTTTTTCGTTTTTTACTCCTGAAATATTGCTTCCATGAATAACCTCTTTCTCTTTCTTTGGCGATTTTTGAAAATAGAAGTCGGAGAGCGTCTCTGTGATAAAAACAGGCAGGTAGCTTTTACCTGTTACAGCACTGGTATCAACATAGTCAAAAACAAATTGAAATTGCTTAAAAAGCCGGTTTTTCCTGAAGTTCTCATCTACATTGCTTATGTCGATTTCCATTTTATTATAAACCTCATAACTGTAGGTATCGTAGCGTTCAATGTTGTTTCTTTTTCTGTTCTTATCAATTTTACGTAGTAAAACGTGCGCCGGGTTTTCGCCGGGTACTACAACAACTTCCTGAAGCTGCACACTACTTGGCTGAAGAGAAGTGTTTATAATTTGAAATGTGTTGGGTTGTACTGAAAAGGATTCGCGCTGGTAGCCAACATATGAAAACACTACAGAGTCAACTGTTTTTTTAGTTTCGAGAAAATATTTTCCATTAAAATCAGTAATTACCCCAACGGTAGTCTCTTTAAATGATACATTGACGAATGGTAAAGGTTCGCCTGTTTCAGCGTCTTTCACCATTCCTCTTACTTTGGTCTGTCCTGTTGCGTTTTGGAAAAAAAGTAATGCCAGAATGAATAATATGATAAGGGACTTATCTTTCATGCCTGGTTTTTTCTCAATTGGAAATTTTTACCAAGATAAAGATTTCTCACCTGTTCGTCTGAAGCTAGTTCTTCAGCGGAGCCTTTTTTCAAAATAGCCCCTTCAAAAAGTAAGTAGGCCCTGTCGGTTATTGAAAGGGTTTCGTGTACATTATGGTCAGTTATAAGAATACCAATATTTTTATCCCGGAGCTTGAAAACTATTTCCTGGATATCTTCAACAGCAATTGGGTCTACTCCTGCAAAAGGTTCATCTAATAGTATGAATGATGGTTTGAGTGCCAGGGCTCTTGCAATTTCAGTTCTTCTGCGTTCACCTCCCGAAAGCTGAATGCCAAGGTTTTTCCTTCTTTGTGTAAGGTTAAATTCGTCAAGCAAGCTTTCCAACCTGTCTTTTCGTTCATCTTTATCGTAACCGGCCATCTCCATTACAGACATTATATTGTCTTCCACACTCATTTTTCTAAAAACAGATGCTTCCTGAGCCAGGTAGCCAATGCCCATCTTTGCGCGGTGGTATACAGGCTCGCTTGTAATATCTCTGTCATCAAGGTATATGTTGCCTGCATTGGGTGTTATCAGGCCAACAATCATGTAAAAAGAGGTTGTCTTTCCAGCTCCGTTTGGACCCAGAAGACCAACAATCTCACCCTGTTTAACCTCAATTGAAACGCCTTTTACGACTGTTCTTTTCCGGTATTTTTTAACAATATTTTTTGTGTATAATGTTTTCATCTGTTTGTATTTTTCTTACGTTGAAGCTATTTTGTCTATTGTGTTACCAATTCTATATTATAATTTTATTCTTCATTTGTTTTGCCAATTCTTGTAAAATGTTCTGCTGAAGATTATGTTCTGTATTCTGTTTTGTTGGTAACCCTTATGCTCTGGCCTGAATAATGATGATGACTGATAAATGTTTTATTTTTCTCCGTAAAGATTTCTAAAGTAACTTTTTCTGAGTAAATTTGTTAAATAGTAAAGTGATGAAAAACAAAAATAGGTCATTTTAGAATTGTGAGAAAAATATTATTGTTTATTTTTAAATAAAAAACATATGCAAACCACCTACATACTTATCGGCCTGGGCGTTATTTTTGTTCTAGTTATATTCTTATTATTTGAAATTTACAGATTAAAACGTAAACTAAGACAAGCTGAAATTGATACGCTGCAACAAATAAATCTTACCATAAAAAGCCTTGATACTGAGGTTCAGCAGCTCAAAAAGGACGTCTATAAAACAATCGACGAACAATAGCTAGTGTCATGTCAAGCATGATATTACACTAGTTAAACTTTATAGCTTGAACAGGACGTATTCTGGCTATTATGAGACTGGGTAATATCATCATAGCCAGGTTTACAATAAATGCACCAGCATTGAGCAAAATAAAGTATGTCCAGTTAAAATTAATTGGGACCTCTGATAAGTAATAGCTGTCCGGGTCTAGTGAAACCAATCCAAATTCCTGCTGTAAGTAACATAGGGTTATACCAATTACATTACCCCAGAGCATGCCTTTACCTATTATTTTGGCTGCATTTATCATAAATATTTTAATAATTTGCTTGTCTGTTGCACCCATGGCTTTAAATAATCCAATTTGGTTGGTTTTTTCCAGTATGTTGATTAACAGGCCTGTTATCATGTTGATGCCAGCTACGAGCGTAATTAATATGAGTATAACCCATACGTTCATGTTTTGTAATTGTAACCAATCATAAATCTGCGGACTCATATCCAGTGTTGAGATGGTTTGCAGGGATTCATTTTTGGAATTGAATTCAAGTGCTACCCGTGAGCTGATTTTTCTTTCAATTTGCCGTACCTGCTCAAAATCATTAACCATTATTTCAAATCCGCTGTATTGATTGGGTTCCCAGTTGTTGAGTTTTTGCAAGTGACGTAAGTCTACTACCGCATAGAGTTCATCAAAAGTTTTCAGGTTGGTTTGGTATATGCCTATAAGCTTAAAACGCCTTAACCGGATAGGTTTTTGCATGAAAAACATGTTAATACGTTCACCTACCTTAAGTTTAAGTCTGTTGGCAATATAGGCAGAGAGTAAGATACCATTACTTTTCTGGGTGCTATCAAGCTTCGGTGCCTGACCACTAATCAGGTACTTATTGAAAAACGACCAGCTGTAAGTGCTGTCAACCCCCTTCAGTACAATAGCTTCAATTTCATCGTCTTTTTTTATAACGCCTGGTTTGGTGATAAATGGATGAATGCTATTTACACCTTCGTAGTGCTGAATTTCAGCCAGATATTCCCAGTTGTTGTCGACGGGCGTGTATTCATACGATCTGTTCAGGTCCCTGTTTACAAGTTGTATGTGGGCACTGAATCCGGTTACTTTTTCGCGAATCTGATTTTTGAAGCCTGTAATAATTGCTACTGCAGTTATCATGACAATCATGCCCAGTATGATGCCAAATACGGCAATACGCATCATGGGTTTAGACCATAATTGTTCACCTTTTTTGCTTGTGTGATTGTATCGTTTGGCAATATACCTGGCGAAACTCATTCGCTTAATTTTTAAATTTAAACCTTAATAGCTTCGATTAACTTGTTAAGATTAATGGTTGATGATTATAACAACATTGCAAAATATTTTGTACTATTGTTTGTTCAAATATTTCGGTATGCACAAAAATAGTTTAATCGTTGGGATTGGCCTTTTTTTTAGCTCGGTTTTTACTCTGTCTGCCCAGGAAATCGTGCCGGCGGCTCATCGTGTACAGGAATATATCCCTTTGTTGCAAAATAAATCAATAGGTGTTGTCGCTAATCATACCAGTTTAATTGAAGATACCCATATTGTGGATTCCCTTTTAAATATGAATGTTGATATTAAATACATTTTTTCACCGGAGCATGGATTCAGGGGTAATGAAGATGCCGGGAAACTCATTTTAAATTCTACCGATAGCATTACGGGGCTCCCTGTGATATCATTATATGGAAAACAAAAAAAGCCGGCAGGCAATTACTTTGAACATATTGATTTTATGCTTTTTGACCTGCAGGATGTTGGCGTTCGGTTTTACACCTATATATCAACACTACATTACGTAATGGAGGCATGCGCTGAAAATGATACCCCTTTGATATTACTTGACCGTCCGAATCCTAATGGATATTACATCGATGGTCCGGTGCTCGATACTGCCTACAGATCATTTGTTGGTCTTCATCCTATTCCTGTTGTATACGGATTAACAATTGGTGAGCTTGCTTTTATGATAAACGGGGAAGGATGGATAAATGAAAAATGTGACCTTAAGGTTATTGAGTGTGATGAATACACACACAGAGACCTTTATGATCTGCCAGTACCACCTTCACCCAACCTGCCTAATATGCAGGCCGTGTACCTCTATCCCTCACTTGCATTTTTCGAGGGTACAGTGATGAGTGTTGGGCGTGGAACGCGATTTCCGTTTCAGGTTTATGGACATCCGAAATACAACGAAAAAGACTTTTATTTTGTTCCTTTGCCAACAAAAGGGGCCAGCAACCCTAAGTATAACGGACAGAAATGTTATGGGCATAATTTAAATGATCTAATACAGTTGGGGCGAGGGACTCATGGAATTAAACCTGAGTACCTGAAAGATGCTTATCTTAAAACCCAAACCGATAAGTTTTTTAATAGCTTCTTTAAACTTTTAGCCGGCACCACAAAATTGCAGCAACAGATTGAAGATGGAGAGAGCGCTGAGCAGATCAAAAGCAGCTGGCACCGGGGATTAAATGATTTTAATGAGCTGAGAAAGAAATACCTGCTTTACGAAGATTTCGATCGTCAGGGACTAAAAAACGAATAGCCCCGGACCAAGTGGTTCATTCTGCGGGAGCTGTTAATTCAATTCGATGCTTCTTAGATTTGCCGGTATAATCATAATATGACATACTTCCGCTATAGCTTCCCGTAAGTGTTTGTGCCTCGCCTATAGGCATATAGGTTTCCTGATCGTACTCTTGCACAGTAAGGTTAAATGAAATATCGTAGCTTGCTCCATCCTGGGTAATTTCAATTAACCCTTCGGTGGCTCTGAATATTTGATCTGCAACAAAACTTGATGCCTGAAGATTTAGCATTAGAGAAACATAGTTTGACGTTCCTGCTTCGGGACTGTAATTTGTGAAATCAAAAGTTCCACCCTCAAAACTTGAAGATCTTGTGTATACATCAAAAAGCATAAGGTCACCTGATCCGGACTCTGATTGATAAGTAAGTCCGGATGAAGCCAGTGCAATTGTGTATTGGTACATGTCAGATCCCGTTTGATAGGGTCCATAATACTCTAGTATACCTTGTGAGAAAGAAATTTCAGTTGTCCCTACAGTGGCAGAGCCTGAACCCGTTCCGTTGTTGTCGTTGCTGTCATCATCGTCGTCACTGCATGATGTAAACGATAATGCTACGCTTATTAAGGCACTTAAGAAGAGGAAACCTAATCTTTTGCTTTTTTTCATAATTTTTGAATTTAGTTTGTTTTGTTAAGTTCCGAATATTCTTTTACAAAAACAATATTTTAACATTTAGTTGACTGATATGCAGGCATAAAAAAACCGCTACAACTTGCAGCGGTTTTTATTGGATTTATGTTGATGTTTATTTTGCTTCATCATAAATAAGCTCACCTGAGTAATCTACGCTAATAGATGTTATTGTTGTTTGATCTTCGTCACTTGCTGCTACAGGAAAAACTGCGTTTATTTCGTATATGTCGCCATCTTTGGAAATAGAAAGTGAGTCACCCTGGCCAGGCATAAACTTATAGGCAACCTCCGATTCCATGGTTACCGGGTTGGCCTGTACTGCAAAATATGAAAATGCTGAGTCAATAGTATTTACCTGGGGAGAGGTATTTAGAGTAAATGTACCATTTGTTAAAGGTTTTTGATCGCTGTAAACCACCAACCATACTACTTCACCTATACCGCTGAAGGTTTCCCAGTCGAGTCCTGATGAACCTAAAATTAATGCGTAAGTGTTAAAGCTATCGCCTTCGTTAGATAACTGGAGCACTCCTTGTGACAGGTCGTAGGAATCTCCTGTTGCAAGTTCAACTGTGCCACTGCTTTCAATGTTATCATTATTGTCTTCATCGTCATCACTGCAGGCTGTAAATATTAATGCTGCGCTGAGCATTGCAATTAGAGCGATGTAAAAGGGGCGTGTCAAATTTCTCATGATATTGATTTTTTAATGATTAGTTGTATTTTAAATTAAGTGATTATCCGACAGAATTCTATAATCAAATTTTGGCTTAACGTATGCTTAACATTCTTGTGTGTTGTTTATAATGTAGCGAAAAAAAGGCTGTTCAGAAAACTGAGCAGCCTTATTATTTCATTTAAATCGTACTTGTTAAATTGTTCTGCCAGGATACTGTTTTAACCCTTCTTCAAGGGCTTCCATGGCGTTTGTTAGATCTTCTTTGTTGAGTACATATGCAATTCGTACATGTTGCTTGCCTAACTCGGCATCTTCATAAAAGCCTGATCCGGGGGCCATCATTACGGTTTGGTTTTTATGTGAAAAGTCTGACAACATCCACCGACAGAACTTATCAGTATCGTCCACGGGTAGTTCTGTGATTGTATAAAATGCGCCCTTAGGCATTGGGCATGTTACACCCTCCATTTTATTTAACGCTTCTACCATATAATTACGACGTTCAATGTATTCGTTGTAAACCTCTTCAAAATATTCTTTTGGCGTATCGATAGAGGCTTCGCCTATTACCTGTCCAAGTGATGGGGGGCTTAAACGTGATTGTGCAAATTTTAATGCCGTTGCCAAGACCTCCTTGTTTTTTGTCACGAAGGCCCCGATTCTAACACCACATGCGCTATAGCGTTTCGACACCGAGTCAACTAAAATAGTGTTGTCTTCAAGTCCTTTTAGGTTCATTACAGAGAAGTGGTCGTGTCCATCATAGCAAAATTCACGATATACTTCGTCAGAGAAAATATAGAGGTCGTGTTTTTTTGCCAATTCACCAAGCTGCTCAATTTCTTCCTGCGAATATAAATATCCCGTGGGGTTATTTGGATTACAGATCAGAATTGCCTTGGTTTTTGGCGTAATGGCTTTTTCGAATTCCTCTATTGGAGGTAGTGCAAATCCATCTTTAATGGTAGCATTAATCGGCTTTATTTTTACACCAACAATATTTGCAAATGCATTATAGTTTGCGTAAAAAGGTTGTGGAATAATGAGTTCGTCTCCGGGATTCATGACTGAATTAAAAGCAAATGTTAGTGCTTCCGATCCACCAGTTGTAATTAGCAAGTCGGTATAATCAACGTCGATACCGACACTTTTGTAATAACCCGCCAGTTTTTTCCGGTAACTTTCATTTCCTGCAGAATGACTATAGGCGATAACCTTCTCGTCAAAATTCCTGATGGCCTCAAGCGCAACCTCAGGTGTTGGGATATCTGGCTGGCCAATGTTGAGGTGATACACCTTTTTGCCATCTCTCTTGGCTTGTTCAGAATAAGGAACAAGTTTGCGAATTGGAGAGGCAGGCATGCTCTTGCCTCTATCTGATATTTGTGGCATAATTGATAATTTAGATTTTATATTACCTGTGCATTTTGCATTGAAAACTACAAATTTAGCAATAGTTTAAGCTTTGGCATTAATTTTTGCTTATTTATAATTATTTTAAATAGGTTTAAAACATTTGGGCCTAAATTTTTTCTTGCTTAGATATTACAATAAGATTACTATTTTTGTAATCTTTTAGTAAAACACAGTAAATAAATCGATTCGATATGAAGGAGATACCCACCAAGTACAATCCCCTCAACACAGAAGATAAATGGTACAGTTACTGGCTCGAACATGGTTTTTTTCACTCAGAGCCTGATGATCGTGATCCATATACGGTAGTTATACCACCGCCCAATGTAACAGGCGTTCTCCATATGGGACATATGCTCAACAATACAATTCAGGATGTATTGGTTCGCCGTGCCCGCATGAAGGGTAAGAATGTTTGTTGGGTGCCGGGTACCGATCATGCATCAATCGCAACTGAGGCCAAAGTAGTAAACAAACTAAGGGATGAGGGTATCGATAAACATAGTCTGTCTCGTGACGAGTTTCTTGAACACGCCTGGGAGTGGAAAGAGAAACATGGAGGAATAATATTGGACCAGTTAAAAAAACTGGGTGCTTCATGCGATTGGAACCGTACCTCGTTTACTATGGACGAAGAGTATTCTAATAGCGTGCTCCAGGTTTTTGTTGATTTGTATAAGAAAAGCAAAATCTACCGTGGTGTGCGCATGGTGAACTGGGATCCCAAAGCTAAAACTGCCGTTAGCGATGAAGAAGTAATATATAAAGAAGAACAGTCGAAGTTATATTACCTTAAATATCTTGTAGAAGGCAGCGAAAGCGAATATCTGACAATTGCAACAACGCGTCCGGAGACAATTTTGGGTGACACAGCCGTATGTGTAAATCCAAACGATGAGCGGTTTCAGAAGTTTGTGGGGAAAAAAGTAATTGTGCCCCTTGTAAACAGGCCGGTTGAAGTTATTGAAGATGAGTATGTGGATATGGAGTTTGGTACGGGAGCCCTTAAAATTACGCCTGCACACGATATTAATGACTATGAAATTGGACAACGCCATAATTTGAGGTCAATTGATATTTTTAATGATGACGGTACACTTAATGAAGCTGCAGAGGTGTTGGTAGGGACCGACCGTTTTGAGGCCCGTAAGCAAATTATTCCCATGCTTGAAGCACAGGGAAACATGCTTAAGATTGAAGATTACACCAACAAAGTGGGTTATTCTGAAAGAACCGATGCTGTTATAGAACCAAGGCTTTCAATGCAATGGTTCATGCGTATGAAGGAAATATCTAAGCCGGCATTAGATGCTGTAATGAACGATGAGGTTCAGTTTCATCCCGCAAAATTTAAAAATACATACCGCCACTGGATGGAGAATATTCAGGATTGGTGTATTTCCCGCCAGCTATGGTGGGGACATCGCATACCCGCCTGGTATTTACCCAACAGCAACGATTTTGTGGTAGCCCAAACAGAAGAAGAGGCTCTGAAGCTGGCGCAGGAAAAAACAGGTGACACAAGTCTAACGCTTGACCAGTTGCGTCAGGATGAGGATGTGCTCGATACATGGTTTTCTTCATGGTTGTGGCCCATCTCTGTATTTAATGGACTGACACAGCCTGATAATAAGGATATTCAGTACTATTATCCTACCAATGACTTGGTAACTGCACCTGAAATTATGTTTTTCTGGGTGGCTCGTATGATCATTGCCGGATATGAATATTTAGGTCAAAAACCTTTCGAAAATGTTTATTTCACAGGTATTGTGCGCGACCAACATCGTCGCAAAATGAGCAAATCGTTGGGCAACTCGCCAGATCCGATTAAGCTAATGGAGAAATATGGCGCCGATGGTGTGCGTGTGGGTATGCTTTTATGCTCTCCTGCAGGGGGCGATCTGCTTTTTGATGAATCGCTTCCTGAGCAGGGCCGTAATTTTGCCAATAAAATCTGGAACGCGTTCCGACTTGTTAAAACCTGGGAGGTAGATGATAATTTGGACCAGCCAGAAGCGTCAAAAATGGCTACAGCATGGCTCGATGCCAAATTGAACGAGACTTCTAAGAGACTCGATAAACAGTTTGAACAATTCCGGTTAAGTGAAGCTCTAATGACAGTTTACAAGCTTTTCTGGGATGAGTTTTCTTCCTGGTTCCTCGAAATTATTAAGCCGGCTTATCAGCAGCCCATCGATGGAAAAACAATGTCTGAGACTATTGTGCTTTTCGATCGGCTGTTGCACATACTCCACCCGTTTATGCCATTTATAACTGAAGAGATATGGCATTACCTCGAAGAGCGCAATGCGGGCGAGTCGCTAATGATTACACCTGCGCGTAAGGCTGGTACATATGATTCTAAAGATCTGGATGTGTTTGAGCAGGCTAAAGAAGTGGTGGCCGGAGTGAGGAAGGTGCGGAAAGAGAAAAATATTGCCATGAAAGAAGGGTTGGATTTGTTTGTGAATAGGGGAGATGATGCATGGCCTGAGCATTATGAAAGTGTAATCAGCAAATTGGCTAATGTAAATAAACTGGAGCATGCAACAGCGAAAGTTGAAGATGCTACTTCATTTTTGGTCCGCACACATGAGTGCTTTATTCCGGTAGGCGATATGATTGATAAAGAGGCCGAATTGGAAAAGTTAAATAAAGAGCTGGAATATAATAAAGGCTTTTTGAATTCGGTTATGAAAAAGCTCGGTAATGAGCGATTTGTAAATAATGCTCCGGAGAAGGTTGTAGAGGCTGAGCGCAAGAAAAAAGATGATGCTGAGCAAAAAATCAAAACGCTTGAAGAGCAAATTGCTAATCTGAGTTAATACTAAATAATATTTAATACCTATAATTTTTTAAGGCTTCATTCAATTCGCATTGGATGAAGCCTTTTTTATGATAGTGATTTTTTAGCCCAAAAAGGAGCCGAAAATGTTTTTTATTGTGTTTCCTGTATAGTCTGTATCTCTATTTCTTCGGCGGCATAAGAAATTTATTAACAAATATTTATGATTTCATTTATGGGTATTTTCCAAACAAAAATTGTGTTTGGTTTGTTTGATACTAAACCCATTAAAATGACTTGCTGATGAAGCGACTAAATTTGAATAACGAAGAAAAGAAGCAGCTTAGCCGCCAGGAAATCAAGCGGGTTGCGGAAAGGCTAGGTAAACCGCCTACAAAAATAGAATATAAAGGGCAGGAAGATACACGTATCTCATATGGTCAAATTGTCTATCTTTATGGAACATGGAATGCTGCAGTACACGATGCAGGTTTACCGATAAACTTATATAGATTGCCACCGAGCAACGAGATTTCTAAGGAAGAGCTTATACAGGAATTTATTAAAGCTGCAAATGCTGAAGGAAAGATGCCTTCTTTCAGGCTTTTTAGAAAACACAGCGATTTTTCTTTAACGCCATTTATACGGCATTTTAAATCCTGGAATAGTGTGAAGCAATATGTTTACGATCACTATCGTGATGAACTACGTTTTGCACCACCTAAGATTTTGCCAAAACGCAAACGCCGAAAGCGTCAGGAACAATAAGTAATTTTTTTCATGACAGTTTTTTTGTGAATCCATTTGTTTAGAAAAGGGAAGTTATTTTAATGCTTCCCTTTTCTCTTTAAGTATTTCTATATCCTGGAGGGCTACTTCCCAATTTTCCAAAGCTTCAGATAATTTTTGCTCCAGCGCTTTTAACTCATTACTGTCTTTTTCATATTCGGCTTTTGCTGGATCAGCCATTTTTTTATTCACAGTTTCAATAGCTTTTTCGTAATCCGTTATTGCCTGCTCCATTTCCGTGGCTTTTTTCTCTGCTTTGCGAATGTCCTTGTCTAAGGTTTTTCTGGCTGCGTAAAGGTCTTTATTGCTTGCATTGGTATTGTCTGAACTGGCCTTATCTGATTTGCTTTTGGTGCCCGAAGTCGTGTTAAGTTCATTGAGGCGCTCCAGTTTGCGTTTCCTAATGAACTCTTCAATTCCTCCCAGATGCTCAATTACCCTTTTTTCGCGAAACTCATAAGTCTTTTGCGTTAGTCCATCCAGAAAATACCTGTCGTGCGATATAATTATGAGTGTTCCGTCGAAATTGTTTAAAGCTTTTTTAAGCACATCTTTAGAATACATATCTAAATGGTGCGTTGGCTCATCCATAACAAGCAGGTTAATCGGGTCTAATAGCATGCAGGCGATGGCAAGCCTTGCCCTTTCTCCACCACTAAGCACACTAACCTTTTTATCAATATCTTCGCCGCTAAAAAGGAATGATCCCAAAATATCGCGGGTTTTTGTGCGCATGTCTCCCGTTGCCAGGTCGTCTATGGTTTCAAATACCGTTTTATTCGGGTTCATCTGCTCGGGTTGGTTTTGAGCATAATACCCAATTTTTACATTGTGCCCTGTTTTTAATTTTCCCTCATGTTCAATTTCGTTCATTATGATGCGTACCAGGGTTGTTTTTCCTTCACCATTTTTACCTACAAAACTTATTTTCTCGCCCCGTTCAATGGTGAAGTTGGCATTGCTGAAAACTTCATGATCGCCAAAATGTTTCCCTACATCATCAGCATCAATAACAATGTCACCTGTCCTTGGTGCCGGAGGGAAACGTAAATTCATTACAGTTGAATCCATATCGTCGATTTCGATACGTTCCATCTTCTCCAGCATTTTTACCCTGCTTTGCACCTGGACCGCTTTGGTAGCTTTGTAGCGAAATTTTTCGATAAACTCTTCGGTTTCCTTGATTTTTTTCTGCTGGTTCTCAAAGGCGGCTTTTTGTTGCTCCCGCCGCTCTCTCATTAATTTCGTATATTGCGTATAGGGTACCGGGTAATCGTAAATTTGACCCAGCGAGATTTCAATGGTGCGGTTGGTAATAGCATCCAGAAAAAACCTGTCGTGTGACACCATAATGACAGCACCACGGTAGTTTTTTAATAAATCTTCAAGCCACGAGATGCTTTCAATATCAAGATGGTTCGTTGGTTCATCGAGCAACAAGACATCGGGTTGTTGCAATAATATTTTAGCCAGCTCAATACGCATGCGCCACCCACCGCTAAATTCTGATGTTGGTCTTTTCAGGTCTTTTGCTTCAAAACCCAGGCCTGCGAGTGTTTGCTCAGCAAAACCTATACGTTTATCACCATCCATCATTTGGTAACGTTCGTTTTTGTCTGTTACACGGGTGATGAGTTCCATGTAATCATCAGATTCATAATCGTCACGCTCTGCAATGGCTTTATTCAGGTGGGCTATTTCATTTTCCAGCTCATTGATATGCTCAAAAGCCGTGAGCGTTTCTTCCATCACGGTTTGCGTATCGGCAATTTGCATATGCTGGGGCAAATAACCAATTGATGTATCTTTCGATATCGCTAGTTGACCCTCATCGTAGTCTTGTAGCCCGGCAATTACTTTTAAAATAGTTGATTTGCCTGCTCCATTGCGGCCGGCAAGTCCTATGCGGTTTTTCGGATTTACCTTGAATGAAATCTTTTCAAACAACGCTTCACCGTCAAATCTTATTGTTATGTCGTTAAGTGCTATCATTTTTATGGTCTGAAATGAGAATGCGAAGTTATAAAAAGTTGAATGAAAAGATTAATGTAATATGTAAACAGCATAATTGTAATGATATTTTTTGAATGAACCTTCATGGATAAATGTTTTTAGAAAATTCAAAAAAGCATGGACTTTCAAGGTGTATGCCTATCTTTGTACCAAACCATATATCCATGACACCTGTTTCAGTTGTAGTTATTACATTCAATGAGGAAAAAAACATAGGGCGCTGCCTTGAATCTGTAAAAGGAATTGCTGATGATATAGTGGTACTTGACAGTTTCTCCAAAGACAATACAAAAAGTATTTGTGAAGCCCATGGAGCACGTTTTTTCGAGCACCGTTTCGATGGACATATCGAACAAAAAAACCTTGCTATTTCTTATGCAAAATATCCGCATGTGCTTTCTTTGGATGCTGACGAAGCCTTGAATGAGAAGCTTAGAAAAGAGATCGAAGCAATAAAGGAAAATTTCGAGGCAGATGGCTACTATTTTAACCGCTTAACCAATTATTGTGGTAAATGGATACGGCATTGCGGATGGTATCCGGACCGTAAACTACGTTTGTGGGATAGTCGTAAAGGTAAATGGACAGGAGAGAACCCCCACGACAGATATGAGATGGTAAAAGACGCTGATATTCGTTATTTGAAAGGTGATTTATTACACTATTCGTTTTATACCATTGAACAACACATGGATACGATAAATAAATTCTCTTCAATTGCCGCTAATATGCGCTTTAAAAGAGGGCAGCGTTTTTCGTATTTTAGGTTGTGGATAAGCCCGTTGTGGAAGTTTTTTAAATCTTACATATTAAAAGGTGGCTTCAGAGATGGTTTTTATGGTTATGTTATTTGTAAAAACTCTGCTCATTCCACATTTTTAAAGCAGGTAAAATTATATCAGTTGTGGCACAAGGAGAAGACCAAAAAGTAATTTGTTTTTTTAATTCATGTAAAGCCTGGGGAGGCGGTGAAAAATGGCATTTTGAGATGGCTCAGCGTTTGCTGGCCGAAGGCATGCAGGTAATTATGTGTGCTGCTCCAGACACCCGCCTTGCTCAGCGTGCCAGGGCAGCTGGCATTCCATTATATGAATTTAGAATTGGAAATTTAAGTTTTTTAAATCCATTTTTGAAAGCAAGGCTTAGCAGGTTTTTCAAAAGAATGGACGTAACTCATATTGTGCTCAATTTACCCGCCGACCTCAAAGCAGCCGGCATTGCTGCCCGCTCTGCAGAGGTGCCCGATATTGTATATCGTCGCGGAAGTGCAATTCCTATAAGCAATACCTGGCTTAACCGTTATTTATTTAAGAAGGTTGTGGACAGGGTGTTGGCTAACTCTGAAGAGACACGCAGAACCATTTTGCAAGAAAATGGCAATTTCATTGATCCTGATCGGATAAAAGTAATTTATAACGGTATTGAATTGGAACGATTCGATGCTGAAGAAACCGAACATTATGAGCGCGTGGGCCACGCTGTAATTCTTGGCAATCTGGGCAGGTTAGAAGAGCAAAAGAACCAGCTTTTTTTATTGGATGTTGCTGAAATATTGCGTGAGCGTGGATATAATTTTAGCTTAAAGATCGGTGGAGATGGACGCTTGAGAGAAATGTTAGAGCGTGAGATTAATAAGCGTAACCTGCAGGAACATGTTCATTTAACAGGATTTGTTGATGATGTAAAATCATTTATGAACCATATTGATATATTTTTATTGTCGTCTTTGTGGGAAGGGTTTGGTTATGTGCTTGTAGAGGCTCAGGCATGCAAAAAGCCAATTGTGGCTTTTGATATAAGTAGCAATCCGGAGGTGGTGTCGCACAAAAAGAACGGATTGCTTGTTCCTGTCAATGATAAAGAAGCCTTTGCTGATGCTGTTATGCAACTTATAGATGATGAAAAGGCCCGCGAATTAATGGGAAGGAATGGAAGGCAACGTACGCAGCGCATGTTCGACATCAAGCAAACAACAAAAAACCTGATTGAATTTTTCCAACCAGGTTTTTAATATAAGTTTTGTCCACTCATTTTAAACTTTCTCGTAAAGCTCGTCTATTATACCCGCCAGCTTATGGTCTTTATCTGTTATTTTGCCGACATCATGTGTCATCAAGGTAACATGTAATTTGTTATAGCCATGTAGCAGTACATCCGGATGATGCTCCATCTTGTCTGCTTCACGGGCAATTTGACCAATAAAATCGGCTGCCTGAGAAAATCCTTTAAATGTAAAATCTTTAACGAGTTGATTGTTTTGTTCTTGCCACATAATCTTTTTATTTGTGTGACACATTCAACTCCGTTTTGTTTTTAACGGGTTTAAATACTATACGTAATCTTTCCTGATTTGCAGGCCTTTCTTTTCCAGTTCTTTCGTAGCATTTCGTAGTAATTCTACTTTTTCTTTAAGTGGTAAAAAAGCAGATTTAAATGAGTTAATAATTAAATATTTTAATTCTTCTTTTGTAAAGCCAAATTCATTTACAGCCAGTTCATATTCACGGGTTAGGGTTGTGTTGCTAATCAAACGGTTGTCTGTATTTAGGGTTACGCGAATACCCATGTCGAAATAGAATTTTATCGGGTGCTTCTCAAAAGAGGCAACTGATTTGGTTTGCACATTTGATGTAAGACAAACTTCAAGTGGTATTCTGTGGTCATTTACATAATTAAGTAAATCTCCGTCTTCGAAAAGCCTTGTCCCATGGCCAAGCCTGTTAGCACGGTTGTAATGTATGGCCTGGTGTATTGATTCGGGCCCGTAAGCTTCCCCTGCGTGCACCGTTGTGTTAATATTGTTGTTGATAATCAGGTAGAAGGCTTCTTTGTGGTCTTTTGCCGGAAAGTCGCGCTCTGCACCAGCAAGGTCAAAACCAACTACTCCACGGTTTTTATAGGCAACCGTTAGCTCGGCCAGCTTAAGTGTAACTTCAGGGTCGAAATGACGCAGACCACATATAATAATACCTATGGTGATATTGAGGTCTTTTTCTGCTTGTTTTTTACCTTTAATTACAGCATCAAGCACTTCGGTGAGCTTTAACCCTTTTTTAATGTGCAATACAGGACTAAAGCGAATTTCAAGGTACCGTACATTTTCTTCTGCTGCATCTTCTGCCAGTTCATAAGTTGCGCGGTAAAGTGAATCTTCCCATTGAAGAACAGATGTTGTTATGTCAAATGGTCTGAGGTACTCTTCCAAACTTTCGCATTTGTCTCCTGCAGCCAAAAAATTTGCAAGCTTCTCTTCAGAGTCGACAGGAAGTTTTACTTTATGTTTTTGAGCCATTTCCCACATCGTTTTCGGGCGTACTGAGCCATCCAGGTGGCAATGTAACTCGGCTTTCGGGAGGCTTTTTAAAAATTCATAATTTAATTTTGTCATATCTTTTTCGTTTTTATGCTTTTAGAATAGCAAAAACCGCAGGCTTTTTATGTAAGTCCGGGTTGCTACTTTTCCATTGATTGATACTTTGTGTTAATATATTTTCCTGATCGGTTGTAATGTTGACAGCAATACATAGTTGTGTTTGTGAATGGCAAGTTTTTAAAAGTTGCTCCAGTAACTGGTTGTTGCGGTATGGCGTTTCCATAAAAATTTGAGTTTGCTTGAGTTGTGCTGACCGCTTTTCAATTTCCTGAATTTTTTTTGTCAATTCCTGACCTTTAACCGGTAAATAACCGTTGAATGCAAACGATTGTCCGTTTAATCCTGATGCTACAAGGGCCAGAACGAATGATGAAGGGCCGGTTAATGGTTTAACTTTTATGTTTTTTTTGTGTGCCAGCCTAACCAGCTTGCTACCGGGATCCCCTATGCCAGGTAAACCGGCCTCCGATATTATACCTCCGTCAAATCCCTGCAGCAGCGGGTTCATCATTTCTGATAAGTCCTCGTCGTTGGTTTTTTTATTTAACACATAGAAATGACTGCCATCAATGTCAAAAGATTTGTCCAGCTTTCTGAGATAGCGGCGTGTAGTTTTGATGTTTTCCGCATAAAAATGGCTAAGAGAGGTTGTAATGTTTTGAACCTCACCCGGAATAGAGATGTCTGGGTGGCTTTCTCCCAGGAGCATTGGTAGCAAATAGAGGGTTCCGGTCATATAAGCATCTACAAATTTTTATGATAAAATTGAGCAAAGGTACACTTTTTCTGGTAATGCCACAATACCTTTCTTTATTTCGCCTTCAGTTATAGTGTTTGTTGGTTATAGTTTGATGTTTTGCTACATTTGTCTCCATTAATTTTTACCCTTCAAATAGCATTTAATGATGTATTTGGTGCAAAAAATAATCAGGAATCGGAATACAATTCTCGTTATGGCCGTGGTTGCGGGAATGCTATTTGGAAATTTAGCCGAACCATTAGAGCCCTATACAATTTGGGTGCTTGCATTGGTAATGCTGGTGTCAACCACCGGAATTTCTTTTAAATCATTAGTGCCTTTCAGTAATACACTTAAGATTTTTGGTGCAGGAATTTTATTCAATTATGTGGTGTTTTCTGCCATGGCTATTTTACTGGCCTGGTTGCTTTTCCCGGTCGGACCTTATTTTATGGGTTTTGTAGTTATAGCTTTTTCTCCACCGGGGATTGCAGTTATTCCTTTTTCACAAATTTTACATGGTAACAGTAATTATACTATTTTAGCTACACTTGGTTCATACATCGCAGCAGTGCTTATTTTGCCCTGGGTGTTCGATCTTTTTCCAACTGAAAGTTCGTTACAGCGCACTGATATTCTGATTTTCCTAACCAAAATTATAGTTGTGCCACTTATTTTGTCACGATTACTTCTTATAAAACCAATTAAACCTTATGTGGAAAAAAGTAGGGGGCGGATTACTGACTGGGGGTTTGCTTTTATAATTTTTGTGGCAGTCGGTTTAAACCGCCATGTGTTTTATGAATTTTCCGATGTATTATTGAAAAGTATTTTGTTGCTTTTTGCACTTACATTCGTGTTGGGTTATATTTATGATAAGTTAAACAGAAAATTTCATTGGGTAGATTCCAAAACAGAGGTAAGCCAAAATTTGTTGCTTACTATAAAAAGTAGTGGTTTTACTGCCACTACTTCTCTTGCTTTATTTGGGAAAGAGGCAGCAATACCATCCGCAGTGATGGCAATAATGGTTTTGGTGTATCTTATATATTTGAGTTTAAAATAGAACGTTTTGCAAGTAACATTTTTAGGAACCGGTACATCACAGGGGATACCCGTAATTGGCTGCAATTGTGAAGTTTGTAGCTCGGGTGACCCGCGTGACAAACGCTTAAGGACAGCATTGATGCTCGAGAAAGGAAAAGACCGGCTTGTGATTGATACCGGACCTGACTTCAGACAGCAGATGTTGGCAAGCAATGTTAAAAGCCTGTCCGGGGTTTTACTCACCCATGAACACAACGACCATATTGCCGGATTAGACGATTTGCGATCTTTTAACTTCATGTCGAAAAAAGCGGTTGATATTTGGGCCGAAAATCGTGTGATTAATGTGCTTAAAAGGCAATATCCATATGTATTTGCCGATAAAAAATACCCCGGAACACCGGAGCTCGTTTTACATGAAATAAACCAGGGTAAAATACGAATAGGCGCATTTGAGATAGAGCCTATCCGTCTGTATCACTATAAGTTGCCTGTGTTGGGCTTTCGTATAGATGACGTAGCTTTTTTAACAGATGTAAGTGAAATTCCTCCTGAAAGCATTCAGAAATTAACAGGTCTTAAGTTACTTATTATTGATGCTTTACGAATCAGAGAACATATCTCTCATTTTAATTTAGAGCAGGCCTTAGATGTCGCAAATAAATTAAAGCCTGAACAAACCCGATTTATACATATCAGCCATCATTTAGGTCTGCATGCTAATGTTAATTCGAAACTTCCAGCTCATATCGGACCCGCATATGATGGTCTTTCTATGAGTATTTAAACTAATTGTTATGAGAAAAAATACTATTCATGATATATCAGTTTATGAGTTTCCTGGTATGGCGACTATCACATTACTTACAAAAAAACCTTTTGATATGCATAAGGTAAATGGTGAGGGCAACCGCAATACAATCGCCGCTTGTTTAGATATTCCTTCTGAACATCTGGTTTTTCCTGACCAAAACCATACCTCCAATGTTGGAGTTGTCACAAGTGGCAATCTCGATCATTCATTTAGCAATACAGATGCGCTTATTACAAACGAATTAAATTTTGCTCTGGGTGTTGTGACTGCGGATTGTGTACCCATTCTGCTGTTTGACAGGGCGAAGAAAGCAATTGGTGCTGTGCATGCAGGGTGGCGCGGTACAAATGCACGGATTGTAGAAAAAACCATACGGGCCATGCAGGTGAATTTTGGAACCAAACCACATGAATTGTCCGTGGGAATTGGTCCGTCAATTTCACCAGAAGTTTATGAAGTAGGTGCTGATGTGTTTGATGCATTTTTTAAAGCAGGACATAATGTAGATTTATTCTTTAAGCCATACACAAACGGTAAATATTTGCTCAATTTGTGGAAAGCCAATTATATGCAGTTAGCTTATATGGGGGTGGCCGATATTTCAATAGAACAAGCAAAAATGTGTACCTTTATGCTTCATGATGTTTTTTATTCTGCCAGGAGAGAGGGTATTCAAACAGGGAGAAATGCGGCAATTATAAAAAACCAGAAATAATACACATTTTAGTTACAACCATTTTACTTTTTCGTGTCTCTACTATAGAGTGAGCGCGTGAAAGTAAAAAATATTATTGCTGTGAATTACAATTTGCAAGAAATTTATACTGATTACGCGCCTGTGCTTTTTAAGATATGTTTGCGCTATAGCAGTTCATATGCCGAAGCAGAAGACTTATTACACGATAGTTTTATTCGGATATTTGAACGGCTTCCGCAATATAAAGGTAAAGGTTCTTTTGAAGGATGGTTAAAAAGAATTGTGGTGAGTGTGGCTATAAATAAATTGCGCACCAACAGGTTCACACCTGATTACCACGAGACTTTTGATGATATAAATGAGCAGGAGATTGAAGTAGACTACGAGGATTTATCTGAAGAACGTAAGTTGATGCTCGATGCAGAATTGTCGCATGAAGATGTGTTTAAATGTCTGCAGGAATTGCCTGTTAAAGCAAGAGCAGTATTTAATCTTTATGTTTTTGAAAAGAAAAAACATAAAGAAATTGCCGAAGAGCTCGAGATTTCTTCAAGTACCTCAAAAACGCAACTTAAAAGAGCCAGGGTATTATTACATAAACAGTTAATGAGATACGCTGAAATGAAAAGAAAAAACATAAAGAAACTATCTATATTTTCCTTTTTAATACCGGGAGCGCGATATTCGTACGTGGATAAATATGTGAAAGGAAATATTGATAAGGCTAATATGACGCCACCTCCGATGGATATGACTGCAATTGCCGGGAAATCTTCTGCCGGAGTAAATACAATATCAACTTCAGTAAATATTATGAATAGTGCGCTTAGCCATATAAAAGCCCACCTCATAACCTATACAAGTGCTTTTGTTTTGGGTACTTCAGCTATCACTTTTATGCTACTTCCGGAGACAGAAGTTACCAAAGAGCAGCAAATCGAAACAATTAACCCACGCATGCATCCCGTGTTAAATCCAATTGACCTGGATAGTTTTATGCAGGCTCCTGTTGATCAGTTTGAAGGGCGTCCCGTGCAGGTTAACACACCAATACCAGCAAAGGAATCTGTTGATACTGTAACTATTTATGAACATGTAAGAGTTGTTGATTCCCTGAAATAAATTTTAGTTTCTATTCGTCAGTAAATCTATCTGCTTTTTTATAAAAAATTGGCTTGTTATTCTCTGAATAGAAAAAAGAAACTTAATTTAGTTGCTTTTTAATCAGGGGATTTATGTTCAACGGACGGGGAAAGATAAGCTTTATATTGGTTGGTACTGCATTGCTTGCAAATATGGCCTATTCGCAGCAAAATCTCTCTATTAGGTCTGATACCGTTTATTTTGACACAATTGTAGACAATAAATCACAAGTTTATCGCAAAATTATTATTTACGATACCTTGTGGTTGACTGACAGGTTACCTGCTCGGAAAGCAGGGTTGATGTCATTACTAACTGATCCTCCCAGGTTTGTGCTTCCCGCAACTAAAATTGAAGCACCTTTTACATACCAACCCTGGATCGAAACCGGAATTTCATATTATTTTAATAATAGCTTTGTAAATAAGTCCTTACTTAATAAAAAGGAGTCTTATCAGAATACAACAGGCTTTGGAGCTTATGTGAATGCCTTTATTCCTTATGAAAATTTTTATGTGCGTTCAGGGCTCAATATGAGCTATTTTAGAACCGAAATTGATGGTGCGTATAAAATATCAGAATTAGATAGTACCATAAGCCATATTCCTTCTACATACGATTCGGTAATAATTGATACTGCCTACTTTCTTGATACCGATCAATTGCCTGATACTGTGTATGTAATGCATGTCGATACTTTTAATATGACCATTTATGATACTGTGAGGCAAGTGGATTACGATACCAGTAGTGTCAATAAATCTCTCCATTTTACGAATAGATATTTTTATCTGGAAATGCCATTCTTGTTTGGTTATAATTTCATTTTTCGACCTTTTGAATTGGCTCTGGAGTCTGGATTTTATTTAACCTGGCTTGCCAGGGTTAGGGGAAAAGTTATTAATAGGTCTCATTTTTTAAAACAACTCGATGACAAATATTTTCACCGTGTAAATTTTGATGCCGCTTTGAGGTTTCGGCTAAAATACAACATAAGTTCATCAAAAGCCATTACATTTAGCCCAGGCATACGATATTCGTTATTTAGTATATACCGTAATGATCAGATAGTTGCGCGCAGGAATTTACGTTTTGGAGTTGCTTTGGGTTATATTTTTTACTAACTTAGGAGAATGGTTTTTCGGGGTGTTATATTGGTTTTCTTGATGCTATTGAGGCTGATTTCCATTGCGCAAGTGGAAATTAGAGGTGATGTATCAAAAATGCAGGGCGATCCGATTCAGGATCATCCTGTGTATTTATATGATGAAACTGGTTTTTTAGATAAAACTACAACCGATGAAGCCGGGAATTACTATTTTGAATTGAATAGTGAGAAAGATTTGCTGTATATTAAAACAGTTGGTTTTTGTGGGTTTTGGGAAACTTACACAGATTCTGTAAATCTGGAAAAGCATACTGTTTTTGAGGTCGATTTTAGGATATGCCATAACCTGGCTCCAATAGCTTGTGATTCTAAGTTTATCGTCAGGCCACAATCGGAATATAATTTTTCATTTACTCCAATTAGTCAAACCAATGAATTTAGTACTTACAAATGGCATTTCGGCGATGGAGAAACAAGTACAAGTAGTGAACCAGAACATCGATTTGAGGAGCAGGGCGTTTATAGTGTAAGCCTGATCATGCAAAATCCTTTGGGTTGTATCGATACTACTACCAAAGAGGTATTGGTCGGACCACAAAGCTATGTCAGAGGCTGTATTGAAACCAATGATAATTACCTGTCTAATGCATTTATTTGGCTTATAGGGTTTGATTCTCACCAAAATAGTGTAATAAATACAATTGTTCCTGATGCCCAGGGGAAGTTTCATTTTTGGTGTGAATCACAAACAAAATACCTTCTAAAATTAGTACCGGATTTTAGTTTTAGCAATTACTCACCGAGGTTGTTGCCTACCTATTGGGGCAATGCCTATTATTGGCAGGATGCAGAGGTGCTCAGTATTGGGCATGAGATCAGAGACCTGGTTCTTGTGACTTTGGAATCTGACTTTGTGCCCCATGGTTTCAATGAAATTCACGGATATATTCATCATGACGAAACCATAACCTTACCCATAACCGTTTATCTTTTAGATGAGGCACAAGAGCCCATTGATTTTGCAAGGGTAAAAGAGGGTAAATTTGATTTTGAAAATCTACCATCAGGAACTTACTTCGTTTTGCCAGAATCACCAGGAAAGGTATCGTATCCGTATAGAGTTAGCTTTGATGGTGATTTTGATCCGGATGTAACTACCGAATTCAAAGTTGGCACTACCCAGATTAACCCTTTAGTTGGGATAGAAGATGTAACTTTTAACGAAAATGAATTAATACTCTCTCCTATGCCCGTTAAAGATGTGCTTCATATTCGTTCCAACCACTCATTGCATAATATCTGGATTTATGATATTAAAGGATCTTTACTAAAAGAGATCTGTCTTCATGGCCAGAATAGTGCCGAAATCGAAACAAGCGATATTGAAAAGGGAACATATTTTGTTCGGTATGTCGCTGAAAATGAGCTTTCAGGTGGTGCTGTCTTTTTAAAATAAAAAACTTTATTTTTTTTTACAACCATTCTATTTTTTTGTGTCTATTATATGAAAAGTAAAATAGTAATACCCGTTTAACAGCTATGTTACTTTGGATGTAATTTACCAACCATGGTAAATTTTCAGGTTCGGGGGAAAATCATCTTATTACAATTGTCTGCAATAATTTTTTACATTTCCCGATAGGCCATCAATTTAGATTTACAGCTATGAGAAACTATATCTGATTGACACCCGATCCTGCTTCTTCCGCATTATTAGCAGGATTTCGGTTCCCCAGCCGGAATCCTTTTTTTGCTACCATATTCAGAATATTTTATATCTTTAAAGTTCATGATTTCCAATGGACTTTATACCGTAGTTGTATTCGACCCTGCATATACACTTGCACTTGGCGATTTTCGTAAGCAATTTCCTTATATTGACTTTGTACATGTTTCATCTGATCCGGGATTACACAAAGAAGTGGATCTTATGATTCTCGTAGAAAAGGCAAATAGTAATGATGATATAGTACTCCCTGAAAATGCAGTTGTTTGGGGGGTAAAGAATTGTTTACCCGATAGTTTGCTCGACGAAATATTACCTCCTGCACCCCGGCAAGAATTCCTGTTTGATAAGATACAACATTTTATCGAGTACCTTATGCAGGCACCGCTTGCGCATAGGTCACTTATGCAATTGGCCAATGCAATACAAAATGCTGTGATTATTTTTAATGCGAAGGGTGATATATTGTGGGTGAATAAGGCATTTGAGAAAATATATGGATATAAAAAACAAGCCTTTATTCAAAAGTACGGCCGTAATTTATATGGTTTTAGCCACACTAAAGAAATTGAAAAGAAAATTGCCATATTAAAGGAATCTAAAAAGTCTTTGGATTATTTATCTTCTATTAATACACCAGGTGGTGAAATCCGGTATTTGCAAAGTACACTTTCACCGGTTTTTGATGGAACCAATATAAAATGGCTCGTTGCCATTGAGGCCGATATAACCGAGCTAAAAACTTCAGAAATACTGATGGAGGAGCAACGTGCCGCTTTACAGAAATTGACAGAGGAGCTCACAGACGCTAATCATGAGCTTAAAGCGCAAAGTGATAAGTTGAGCGAGCAACATCAGGAGCTGACGCGTGAAAAAGAACGTACCGACGAATTACTGCACAATATTTTCCCTGAAGTTGTGGCTCATCAGCTTAAGAAAGGGAAAAAGAAGCCTAAACGACATAAGTCTGTAACTGTGATGTTTGCCGATTTTAAGGGTTTTACCAAAATTTGTAAGAAACATGAACCGGCTGAAATTGTGCACACCCTTGATGAATTGTTTTCCATATTTGATACAATAGCAGAAAAACATTATCTGGAAAAAATCAAGACCATAGGAGATGCCTATATGTGTGCCGGCGGAATGCCCATGAAAAATAAAAGCCATCATGTAAATACAGTTATGGCTGCCCTTGAGATACAGCAATTCCTTTTTGAGTACAATAAGCCTCGCATGCTAAATAAAGAAACGGTTTGGGAGTGTCGTATCGGGATACATTCCGGCGAAGTGTTTGCCGGAGTAGTTGGCCAAAAAAAGTTTGCTTACGATATTTGGGGAGACACAGTAAATCTGGCATCCAGAATGGAAACCCGCGGTGCTGTAAACTCGGTGAATATTTCAGAAACAACCCATGCTTTTGTGAAAGATTATTTCGAATGCATTCCAAGAGGGGAAATTAATGTGAAAAATATTGGCAAAGTAAATATGTTTTTTGTGGTTGGATTAAAAACTGAATATACCGATGATCCTTCTGGAGTGAGACCTAACAAAAGATTCGACACTATTTTACGGCGGTTATAGATTTTAATGGTAATTAAAACTACTTCCATGTAAAAACTCTCTCAATATACTCGTGGGCGGAATTTCTGCATCAGATATCGGGCTGATGTATTTAAAAAACTTCAATAAACGATTGGCCTCTGCATATTCCGGCTCATCTGGAAATACTTCCTGTAGAATTGGTTCGGCATATTTTTTCAGGACGCCTAATTCAAAAATTAAGGCAGAATTAAACATGCTGTCGGCTTCTTCCTGAAAAGGGAAAATATATTTGGCTTCTCCACGTGTAACACTTGTCCACCTTTTAAGCGTGTCAGTTGCACTGTAGCCTCTGTATTGGTGATCGCGAACAATGCGACGCAGCAACCTGCTATCTGTTGTGGGGATACGGTTATGACTGTCCATGCACAGCGCTGTGAGTGCCGAGACATATATTTTATATTTTTGGTCGGCGGGTATGCGCGGAGTGAGGTTAGGATTTAGCCCGTGTATGCCTTCTACAATTACAAAGGTTTGATCATCGATTTGCATGTAGTCGCCATTGAAAAAACGTTCTCCTTTTTCAAAGCTAAATCTGGGCAGCTCGATTTTCTTTCCTGCAAAAAGGTCCAGGAGTTGTTGGTTGAAAAATTCTATATCAAGCGCCTCTATATTTTCGAAATCATATTCTCCGTTTTCATCAAGTGGTGTATCTTCACGATTGACAAAATAATTGTCTAGCGAAATTGTTACGGGTTTATAGCCCAGTACTTTGAGTTGTATGGCCAGCCTTTTCGAGAATGTGGTTTTGCCTGATGATGATGGACCAGAAATTAAGATCAGTCGTGGTTGTTGTGTTTTGCTATGAATTTGATCTGCAATTTTTGACAGTTTCTTCTCCTGGAGGGCTTCATTCACTTTTATGATATCTGCCACCTCTCCGTTTATTGCTGCTTCATTGAGTGCACCAACATGGCTCATCCCAATAACTTCCACCCAGTTTTTATACTCCTGAAAAATACCAAAAAGTTTATCCTGAAGAATGATTTCATGTATTTCTGTGGGGTTGCTTTGCTTTGGAATTTGCAGCAACATGCCATCATAATATTTATTCAGTGCAAATACCTTTAAATACCCGGTTGAAGGGACCAGAAAACCATAAAAATATTCAGGCAGACCATCCAGATAATAGACAGAGGTATATAGCTGGCGCCTGGTTTTGAGAAGTTTTACCTTGTCGTCGAGGCCGTGCTCACGAAATATTTCGATGGCTTCAGTTGTCAGTTTTTCTTCTCTTTTGAAGGGCAGGTCGGAATTTATTATTTTATGCATTTCCTCATAAATGGCAGATACGTCATCAACCTCCAGTTTGCGGCCAAAGTTTTCAAATTCACAATAGTACCCTTTCGATATACTATGCTCAATTTTTACTCTTGCTTCGGGGAATAGTTTGCGTGCAGCTTTTATTAGCACAAAAGAAATTGAACGCACATACATACGCTTTCCGGCAGGATCTGTAATGTCGATAAAGCGCACCATCTTAGGCTTGTAAATAAGGTAATTCATCTCCTTGAGTTTGTTATTTACAAATGCTCCAAGAATACTTTTTTTTGTGTCGGGTAATTGATCATCGGCAATGTGCTGTAAGCAAGTGCCTTGTTCGTATGATTTTCTATTGCCGTTATTTTCAATTATTATTTCAAGCTGCATAAGTTTATCTTTTTAATTCATCGGTTAGGTAGCCAGCAGTATAGCTTTTTTTGTTTTTGCTAATTTCCTCAGGTGTCCCCGTTGCAATTATTTTTCCACCACCCCGACCACCTTCCGGGCCAATATCAATGATGTAATCAGCAAATTTAATCACATCCAGGTTATGTTCAATAACAATAACGGTATTTCCTTTGTTCGCAAGTCGATCAAGCACGCTCAACAAGGCTTTTATGTCTTCGAAGTGCAGTCCTGTAGTTGGTTCATCGAGAATGTAAAGGGTTTTACCAGTATCTTTTTTCGCCAGCTCCGAAGCAAGCTTAACGCGTTGCGATTCCCCACCACTTAGTGTAGTCGAAGGTTGCCCCAGCGTAACATATCCCAGGCCAACTTCCTGCAGGGTTTTAAGCTTTTTCTCAATTTTAGGAATGTTTTGGAAAAACTCTACCGCCTGGTTTATGGTCATATCGAGTACATCTGATATGCTTTTACCCTTATAACGCACTTCAAGTGTTTCTCTGTTATATCGGCGGCCTTCACAATCTTTACATTTTACATGTACATCGGGCAAGAAATTCATTTCAATAATTTCTACCCCGGCACCCTTACATGTTTCGCATCGTCCGCCCTTTACATTAAATGAAAAACGTCCGGGTTTGTACCCTCTGATTTTAGCTTCGGGCAATTTTGTGAATATTTTTCTTATTTCATCGAACAGACCTGTGTAGGTTACCGGGTTCGATCTGGGTGTGCGCCCGAGCGGACTCTGGTTTACCTCAATTACTTTATCGATGTTTTTTATTCCTTCAATGTCTTTGTAAGGGAGCGGATCTTTTACAGACCGATAAAAATGCCTGTTTAATATTGGGTGTAGCGTTTCATTGATGAGCGAAGATTTTCCGCTGCCACTTACTCCTGTTACACAAATAAATTGGCCCAACGGAATATCAATATTCACGTTTTTTAAGTTATTGCCCGTGGCTCCTTTTAAACGAATTGATTTTCCATTTCCGGGTCTGCGCTCTTTAGGAACCTCAATACGTTTCTGGTTTTTCAGGTAATCGGCAGTAAGGCCACCGGCTTCATTGATTGTTTTTACATCACCTTCTGCCACAATGTGCCCCCCGTGCCGGCCTGCGCCTGGGCCAATATCTATCACATGGTCGGCAGATTCTATCATTTCGCGGTCGTGTTCTACTACGATCACACTGTTTTCTGCATCGCGAAGTTGCTTCAAACTATTGATAAGTTTTATGTTGTCGCGCTGATGTAAGCCTATGCTGGGCTCATCGAGGATATACAGCACGTTGACCAGCTGCGACCCGATTTGTGTGGCCAGACGTATACGTTGGCTTTCTCCTCCCGATAAGCTTTTAGCACTCCTGTTTAATGACAAATAACTGAGGCCTACATCCAATAAAAAACCCAGTCGGCTTCTTATCTCTTTAAGGATTTCTTTTGCAATTGATAACTGTTTGTCAGAAAGGTGCTTATCAATACTGTTGAACCACTGATGAAGCTGGTCGATATCCATTGCACTCAGTTCTGCAATGTTTTTGTCGTGTATTTTAAAATATAATGTTTCCTTTTTCAGCCTGCTTCCGTTACACTCCGGGCATGTGGATTTTTTCAGGTATTTGTCGTGTCCCTTTTTAGAGTTTTTAAGGTCTTCAGCATCGAGTTGCGATAAGTAATTCACTACCCCGGCATAACTTAACATATAAGAGGTGCTACGCCCGAGGGGAGTGTTTTCAATCTTTACATTTTCGTTTGTGCCATAAAGGATTTTATCAACCAATTCCACGGGCAATTTATTTACTGGCATGTCAATGGTACATTTGTACTTTTTTGCCAATGCCTCAATTTGCCAAAAGATGAGGCTGCTTTTATATTTACCCAAAGGTGTAATGGCACCTTTTTTTATGCTAAGTGTTTTGTCCGGAATGAGTTTGGCAATGTCGTATTCGCTAACTTCGCCTAATCCTTTGCATACCGGGCATGCCCCCTGTGGTGAGTTGAATGAAAAGGTATGTGGAGCGGGTTCGTCGTAAGATATTCCGCTTTCAGCATCCATCAGGTGTTTTGAAAAGTAATCAGGTTCATTGGCATTTTTTTCAATGGCCATCATTACACCTTTACCATGCTTTAGTGCAGTTTGAACGGAGTTTTTTAGTCGTTTATCTGCCGTTTCGCCCGGTATTACCTTGTCGATTACAACTTCAATGTTGTGTATTTTGTACCGGTCCAGCTTGAGACCCGGGGTAAGCTCTTTAATTTCTCCGTCAATGCGGGCGCTGATAAAGCCTTTACGCCGCACTTGTTCAAAAAGTTCACGGTAGTGGCCCTTACGACCCCTTATCACAGGAGCGAGCAGCATTATTTTTTTATTATTAAAGCGATCTTTAATGAGCTCGACGATTTGATTCTCGTTGTAGCGAACCATTTTTTTTCCACTCGCATGTGAATATGCATCGGCAGCTCTTGCAAAAAGTAAACGCATGAAGTCGTAAACTTCAGTGATTGTACCAACTGTACTGCGTGGGTTTTTATTGGTTGTTTTTTGCTCTATACTAATTACCGGACTTAATCCTGTGATTTTATCGACGTCAGGTCTTTCCAGACCACCCAAAAACTGGCGGGCATAGGATGAGAATGTTTCGATATATCGTCGCTGGCCTTCGGCATAAATGGTATCAAACGCCAATGATGATTTTCCACTGCCACTTAATCCTGTAATGACGGTAAGTTTATTTCTGGGAATATGCGTATCTATGTTTTTGAGGTTATGTACACGTGCTCCCAGAATTTCAATATTATCTGCGTAATCAGTATCTATCAGTTCTCTTTTCTTTGTCATAATATCAATAGCTCAGATGGTCATATTGATGCCGGAAATGTTTCTCTGGTATTTTTATTTTGTATGTCTTATTTCGAGGGTTGCGTAAGTAGTTTTCTCTTAACCAGGGGTTAAATTCTTTTAGCATTCTGTAAGAGATGCCGTGGTTTTTTGCAAAAGTTGCAAGATCTTTAACCTTTCCGGTTACAGTTACCGTTTTTGTTTTTATGGGCGCATATAAGTCGTTGTTGTTAAGTGTAAATCCGTATTCTGCCGGGTTGCTGAGTATGAGCTTGAGGGCAATCAGCCTGAATACATAGCGTTCAGTTTCTTCGGGTAATAAAAGGTCGTAATAGTTCGAGCAATGTTGCCGTTTAATTTGGCGAAGGGTGTTAGTCCTTCCATAATTGTATGCTGCAGCAGACATGGTCCAGGTGCCGAATTTTTTATAATTCCATTTTAAATATTTTGCTGCGGCACGGGTGGCTTTTTCCAGGTGATAGCGTTCATCTACTTCACTGTTTACCTGCAAATCAAAATCTCTTGCTGCACCTCTTAAAAATTGCCAGAATCCGGCAGCTCCACTAGGCGAAACTACATTTTGTAATCCGCTTTCCGCTACTGCCAGGTATTTAAAATCCTCAGGAACTTGCTCTTCTTTTAAAATTCTTTCAATAATGGGAAAGTAACGGTTGGCCCTCTTAATGAGTTGAAATGTGCTTGAGTGCCAAAACTTGTTTACAAGTAACTCACGATCGAGTCGCTCACGCACATCATAGAATTGAACCGGAACAACCTCATCTGCAAATATTAATTGAGCAGGCATGTCTGCAGGTTCAACAACATATGCATCATTATCAGTTTCTTCACTTTGGTATATTTCTGTTGTTTCTTTTTGTTTGTAGGAATATTTAATTATCCATAACAAAGCCACCAGCATAATGGCTGTAATCGAAATAGTTTTTATTTTCATTCAATACCTATTTGTTCGGTTTCACGATTCGGGTTAACGAGTAAAGAGAAACAAAAATGATTGCCGGCCAGGCTAAAAATAATGCTAAGGTGGAAAGGCAGGCATCGGGAAAATAAACAGTCAAAACAAATGCCAAAGTAACAGATATTAATGAACCTATTATGAAAACCCATGCCACCATGTGGTCTGACAGGCCTGCGTATGAAAGATGGTGTGTGGTGTGGTCTTTCCCTCCAACAAATGGCGATTTGCCTTTGAGTAGCCTGTTTATACTTACGGTGACAGTATCTGTCAGTGGCATAGTGAAAGCAATAACAACCGAGGCAAGTTTGAAAAGACCGGTATGCGGGCTTGGGGTTATTGGCTGATTCCATATGAACATTATAGAGAGTACGGCTAATATTGCACCAAGAAATTGCGAACCATTGTCACCCATGTACATTTTTGACGGGTGCCAGTTGAAGATTAAGAAACTTCCCATGCTGGCATATATGCTGATAAGTATGGTCAAATAAAACCACATATCGTCTGGTGTATTGACGCCTATTAGCAAACCAATAAACAGAAGTATAAATAATCCGCTTGGCGTTGTAATGGCATCCATATTATCTAGCATGTTAATAGAATTCATAATTCCGACTACCCAAAGAATGGTTAAAAGGTAATTTAGTGTATCATCAGAAAATATGTTGATATAAATTCCAAAATAAATAAGTAAGAGGGCTGCCCCTAGTTGCATCCCAAATTTAAATAATGGAGAAGTGTTTAGTAGGTCATCGGCCAGTCCCATGAGAAAGGAAATGGTTACCACAAGTATTATGGCAATACTTTCTCCGGTAATTAGAATATCTACAGGAAAAAAAACCACATAATTTATTAACCCGAAAATAAAAAGGCTGAAGAAAGTAATACCTCCAAAAATGGGTTTCGATTGCCTTTCCCAACGCTCGCCTGATATGTTGGCTTTATGCAGGTTGTAAGTTCTGGAACGATTTATCAGGTATTTGTGCAATAAAAACCCTAGAAGGAAAGTGTATGTAAAAAATAGAAATAGTAAAAGTGTGTTTTCCATAACGTTCTGTCAATCTGGTTTTATGATTTGTTGGTTTTAAAAATTGATTTCAAAAAGTTTTTCTTCGAAGGCTTTTCTTCATCGGAGTAGTATCCATAGCCGTAGCCGTAGCCGTAACCATATCCATAACCGTATCCGTAGCGTCGTTTAGCCATATCAACCGAATTGAATACAACAGAAAGATTGTCTAGTCTTTTATCTTTAATTAAAGAGTTGATATTTTCCAGGAAGTTGCGTTTAGAGAGGTTTGATTTAAGCACGTAAACCGGATAATTAGCGCGTTGTAGGTTGGCCAGTGCATCGGTTACAATGCCAATTGGTGGTGTGTCGATGATAATAACATCATAAAGTTCCTCGAGTTGTTCTATGAGTTCATCCATTTTAGGGCTAAAAACCAATTCAGCCGGATTGGGTGGTACAGGCCCCGCTGTGATGAAATCAAGGTTTTTTTGTTCCGACATGAATATACAATCTTTGTATGTGTGCTTGCCGATTAAGATTGTACTCATGCCTTTGTCGTTGTCTACATTAAATCCCAGGTGCAGACGTGGTTTGCGCATATCCATGTCCAGGATAATTGCTCTTTTACCTGAAATGGCTTGTATTCCGGCGAGGTTCATGGCAACAAAAGTTTTTCCTTCGCCTGAAATGGTTGATGTAACCGTGATGACATTTGACCCTGCTCCTGGTGAAAGAAACTGCAGGTTGGATCGAATGTTTCGGAAAGCTTCTGTAAACATGGAATTCGGTTTCTTGTTTACAAGAAGTTGTGAGACGGGAACAGCCTTTTTGTACGCGGGAACAACCCCAATTACTGGTGCGCTTGAGTAGTTTTTGATCATGTTTATTGAGGTGATCTCGTTAAACATGAGGTAACGAATAAAGATAAAAACAAAGAATAGGATTAGCCCAAGTATAAAGCTAGCTATTAAAATTTGTTCTTTTTTAGGTGCAATTGATTTCAGGTTGGCATTGGCTCGCTCCAGAATTACATTCTGGGTAACGTAACCTGCCTGTGAAATCATATATTCGGCTTTCTTTTGAATCAGTTGATTGTAAAACCCTTCGTTGATTGAATGTAACCGTTGAAGTCTGGCATATTCTAATTTATCGAATGATTCGTCTGCAAAAAGCTTCTCCTCGTACTCTTCTATTTTATTTTGGTATTCAGCTCTTCTCTCTTCTAAACGATTTATATTGTTTTTTACGAAATCAATGATGAGTTTTTTCTGGTTGGCGATCTGTTTGTCAATAATTTTGATGCGCATGTTGTTTTGTGTCACATCATTTAGCAATTGGTTTTTTTCGTTTATAAGATTCTGAAGGTTGGTTAATATGCTGACAAGTACTTTTTCGCTGTTTGTGCCGGCCAGGGTGGCAATCATCTCGTAGGTGTTCAGTTGTTGGTTTGTTTCCAGCTGTGTTTTAACATTTTTTAGGGTAATCAACTCAAAATTGAGCGTTGTAATTTGTTCTTCAAATTCCTCGATTTTTGTTGTGAAAATTGGAAAAGGTGTACGCTCTAATGCATCGCTCGGGATGTTGTTCTCTTTTCTAAATTTTTGTAGTTTCGATTCGGTAGTATCCAGTGTTTTATAAACATTTTTGAGCTGACGTTCGATAAATGCAAGTATGTTTTGTACACTCTCTTTTTTCTTTTCAACTTCAAATCGCTGAAATTCTCTTGCTACTGCATTTACTAAGTCTGCTGCCTGCTGGCTGTTATGGCTTTGATATGAAATTTCAATTGAGTTTGAGCTGCTGCTTAAGAGTTTTATGCTCAGTTTATTGCTGTGTTCCTCAAAGATTTGTTCGTCATTGTAAATCACGAAATAGTAACTATTTTGCTTGGCACTTTCATACATACTCTTAATTACATTGTAGCGCAATATTTCTGCTTTGCACGATAGTATGCCCAGGTCTGTCCATTTACCAGCTTCACCCGGGAAACTGTATGTTTCACCATTGTATTCATACTCGAATACTACATTTTTTTGGTCCTTAAAAGAAATGAAAACGGGTGTGCCAAAAGCTTTGCTGTCTTTAATCTTATATTGAATTTCAAATGGAGTTGAATTGTAAATTTCATCACTCAGGAATGCTCCTTCAACAAAATAGCGTATATCTAATGGAAGTTTTGAGAATGTACGTTTTAAAAATTCTTTAGACCTGATTAGGGCAATTGTTTTGTTCAGTTTTTTATTGTCTTCATAAAGGTCATCTAACTGAAAAACCTGACTTGTTTTTTTGTCTTCCTGTATTTGAATCACTGATTTTGCCTCATAGAGGGGGGCCGTATACCGGATCTTTAGAAAGCCGGCACCAAGTGCCAGAAGTATAATAAAAAGACCTATCCAAACAGATCTGTACAATATTCGTTTGAATGTGATGATGTCAAATGTATCGTTTATGATAGGTATTTTTCGGTTTTGCATGGTTAAAATAGATTGTAAACTAATAAAAAGGTAGAAATAAGTGTCAGGTATGGTGTAATCTCTGTCATTACCCTGCGCGCATAGCGCGGGCGGCTTTCAACATAAATAATATCGTTGGCCTGCAATAATAAATTACTGCCCTGAATATCTTCAAGAGATGATATGTTATAACGGTAAACCTCAGGGTTATTACTTACATCACCTCTGATTAGTTTTATTTTATAGGCTTTATCACTGTCGGGAATGCCGCCACTCATAGCCAGGGCCTCAATAAGGGTTAAGCGGTCTTCCGGAATATTAAGAACTGTTCCGTCATCTCCACCTCCCTTGAATACGTATACTTTTCGATTATTAACTCTCAACAAAACAAAAGGATTCTTGTAGTAATCGGCATACTCTTTCTCCAGAAAAGCTTCTGCCTCCCTTATGGTATTTCCTGATATCTTCACTCTGCCTAATGTTGGTACTTTTACGAATCCATCATATTCAACAAGGTATTCTATTTCTCTACGCAGGTTTCCTGCATTACCACCTTGTTTTTCGCCTATGTTTATGAGTTTTAGTCCATCATTGGTAGTAATGCTCAGACTGATAATGTCGTAAGGTTGTATTTTGTACTCTTTGGTGTCAACCGGCTTAAATTCATTATACGTGAAGTCACTCTCGGTCTTAAACATTCGGTTAGGTTGCAATAGCTTGCATGAACTGAAACTTGCAACTGCAACAATGAACCATAAAAAATACCTCAAACTGTTTATTTTCATTTTAAAGCCTTTAATAACCTCCAAAGATATATTTTTTTATGTATTTTGACTAACTTGAATGCGACAATAACTCATTGTATAACCGCGATGTATCATCAACAAGTCTGTTGTAACTAAATTGCCCGTTGATGCTTTTTTTGGCTTCAATTGCCATTTCACTTCTCAGATTGTCGTCAGATACTAGCGATTGCATGGCTTTTGTAAAAGCATTAACATTGTCTGACGGGACCAGTATACCATTTTTCTTATGGTTAACCACATCTTCTATTCCACCAACCTTTGTTGATATAACCGGTTTGCCTGCTGCCAATGCTTCTATGAGGCTTACCGGGGTGCCTTCGTTAAATGATGTTAGAGCAGCCAGTTCGCTTCCTGCGTAAACTTCGTCGACATCTCTTAACCATGAAGTAAATATAATATCTGTATCTTTGTCGGGCTTTCCATTGCAGTTTGTTTTTAATCCTGCAAACTCGCAATGTTTGAGAAGTGCCTCGCGCAATTCGCCATCACCGACAATAATTGCTTTTAATCTTTTTTTACATGTAGATTTCAGTCTGGATATTGATTCAATGAAAAGTTTATGGTTTTTTACCGGAACAAGCCGTCCCACAATACTTATGGCAAAATCATCTTCTTTCAGGTTCCATCGCTTTCTAAAAGCTATTCTTTTTTCTGAGTGATCCTGCCTGAATCGGCTTAAATCAAATCCCAGGGGTATAACCTCAAACTTATCGGGTGGTGCAATTTTAAACTCTTTCGATAGTTCTTGTTTTTGCTTATTGCTAATTGCAATAATTTTTGAGCTCTTATTGGCCAGATACTGTTCAATTTTTCTGAATACAGAAGTTTTGGCTCCTGAGAAATATGAATGAAATACATGGCCGTGAAAAGTGTGCACAATAACTGGCACTCCTTGCGATATTGCAGCTAATCGTCCTAAAGTTCCGGCTTTGGATGCATGCGTATGAACAATATCGGGCTTATAGCTTTTTATTATTTCTTTAATTTTAATGTAAGCCTTTCTGTCATTAATCAGGTTTAGAGATCTGTGCATTTCTGGAATAATCTCAGCTTCTATGCCCAACTGGTTGAGGATGAACATAGAGTCAGCTTCTGAATCTTGAGAAGCTCCGCCCACCAGCTTTGTTTCGAACCCTTTTTCAGTTAGGTAGCGGGTAAGGTAGGCAGCATTATAGGTTGGGCCTCCAAGGTTAAATCTGTTTATAATCCGTAAAACTTTAGGCATAGGCTTTAAGTTTAATTCATGTATTTATCCCACCAATTCTGAAAAACTATTAGCGCCCATATTCTGGCCGGGGCATCCCCGGGGCTTGCACTCATAAGCTGAGACCGTAATTTCGCAATGGTTTTATGATTTAATATTTGCTGGTTTTTTATTTTTTCTTCGTTGAGTATTTCGTGAAATATGAAATCATTTAGTTCGTTACGAAACCAATTTACCAGTGGTATCTCAAAACCCTTTTTAGGGCGGTTATGCAAAATCTCTGGTAATTCGTCTCTGAATGTGTCTTGCAGGATTCGTTTTTGTTGGTTTTTGTTGATTTTATAGTTGTTCGGTAGTTGCATTGTAAAGTCCACAAGTTCGTGATCAAGAAATGGTACACGTACTTCAAGACTGTTCGCCATTGACATCATATCTACTTTTGTCAGCATATCACCTGGAAGTAGCATTTTAATATCTGCATTTAGTATGTGGTGCAATCCATGCTCCGTTGGAATATCCAGTCCTAGTTGTTCCCAGGGTTTTAATTTTGTGGTTTCTGGTTTGTTTAATAGCAATTCATCGGTGTAGCTTTCTGAAGATATCGAGGCCCAGAACCAATATCTTGCAGCTCCTTTGAGTTTTATTCCCCGGCTGAATCTTGCTGCCTGACGAGCTTTATCAGTAATTTTGTTCTGTCGTGACTGGGGAGCAGCCTCAAAAATCGGAGCGGCATTTTTTATTAAAGTATTAAAAATGGAAGGGTTCAGTGCACGTTTATGAGCCATGTGCTTCCTGTAGCCGCCAAATAGTTCGTCTGCACCATCACCGGAAAGGGCTACTGTAACATGTTTACTTATTTCACGACTTAAAATAAATACTGGTATAGCGCTGGAATCGGCAAAAGGCTGGTCAATGTAATCCAATACATCTGGTAAAGCCTCCAGCATGTCTTTTGAGTGCACATCGATGATGTGGTGTTTTAATCCGGCTTTTTGAGCAACCGCCTTTGCGTATTGGGTTTCATCGAAATATGGTTCATCGGGAAACCCAATGGAAAAGCTCTCTATGTTCGGGTTTATTTTGGCTGTTAGGGTGGCAATTATGGACGAGTCAATGCCGCCACTCAGAAAAGAACCCAGTGGCACATCAGCAATGAGCCTTTTCTCAACTGATTTGAGCATTAATGCTTTGAGTTTTTGTTGAGCTTCTTTATATCCACCGGTGTAATCTGGTTTTTGCGGAGGGGTATAATAGTTTAACAACTTTTTACCTTTGTTGTTGATTAAGACGGAAGTGCCTGGTTCAATTTGTTTTACATTTTTAAATATGGTGTCCGGACCAGGTATGTAGTTAAGTTGAAAATATCGGTGAATGGAATTAAAGTCTGGTGTTTTGTCAATATTCAGCTCTATTAGCGCTTTTATTTCTGATGCAAAGCAAATTTGAGTCTCAGTTTCAGCAATGTATAGTGGCTTTATGCCAAACCGGTCACGTGCTAAAAATATCTCGTTTGTTGAATGGTTATAAATCGCAAAGGCAAAAAAACCATTCAGTATGGAGGGTGTTTCGGTATGGTATTTTTTGTAGAGTTCAAGCAGTACCTCGGTGTCCGAATTGGTGCGAAATTTTACACCATCCTTCTCAAGCAATTTCCGGTGCTCCATGAAATTGTATATTTCGCCATTGAAGATGATGGTGAAATTACCTGTTTCATCAGAAAAGGGTTGATTTGCAGCTGCTGAGGTGTCAATAATAGACAGTCGTGCATGCCCCAGCCCTACATTTTTCTGTGAAAAAAAGTTGCTATAATCCGGGCCCCTTTTATTGAGCCGCTTAATAGCATTTTCCAGATTCGTAAGGTGAGAAGTTGCATTTCCGTTTTTAAGCCAATATCCAGCTATTCCACACATTTATTTGACCAATGGGTTTAGGTACTTAACAAACTTTTCGTGCGGTACAGATACACATATTCGCGAGTGGTTCTTATATTTTTCAGGTTCAATACTGAAATATGACATCGAAACCGCACTTATTTTATTTGCAAGTAGTTCTTCTTCTATTCTGTTTATACTTGCAAAAATACCCATAGGTTTGGAGTTTTTATAAAATTCTGTGGACAGTAGGTTGTTGTTAATCAAAAAATCTATGTTTTTGGCAATTGCCTGACTGGTTTCTCTCTTGAATTTTTGAATCGCAGTTTTGCCTTCTTCAGTGCTTATGAGTTTATAAATAAGTTCCTGGGCAAATGCATTGACTCCATTTGTTGCGTATAATAAGCGCTGTTTAGCTTCCTGGATGAAATCTTTATTCTGACTATGCAAAAAGCCAATCCTTTGGCCACTTAACCCCATCGACTTACTGAAACTATCGACAATAATCACGTTTGGATATTTCAGTAAACGCTGGTAAAGATCATCTTCATCATCCATAAATACCCTGCGGTAAGGGCTGTCTATCAATACAGGAATGTTTTCGTGGTATAATCTGTCTATTGCATTAAAAATGTCTGTGTCGGGGTGTTTTTCGCCAAGCGGATTGCCCGGGTCGTTTATTATAACCAGTTGGTTCGTGTACTTATGTGGGTACTTTATGACTGATTGCAGGTTTGGATAGGCATTCAGCTTGATTTTCCGAAGTTTGGCCAGTTGAGCATAAGAACCCCAGAAAAAATTGGGTAAAGCTATACCATCTACCTGTATGTTCTGGAAAGTGATGTCCAGTCCACTTATGCCGCCTGGCATTATAAGTAAATTTTCAGGATTTGCTTTACCTTTAAAGTAGCTGTCGGAAATTGCCCTGCGAAGCTTTTCTTTACCGGCTGTGCCTGGGTATACCTGTATGTCTGTGGAATTAAAATCAATGGATTTCGCTATTGAATTTATATCGATATTTACAACCGCATTTACGCCCCTGTGAAGCATTAAATAAGGGGTTTTTTGTTCTTCCTGAAGTTTGCGCGCTCGTTGTCCAATTTTTAATATGCGCGAGGTCTCGGTTTTGGTTTCATTGATTTGCATAGCTGTAATCAATTATAAAAAGACAGCGGTAAATTGCCGCTGTCTTACTGAATTATATTTATTATTCGTCTGCCTTAAACATGGGGTCCCAGGGTGGTAACATGGTTGGCTTTTGATCTAGTATTTTTAGTACTTTATCGGGCAAATGTTTTTTATGTACCACAACTCTGAACATATATTCGTCGAACCAGCTGTCTGTAAATGAGAGGTATCCCTTGTGGCCACTATTGCTCCCCCAGCTGTTTTCAAATTGCCATTTTACCGGGTTCTCCTCTTTATCTACATCTACAGCTATTAATGCCATGCCATGGCTGGAACCACTCTCGCGGCTTAAAATTCTTGCTTTTTTGTCCATGTTGAATTCAATACCATAGGCGCTTTCAAAATCATAATTATCGGGATCCAACAATCCGATGTCGTTATTGAGTTGTTTCCCAACATCGCATGAAGCGTACATGGCATCATTTCCTTTAATTGATTCTATGGCATATTGTTTAAGTGCTTTATTCGGTAAATTGATATACTTCCAGTTAATACCTTCCATTACATTGCGGTCATTGTCTATCTCGTAAAGTTTGTGATAGGGTCTTGTTGGATCATTCATTAACATTACGTAGTCATCGTAATTTGTCTCTGGTAAAATTGTCTTTGCAAATTCCTGCGGTGTATAGGATTTTGTTTCTCCCAGCTCTCCATCCTTGCTCACGAACCTGTAATCAAATTTTTGAGGTGGTTCTCCAAGATTAAGTGCCAGCATTTTGTATACTACTCCCATCATCTCGATTTTTCGCTTTGCTAAATCTTTAGGTTTAGCCCCTTCATTTTGCATGGCTCTTAGTTCAATGGCAAATTCACGAACTTTTCGTCTGAGCATGCGTCGCATATAACCCGTGTTTTTTGAGTTATGCGTTTCTGGCATAATGCTCAATGGTACAAGTCCATATTTAGTCACAAGGTTTGTAAATGAGTTCCATACACCACCATCTCCAACAGGCGATTTTAATAGCCATTGATTATAGCGGCTGTCAATATCTTCATCGGCGTGTGCAATAATGTTCTCTAAAAAAAGATTGGCTTTTTCGAATTGATCCCAAAAAAACAGGTGGTTTTGCGAAAATTCAAAGTCTGATAAATCATATTTGTCAATAACTTTGGGGCGAATAACATTTAGGCTTGTAAACAGCCAGCACCTTCCGGATTTTTGCTGATCTGTAATACCGGTAACATCTACTTTGTACTTAAAGTGGTGTTCTACGCCACTTAAATTTTTTCTGCTTAAGGCAATTTCTTTAATGCTGTTGTTTGAAATTGCATTCATGCGCATTATGTTTTCTTTATCTGTATTAAAGGTTTTATGCATATCCTCAATCATTTCAAGGCTAATACTGCCTTTTTGCGCAAGAGCAAATGAAAAAGAAGATAACAGGATGACAACTAAAACGGAAGATTTTCTCATAATTATTGAGTTATAGATTTCTACAGTGCAGCAAAAATAACAGGAATAAAATGTAATTGCAACAAAAAATATCAGGTAATTAAAAGTCTTTTTCTGGCTCTTAATCCTGCTTATTGTGCCTATTAGCGTTTCGCTGTGTGGTTTGTTGTTAATTGTTGTTTCAGTTCGAGTCACTCAAAAAATGATAAAATACCTTTTATGCTCTGCAATAAACTTTTATTTTCGCTGATATTAAGAAATTAAACACGAAATTTTTGATGTCGCAGGCATCAAAGGAAAAATAAACCCTATGAAAAGTGTATTGATATTAGGTTCAGGGATGGTTGCAGGTCCCATAATTGAATATTTACTCAATAAAAATTATGGGTTAACTGTAGCTAGCATTGACCAAAAAAGAGCTTTAGAGCTGCTAAATGATCATCCAAATGGCCAATTTGTTTATTGGGACGCTGAAGATGAAAAGGGGCTTCATGATTTAGTTCCAAAACACGATCTTATTGTGAGTTTGTTACCTTATAAGTTTCATGTGATGGTTGCCAAAGTTTGTTTGGAATATAAAAAACATATGGTAACCACTTCATATGTAAAACCAGAAATGCAGAATTTGTACGATGAGGCTGTAAACAAAAATGTGCTTTTGCTTAACGAGATTGGTGTCGATCCCGGTATTGATCACATGTCAGCAATGCGCATAATTGATAAAGTACATAAAAGTGGAGGAGAGATTGAAGAATTTTTTTCTATAACGGGAGCGCTCCCTGACCCAAAGGATGTTGATAATCCATTAGGGTACAAGTTCTCATGGAGCCCCAAGGGAGTAATTCTGGCAAGTAAAAATGATGCCACTTACCTGCATAAAGGTAAGGAGGTTTACGTTGAGCCCCAAACACTTTTCCAGGATATCTTTGAGGTTGATTTTCCAAATGTTGGAACAATGGATGTTTATCCAAACCGGAATTCAATTGATTATATCGATATTTATGGTATACCTGAGGTTAAGACAATATTCAGAGGCACATTCAGACATCAAAGTTGGTGTGCCACACTCGATGCTATAAAAAGACTCAATCTGATTGAGACGGATGAGCATGATTTTACAGGTAAAACTTATGCCGAATTTGTTAAAGATATGGCCAGGTTAAACGGAGCAGATATCAAACAGGCTATTGCTGAAAAGCTTAATATCCCCAAAGATGCTGATGCTATAAAATCAATCGAATGGCTGGGGCTTTTGGATGATAAAGAGATGAACAGGGAAAAAGATACAGCTTTTGAAGTTACATCAGATCTTATGATCGAAAAAATGTGGATGAATGATAATGACAGAGATATGGTCGCTATGCAACATGTCTTTTTGGTCAAAAGAAAAGATGGCGAAAAAGAAGTTATAAAATCGCGGTTGCTCGATTTTGGTGATCCTCAGGGCTATACTTCAATTGCTCGTACTGTGGCGCTTCCTGCTGCTGTTGCTGTAGATCGTATTTTGCAGGATAAAATTAAACTTGCCGGCGTATACAGACCGGTTGTGAAAGAGATTTATGAACCAGTAATGGATGAACTCGAATCCATGGATATTAAAATGGTAGAAGAATTTGGCCTGCCATTAAGTGAAAATATTCAAAAATAGTACGTAGCGTACATACCCGGAGTATTTCAAATTAAAGTAGTTTCGAGCGGATTTGCTAATCTTAAGATCAATGTATGAATCCGTAAGGTATTTAAAAAATTTTGAATATATTTGCCCGATTAATTGGCAAAAAATTGAAATCATTATCAAAAACCAAACGAAATGCAGAATAAAGGAGTAATTAGGTTTATTGCAATTGCACTGGCTTTGGTAGTTATCTACCAGTTATCGTTTACTTTTGTTACTTCAATGGTGTCTAGTGATGCTGAAGAATATGCAGAAGGAATCGTAGCAAATGCAAAAAAATCTGAGAAAGACTTAAGTGAGGAAGAATTAAACGAGCTTAAAAAAGAGAAAAAGAATCATTATCTGGATTCAATCGCTGGTGAACCGGTTTATAATTTTATCGGAATCCGTGAGTTTACTTACCGTGAATGTCAGGAGCGTGAAATCAACCTGGGGCTTGACCTTAGAGGGGGAATGAACGTTATTTTAGAGATATCTGTATCTGATGTAATCAAGGCATTAGCAGGCAACAGTGATGATCCTGATTTTCTGGCAGCTTTAGACCGGGCAAAAGAGTACCAGAAGGAGACGCAGGAAGATTTTGTAACTCTTTTTGGCCGTGCTTATGAAGAAATTGCTCCTGAGGGCCGTTTAGCTACAATATTTAGCACAAAAGACCTGCGCGAAAAGGTTAACTTCAACTCTACTAATGATGAAGTGCTTGAGGTAATTCGCAAAGAAACAGATGGTGCTATCTCAAATGCTTTCAATGTGTTGCGTAATCGTATCGACCGTTTTGGAGTAGCACAGCCTGTAATACAGCCACTGGAAACCGATGGGCAGATTCTTATTGAACTGCCTGGAATTAAAAATCCGGAACGGGTACGCAAGCTGCTAAAAGGAACTGCAAAACTCGAGTTTTGGGAAACATACAGTAATAAAGATGTTTATGAATATTTGTTCCGGGCCAATGATAAAATTCGCAGCCTGCAAAAAATAGAAGAAACCCAGCAAGATAGCGTAAAAGCTGCAGACGCAGCTGAAGAAGAGGTTGCTCAGGCATCGGAGGAAGAAGCTCAGACAGAAGAGGCTGACCTGTTGGCTGAAGAAGATGATTTGCTCTCAGAAGATTCCAGCTTAATTGCTGAAGATACTACATCAATGAGCGATGCCCAAATGCGTGCTCAGAACCCACTGTTCTCAGTATTAATGCCACGCGTTTCACAAGATGGGAAATTAATGCCAGGAGCTTCAGTTGGTTATGCCCATTTTAGCGATACAGCTCAGGTTAATGAATATCTTCATATGCCAGAGGTTCAGGAAATATTCCCTCGTTCAATGCGAATTATGTTCCGCTGGAATGTACAGCCTATTGATGAAGAAGGTAATATTTATGAATTAGTAGCACTGAAAGTTAGCAATATGGATGGTGAACCTGCGCTTTCAGGTGATGTCGTTACTGATGCCCGCGCCGATTTTAACAGTCAAACAGGCGGTAGTGCTGAAGTTTCTATGTCTATGAACACTGAAGGTGCTAAAAAATGGGCACGTCTTACCAGAAATAATATTGGGAACCAAATAGCAATTGTGCTTGATAATTATGTGTACTCTTACCCAAGAGTAAACCAGGAAATTAAAGGAGGCCGTTCTTCTATTACAGGTCAGTTTTCAGTTGCTGAGGCAAAAGACCTTGCCAATGTGTTGAAATCTGGTAAATTACCTGCCCCTGCACGCATTATTCAGGAAGAAATTGTTGGTCCATCATTAGGGCAGGAGTCCATTACCAAAGGTTTGTGGTCGTTTGTGATCGCTTTTCTTGTCGTAATGCTCTATATGATTTTTTACTATCGTCATGCCGGATGGGTGGCCAACTTAGCGCTCATAATTAATATGTTTTTCATAACCGGTATATTGGCATCTTTGGGTGCCGTACTTACCCTTCCCGGTATTGCAGGTATTGTACTGACCATTGGTATGTCAGTAGATGCTAACGTGCTTATTTATGAACGTATTAAAGAGGAACTTAATGCCGGAAAAGGCCTTCGGATGGCCTTATCTGATGGATATAAAAATGCCTATTCTGCAATTATTGACTCTAACCTAACAACGCTGTTGACAGCGATTATACTTGGATATTTCGGTAAGGGACCTATTTACGGATTTGCCATTACATTAGGTATCGGTATCATCACTTCCTTGTTTTCTGCAATTTTCATTACACGCCTTATTTATGAAGGCTTCCTCGGTAAAAAGAAAAATATTGCATTTGCTTCTAAATTAACGCAAAATGCATTTAAGAATACAGCCGTTAAATTTATTGAAAAACGTAAAATTGCTTATGTCATTTCAGGTATTGTAATCATTATTGGTGTTGGTTCATTGGTTACCCGTGGACTTAATCTGGGTGTAGACTTTACCGGAGGACATAACTACATTGTACGTTTCCAGGATGATGTGTCTGTAAATAGCATTAAAAATGATCTTGAAGATGAATTTGGTGGTGAAGCCCCTGAAGTGAAAACATTCGGTGGTAATAACCAGATTAAGGTTACTACAAAATACCTTATAGATACCGATTACGAGTTAACAGACGCTGATAAGCAACAGTTTTATAATATTACAGGTTTTGCTCAGGATGTACAGGTAGACATAGACGATTTTGTGGAAGCAAAATTATATCAGGGACTGAAGCCTTATCTTGGCGATGTAGATTACCAAATGTTCATTTCTGACCAGGATAAGAAAGTTGGTCGTATGAGCTCTCAAAAGGTTGGTCCCACCATTGCCGATGATATTAAAACTTCCGCTGTTTATGCCGTAATATTCTCGTTAATTATCATTTTCCTGTATATTTTAATTCGATTCTCCAACTGGCAGTTTGGATTGGGAGCCGTTGCCGCACTCTTGCACGATGTGTTGTTCATACTTGGAATTTATTCCCTGTTCTACACAATCATGCCTTTCTCCATGGAGATTGATCAATCATTTATTGCAGCTATTCTTACTGTTGTAGGTTATTCTATTAACGATACTGTGGTAGTATTTGACCGCATCCGCGAGTACCTCGGCCTTTACAAAAAACGTGGAAGAAAAGAAATCCTCAATACTGCACTCAACAGTACCCTTGCTCGTACATTTAGTACATCGTTGAGTACATTTGTTGTGCTGTTGACCATCTTTATTTTTGGTGGTGAGATGATTCGTGGATTTATATTCGCCATGTTGGTAGGTGTTGCAGTAGGTACCTATTCATCACTATTTATTGCAACTCCGGTTGTTTACGATACAGTAAAAGCCGATGAGCGTAAACGGGCGCTTAAAGGAGCCAGAAAATAATTTTATTATTTGAAATATTAGCCCCGGCAAACTATTGCCGGGGTTTTTTATTGTCATGTAATTATAATTCGTATTTAATCTTAATTTTGCAAGTAATGATAAATGCCTAACCGCTTTAATGTTGATTATGATAAAAGTAGAAAAGTTAAATAAATACTATGGTGACCTGCATGTGCTGCGCGATGTCGATTTATATATTAAACAGGGGGAAATAGTCACCATTGTCGGGCCCAGCGGGGCAGGGAAAACAACATTGCTTCAAATTCTGGGTACACTTGACAGGGCAGATAGTGGGGCTGTTTGGTTCGACGAGCAGAATCCCTTTGAATTAAAGCAGCAAGGTCTGTCGCGCTTTCGTAATGATAATATTGGTTTTGTGTTTCAGTTTCATCAGCTGTTGCCCGAATTTAGTGCTTTGGAGAATATTAGCATTCCTGCATTAATTAAAGGGCAAAATATGAAAACTGCCCAGGACAATGCGCAAAAGCTATTAGAAAAGATGGGGCTTACAGATCGCGCAAACCACAAACCATCAGAGTTATCCGGTGGGGAGCAACAGCGCGTTGCCGTAGCTCGCGCCTTAATGAACAGACCAAAAGTAATCTTGGCTGATGAGCCATCGGGAAATCTCGATACTGCTAATAAAGAGTCTTTGCACAAGCTTTTCTTTTCTTTAAGAGATGAGTTTAATCTTACATTTATTATTGTAACCCACGATAAAGAATTGGCTGGTCTTGCTGACCGTATTGTAGAATTGCGTGATGGAGCAATTATAAACCGTCAACCTGCCCAAAGTGGCGCAAAGCCAGAAGAATAGCCGCAACGATGGTTAAAGTGAGTATAACAATACCCGATATTTTATTTATCCACCAAAGTTGCTTAAGTCTGAAGCGGTGCCGGAAAATATTTACAATTGAGGTTAAGCTTATCCACCAACTCATGGCTCCTGCACTTATTCCACCCACCAGTATCAACTGCGATGCAAGGTAGTGATCAGTATCGTGAATACTGAGGGCAGCAATTGTGGCACCGAAAAACAATACGGTTAATGGATTACTTAGCGTAAGAAAAAATACTGAAATAAAATCGCCAAAAATGCCCTGACGTTTATTTCTGGCTCTTCTGCGGATTTGAGTTATCGGGTTTGAAAAGAAAATTTTTGTACCAAGACCTAAAAGCACAATAACACCTAAAATTTGTAGTTCCAATCGGTATTCAAGCAGAAAATTTTTAGTTACAGTTAAACCAAAAATAGCAATAATGGCAAAAACAGTATCGGCAAATGCTGCTCCGAAACCGGAAAGCATTCCATGAAGTCTTCCTTTATTGATGGTTTTTTGAACACACAATACACCAATAGGACCCATAGGTACCGATACAGCAAGGCCAATGACTATGCCTTTTAAAAATAGTATTATTGGAGCTACGGCTTCTTCCATAAATCTTTTAAAAAGATTCAAAAATAATTAAAATTGCACTAAAGAGAAAACTATTTATATAAATGACAAATGAAGCTACCAGACTGTTGATAAAAGAATTGCTTGAAGAGAAATATGAGCAATACAACAGACCCGAATTTATTGAAGATGATCCTATTGCTGTGCCCCATCAATTTTCTCAACAAAACGATATTGAAATTGCAGCATTCCTGGCAGCCACAATAGCCTGGGGACAACGACCCATGATTGTAAAAAAAGGCATGGAGATGATGCAGCTTATGGACTATTCTCCTTTCGAGTTTGTGAAATTTGCCTGTAAGGATGATTTTGCCCGACTGAAAAAATTTATATATCGTACTTTTAAGGATACCGATCTTGTATATTTTATCGGGGCTTTACAAAAACTAATAAACGATTACGGTACGCTTGGAAATAGTTTTAAAAGTTTTTATGAAGAAAAGGGAAATGTGTATGACCTGCTCGTAACGTTTCATTGCCGTTTTTTTCAATATAAAAAACCGGGTCGGACCCAGAAGCATTTGTCTAATCCTGCAAAAGGTTCAGCAGCGAAGCGAATGAATATGATGTTGCGATGGATGGTACGGAACGATAACAGGGGAGTTGATTTTGGCTTGTGGCAGTTTATCAAACCATCGGCCCTGTATTTACCACTCGATGTGCACACAGCCCGTATTAGTCGCAAGTTGGGTATTTTAACCCGCAGATCAAACGATTGGCGAGCGGTGGAAGAGGTTTCAAAAGTACTGCAGGAGTTTGATACGGAAGATCCTGCTAAATATGATTTTGCGCTATTTGGACTGGGCATCTTCGAAAAATTTTAAGCAATGGCTAATCAGTGGTTTCGTTTTAAACAGTTTACAATTAACCAGAATCGTACTGCCATGAAAGTGGGCACTGACGGTGTATTGGTCGGTGCATGGGCAAATGTTTCTGATTCATCGAAAATACTGGATGTGGGTACCGGAACCGGGCTTATCGCAATTATGGCAGCGCAACGCAATGCTACTGCCAGTATCGATGCTATTGAAGTTGATTGCGGGGCGTTTAACCAGGCAAAAGAGAATGTTCAGGCATGTGCCTGGAGTGAACGAATTAATTTGCATTTGATTGACTTCAGGTCTTTTTATGAAAATAGTGCGCAGCGCTTCGACCATATCATTACCAATCCGCCATTTTATAACAGCACCCTGAAACCTGCGCAAAAGGAAAGGGCTGTTGCCCGGCACGATGAATCCCTGGACTTGTCTGGAATAATGGAAGGTGCAGCAGCTTTGTTATACGACATGGGACGGTTATCTATGATCTTGCCAGCAGCCACATTTCCTGATTTGAAAACAATAGCTCAGAAGAATGGTTTCTTTATTTCTGCGCTGACATATGTGAAACCAACCCCCACAAAGGCGCCTCACCGTATTTTAGTCGAGCTTAATCAAACCAAAGCAGCCTGCGAGGTAAATGAGATAATTATTGAAGAATTTGGCCGGCATCAATATAGTGATGCTTATAAGCAACTCACCGGGCCATTTTATCTTTAGTTTACATACTAACAGTGTGTATATTTATTTGAGTTTTAATTAATTGTTAACTACTTATTTTTCAGGCGGGTCAATTTTATTTTTACTATCTTTACCCTAAATCCATTGAATGAACCCAATTTTCATTATACTCGCAATGTTGGCTTTTTGGGAGATATCTGCCGTTACCCCTTTAGATTCATTTCGTATAGCTAATTGTGATGATGACTTTAGCGCTTTGCCTGCTTTAAATGAGGGTGATTTGGTTTTCAGACGGGGAAAAAGCATTGAGAGTTATGTTGTTTTAGCTGCCGATGGTACTGTGAGATATTCTCATATTGGGATAGCACACATTAAAGACGATGGCGGTTGTGTAATTTTGCATGCTGCTCCCGCTGAAAATGAACCTGAAAATACTGTGAAAATGGAGCCTCTGAAGGAGTTTTGGCACTATAAACATGCCTCTGCAGGTGCAGTTTACCGCATAAACCTTAAAGCCTCGCAAAAGAAAAAAATTAGCGGTTACATTGACCGGGTTCATAATGCCAGGGTGGAATTCGATGACGCTTATGATTTGCACGATTCGTCGAGATTATATTGTACTGAATTGGTTCGCAATGCATATCGTGGATGTGGTATTGATATTCTGGCGGGAAACATGGATTCTCTGATCTTTCCCAGGCGAATCCCGATAATATTTCCCGGAACGATATTGAAGAATTCGAAAATTCAACATATTTATTCATTCCCCAATAACTAAATTTATACGTATGAAAAAATTAGCATTTTTATTAACGATTTTGGCAGCAGCTGCTACAATGTTTTTTGCATGTGGTGGCGAAGAAACACCCGGCGATATTACCGAGAAAGTATATTTTAGCCTTGCCGATGGAGAGTACGATTACGTAATCGATAAATTGGATACCAATGGAGATGAGATGACCGATGAAGATCGGGAAAAACTCAAAAAGATACTTGAAATGAGTAAGGGCCAAATTGAGAAAAAGGGCGGAATAAAAACAGTTAGTATCGTAAAAGAAGAAATTTCTGAAGATGGTAAAACCTGTAATGTTCAGGCCGAGGTAGAGTATGGAAATGGAGATAAGGAACCTGCCAATTCCAATTTAGTAATGGTCGACGGCGCCTGGATGCTGACCGTGGGAAAATAATTGAGTGTGAAATTGAGAAGAGACTGGCCTTTAAGTCAGTCTTTTTTTGTTTTTAGCGTAAAAAATATCTTAAAAGCCTTAATTTTGAAGTCAGATCGTTTTATAATTTGAAATGTATTACAAATTTTTATGAAAAAAGCACTTGTTACCGGTGGTGCCGGTTTTGTGGGATCACATTTGTGTGAAAGGCTACTGAATGATGGTTATGAAGTAATTTCTCTTGATAATTATTTTACTGGCGATAAACGTAATATAATGCATTTGATGGACAACCCGTTTTTTGAAGTAGTCAGACACGATGTGACAGCCTCATATTATGCAGAAGTGGATGAAATATACAATTTGGCTTGTCCTGCCTCTCCAATACACTATCAGTATAACCCCATTAAAACAGTAAAAACTTCTGTTATGGGTGCAATCAACATGTTGGGCCTTGCTAAACGCATAAAAGCACCAATACTGCAGGCGTCTACCTCAGAGGTTTACGGTGACCCCCACGTTCATCCACAAACTGAAGATTATTGGGGGCATGTAAATCCTATTGGTCGCAGATCGTGCTATGACGAAGGTAAGCGATGTGCTGAAACGCTGTTTATGGATTACCATATACAAAATAGAGTGCGCATAAAAATTATCAGGATTTTTAATACCTACGGCCCGCGCATGCACCCAAGCGACGGCCGTGTAATATCAAATTTCATTATCCAGGCGCTTCAAAACCAGAATATCACTATTTATGGCGATGGTAGCCAAACTCGCAGCTTCCAGTATGTGGATGATTTGGTTGAAGGTATGATTCGAATGATGAAGACCGATGATGAAATTACCGGACCAATTAATGTGGGCAACCCGGGAGAGTTTACAATAAAAGAACTGGCAGATATGGTAATTGAGATGACCGGTTCTGCGTCAAAAGTTGTGAACCATCCAAAACCCGATGATGATCCTATTCAGAGGCGACCCGATATTTCAAAAGCCCACGAATTACTTAATGGCTGGGAACCTGAAGTTGCCCTCAGACAGGGACTTGAAAAAACAATTACTTATTTTGATAATCTATTGAAATCAGGTAATTTCGATACCTGGTAAAATGGAGCAATTAAAAATTTAAATCACAATAAAATGAAAGGTATTATTCTGGCCGGTGGCGCCGGCACCAGGCTTTATCCTATTACGAAAAGTATCTCAAAACAAATCATTCCGGTTTACGATAAGCCAATGATTTATTACCCCTTGTCGGTACTGATGCTGGCAGGTATAAAAGATATCCTCATAATTTCAACACCCCGTGATTTACCATTGTATCAGAATTTATTTGAAGATGGCAGCCAGTATGGATTAAATATTCAGTATGCAGAGCAACCATCGCCCGATGGCCTCGCTCAGGCTTTTATTATTGGGGATGAATTTATTGGGAATGATCAGGCGTGTCTGATCCTTGGCGATAATATTTTTTATGGATATGGATTTTCAGGCATTTTGCGCAATGCTGTAGAGCGCCAGCAGGGAGCTACTGTTTTTGGTTACTATGTGAAAGATCCGCAACGATATGGGGTGGCAGAATTCGACGAACACGGCCATGTGCTCAGTATTGAGGAGAAGCCGGAAAATCCTAAGTCGAACTATGCGGTTACCGGCTTATATTTTTATGACAATACCGTGGTAGAAAAAGCTAAAGCGTTGAAGCCTTCAGCCAGGGGAGAACTGGAAATTACCGACCTGAACAGAATGTACCTCAAAGAAGGGAAACTTAATGTGGAATTGCTTGGTCGAGGCTTTGCCTGGCTCGATACCGGCACGCATGAGAGCCTGCATAATGCATCTAACTATGTAGAAACCATAGAACAGCGTCAGGGCCTGAAGATTGCCTGCATTGAGGAAATTGCCTATAAAAAAGGATTTATCGACAGAGCGCAATTGTTAAAATTGGCTGAAGAGCTTAAGAAGAACCAGTATGGCGAATATTTATTTGAAGTAGCCAGGAAAAACAGTTAATACATGAAAATTATTGAAACACCCATCTCCGATTTGTTAATTATAGAACCAAAAATATTCGGAGATGAGCGCGGATATTTTTATGAATCATACAATAAGCAAGCCTTTGAGAAGCAGGGTCTTCATTATGACTTTGTGCAGGATAATCAGGCCATGAGTCAGCGAGGCGTATTGCGTGGATTGCATTATCAGCATCCACCTTTCGCGCAAAGTAAGCTTATAAGGGCTATTGAGGGGGAGATAAACGATGTGGCTGTTGATTTACGTAAAGGATCACCAACTTTTGGACGTTGGTTCAGTGTTAAGCTTACTAAAGAAAACCATAAGCAACTTCTGGTTCCAAAAGGGTTTGCACATGGTTATGCAGTATTGAGCGAAACAGCGCTGGTACAATATAAGTGCGATGCCTATTATCATCCCGAAGCTGAAGGAGGAATTAATCCCTTTGATGCCGAACTCAATATCGATTGGGGTATTACATATGATGAAGCACGTTTGAGTGATAAGGATAAAGTGCACCCTGCTTTTAATAAATGTGTCAATAAATTTGAGTTTCATGCCTAAAAAAACAATATTGATTTCTGGTATCAATGGCCAATTAGGACAAAAAGTTAAGGAAGCTCTGCTGCATAACAATCACTTTAATGTAGTGGGTCTTGATATTGATGAACTGGATATTATCTCACGCCGGCAAGTTGAGGAAAAGCTACAGGAGATTCGGCCAGATGTGCTTATTAATTGCTCTGCATATACAGATGTTGATAATGCCGAGAACGAAAAGGAGATGGCACTCAAAGTGAACCAGAAAGGCCCGCTTGTGCTGGCTGAGAAATGTAAAATGTTTGATGTATTTTTAATACATATTTCTACAGATTATGTATTTAGCGGCGAAGGTTTTCGACCGTATATAGAAAACGATCCCATAAGGCCGGTGAATTTTTACGGGGAGACCAAGGCACTGGGCGAAGAATCCATCCAAAAAACATACAGCAATGCCATTATAATACGCACTGCATGGCTATATTCTGAGTATGGTAAAAACTTTGTAAAAACCATGCTGAGGCTGGGCGGGGAGCGTAAGCAACTCGGTGTAATTGATGACCAGGTTGGCAGTCCAACTTATGCAGGTGATTTGGCCGATGCTATTAATGCTATAACGATTCAATATTTAAATGATGATGATTTTGCACGGGGTATATATCATTTTACCAATGAAGGCGTTTGCTCATGGTTCGATTTTGCCCTGAAAATTCAGCAAATCGCAAATAACCGTGTGAAAGTAAACCCGATACCCACCAGTGATTATCCCACACCCGCAAAACGCCCGCATTACAGTGTGCTCGATAAACGAAAAATTAAAAACCAGTTTCATATCGCAATTCCGCATTGGGAAGCAAGTCTTGCAAATTGTATTGAAGTGCTTAAAAAATCAAACTGAGGTAGTGCAGTGTTACTGTATCACAAGTTTTGAATTTTTTACGGCTCCACCAGCGGTGTATGCTTTTACAACATAGATGCCTTTTGCAAGATCTTCTGTGTTAAGTAAATATTGTTTTGTGTGTAGGTTGAGTTGTTTCTCTGGCTTTCCGTTCAAGTTGTAAATTTCTATTCTGCGCAGGTAACTGTCACATGATATTATTACTTTTGAGTCAGATGGCTGGGGATATATGGTTAACCTGGTTTTTGATATTGGTGCTGTGACCGATGTGCTACCGGATAAATAATTCTCTGCTTCATTGATATTCGTGATGATATTTGAAAGGTGAAATCCGGCAGTGAGAATAAACGTCGTAGAAATGGTGTCGCCTGGATTTAAAGTCATGCCTTCTGTACCAACCAGATGTGCCACATCATCACCAGAACTCGAACCCGCTTCTTGTCGCTCATTCGAGAGTGCAAACCACCTCTCTTCGTTTGTGAATCCGTCTGTGATGTCAATACCTTCAGTATCTTCTTTTAGCTCGAAAGCATAGTGATGAAAGGGTTGGTTATGGATTTTAATTCCGGTAAGCATATTGCCTTCCAAAGTGTTTTCACAATATGCAATTTGATTGTTATTGTCAAAGTACATGTGGTTGGTCGTTGCGTTTATTAAATCCCAGTCAAAAAACAAGCCTGCATGGAAGTCATTATAGGTGTTTTCGCTTTTGTTGATGAAGGCATAAGAAATAAATATGGTAGATGTTAATTCCGGATAGTTAACGATACTTATTTTTTGCAAAGTTTTTATTTGCATGAGGCTTGTTTTATTGGTGTCAATCATCACAGCATGAATTGTTAAGCTATCCGTTCCAAAATATGCTGTGTCGGCAATACTCAGCGTTTGTAATCCTGTGGCTCCTATGAAAGTGCTGATTACCTCATTTGTGCTGTTACCATAAATCAATCCGGCCTCCCATACCATATTGGTGTAGTTATCCAGCCAGATGCCGTTACCCTGCAAAGGACTAATTCTATTAAACCCCAGACGCCCATTTGCGGGAACTGTCATGTTTAGCTCCTGGCGGGTGAGGTCAATGTACGACTGATTGGCATAGAATGAGAAATAGCGGTTGTATGATTTTTGGCCGTCATTAATGCGGAATTTTATGGTGATTTTTTCATCGAATGGTATGTCATCATGAAGAATAACAGGCACCTCATTATTTTCTATTGAGAACGATTCGCCAGTATTTAGGATCCCGGCATTCAATGATGTTGTTAACAGAGAAGCAAAATCGGATAGAGACTCAACTTCTATAGAGATGGCGGCACTTTGCAAATGGTTTGTCAATATGCCTCGCATGTGTATTGTATCACCTGCCGCTGTTAATCCATGGGTGTGCATTTCGGTAATGTCAACGCCACTTATCATGGTGTCTGAAAGAGCTTTATAGGCGTCGAGCCTTCCGCTCCCAAGTTTATTGCTATAAATCACGTTTTGGGGAATCGTATCTAAGAAGTAGGTTGAATTAATAATTTGTTGCATTACCTGAAAAGTATTTAGATGGGGCCGCTGATGCCTTACCAGTGCGGCAATTGCACCAACCGATGGTGCAGCATAAGAAGTGCCGGAGCCGCTACTGTAATTGTTGCCGAGGGCTGTTGAATAAATATCCTGACCGGGAGCTGAGAGGTCCACATAATAACCGTAAGATGAGCCTGCCCACTTCTGATCATTTTGATTGGTTGCAGCTACCGAAATTACTTCTTTGTAAGCCGCGGGATAAAATAACTCTTCATTATCGTTATTGCCGGCTGCAGCAACAATTACCATATCTTTATCATAAACAGCATATTCAATAATGTCGCGGGCAAAGGGAGATTCAACCAAACCACCCCATGAGCATACGGCCACATCTACACCATGGTCCGCAGCGTATACAATGCCTTCCCAGGCCGTGTTCAATTCTCCGTTGCTGTTCATAACCTTTATGGGTAGGTAACTAATGTCGCGCCCGGCCCCGGCAATGCCAATATTGTTATTCGCTGCAGCGGCTGCAATACCTGCTACTTTTACCCCATGACCGTTAATATCTGCCTGTGGGTTATTGTTATTTTCACTCAAATCCCATCCATTAAAATTGTCAACAAATCCATCCAGGTCATCGTCTATACCGTTTACAGGATCGGCATAATTGCGATGGACCTTCGTGTTTAAGTCATCGTGCGTAAAATCTGTTCCTGTATCAATAATGCCTATTACGGTGGTGGAATCGCCCTGCTCAATATCCCATGCAGCAAAAGCATTTATTGCACCAAGATAGTACTGCTGACTTATTGAAGGGTCGTTTGTGGTATCGAATAAATATACCGTGGGTTTTTCAACGGCATAAATAATTTCTGGTAGTTGGTTGAGTTGTTTTATGATCTGTATTTGTTCTGTCTTCGAGGCGGTTGAAATGCTGAAGATATTAGCCAACCTGCTTTTATTGCCCTTTTGTGCATTTTTATAGTGGGCTGGAAATAGCGGAACCAACTGAAACTTCTTATTAACCTGACTTAGATTAAAATTTGTGTTTTTTGTTTTAAGTATAACATTATAGTTTTGGGCTAAGCCTGTGCTGGCAAAGAACAAAAAAGTTGCAATCAGTAAGAATGTGAGGTTTTTCATTTTTTCAGCTTTGTCTTATTACTTCAATAACGGAAAACAAGGTGTTAAAGATTAAAAAATTGAAAATTATTCATATTTTTAGCTAAATTATTGACTATATTTGAATTTTATATGGTTAATAATGGACAAATAACCACGAAAATAATTATATTTTTGATTTAAGGTTGTTGAGAGGTCAGGGTTATTTTGGTAAGGCCCATCAACAATTATTGACACGCAAAAACATGGAAGCTATGAATTGCATAATCATTGACGATGATCAGTTATCACGAAAAGTAATTGAAGAATTTGTTAAAAAATCGGAATCATTAGATTTAATCGCATCTTACGATAATGCTATGGATGCCATCCAGGCCTTTAACGGACCCGATAGCATAGATTTAATTTTTCTCGATATTGAAATGCCGGAGATGTCTGGTTTGGATTTCTTGAATACACTTGACAATCCCCCTCAGATAATTATTATTTCAGGTAAAGAAAAATATGCAATTGAAGCTTTTGAGTACGATGTAACAGATTACTTGCTTAAACCAGTCAGTTTACCCCGCTTTATAAAATCTGTAAATAAAGCACAAAAGCGATTCAATAATGCTGCGCAAATTTCAGGTGAAACCAACGACGAAATTTTTATTAAAAAGAAAAATTCTACACTTGTTCGCTTAAATTACAATGATATCATTTATATTGAAGCTTTGGAGAATTATGTAATTGTTGCTACTTATGAGCATCGGTACACTATACACTTCACAATGAAAGCTATAGCAAATAAGCTGCCTGAAAACAAATTTAAAAGGGTTCATCGTTCATATATCATCAATGTAAACAGAGTTGATATGATTGAAGACAATACAGTGATAATGGGTGAAAAAACCGGAACCAAAGTAATTCCAATTGGCAAATCATACCGCGATGGTCTCATGGACGATTTAAACCTCATCTCGAAATAACACTGGTTTCCATAGAAATAGGTTAAAGGAGAGGCTTTGTATATGGATAGTTTATGCATTTTTAAGCTATGTTTAAAGTCGGTTTATTAAGAAGAAGATATACTACTCCCACTGTTTCTATAATGAAATAAAAAGTAAAAAATAAAATTAAGAGAAGATGCTGACTCACCGCCAGCTTTTTTTTGAGCACGTAGCACAGACGAGTACTGATCCATTTGCTATTGAGATTGAAAGTGCTGAGGGTATTTATCTACGTGGAAACAATGGCGAAAAATATATCGATCTGGTATCCGGCGTATCTGTAAGTAATGTGGGGCATGCTCATCCCGAAGTTGTAAAAGCCGTTCAAAACCAGGCAGCCAAACATATGCATTTGATGGTTTATGGCGAGATGATCCAAAGTCCGCAAGTGCGTTATGCCGAATTACTTACTTCGAAATTAGCTGCTCAGCTGAATACCGTTTATTATGTAAATTCAGGTAGTGAGGCAATCGAAGGCGCCATGAAACTGGCAAAACGTGCTACAGGCCGCTCAGGTGTTGTGGCTTTTCGCAATGCATACCATGGCGGTACCCAGGGAGCACTGAGTATACTTGGGGACGAGGTATTAAAAAATGCTTTTCGCCCGCTTTTGCCGGGCATTACACATTTGAATTTTAATGTACCTGAAGAGCTCTCAAAAATAGATAAAACCACGGCATGTGTGGTTGTGGAGCCTGTTCAGGCAGAAGCCGGAATTATAGTGCCAGATACGTCATACATGCAGCAACTAAGGGCGCGTTGCGATGAAGTTGGCGCATTGCTCATCTTTGATGAAATTCAAACCGGGTTCGGAAGAACTGGTAAGCTCTTTGCCCATGAGCATTATGATGTTGTTCCCGATATTATGACCATTGCGAAAAGTATGGGCGGAGGTATGCCCATTGGCGCTTTTGTGGCCGATAAACAGTTGATGAATCAACTCACTTATAACCCGGCGCTCGGTCATATTACAACCTTTGGCGGGCATCCTGTTTCTTGTGCTGCTGCTTTAGCTTCGCTCGAAATTATTTTACGCGATGAGCTTACGCAACGTGCCAATGAAGTGGGAAATATTTTCAGACAAAAAATGAAACACCCCCGCATTAAAAATGTAAGAGGGAAGGGGCTTTTTCTTGCTGTGGATTTAGACGATGTTTTTATCCCTGATTTTATGAAATACGCCGCTGAAAACGGCATAATTTTCGATCCGTTTCTTTTTAATCCGGAGGCTTTTCGTATTGCACCACCACTCATTATTACCAATGAGCAGGCCACTGAAATTGCCGAAAAGCTTCTCGGGTTAATTGATACTTTTGTGAACAAGCATGTCTAGGTAGAATTAAATACTAGAGATTGAATAAAAACGTTATAAAAAAAAATATAGCACATAACATGTTGAAAAGATTGTTGTTGATTTTAATGGTGCTTCTGTCCCTTGAGGGTATGACACAAAGAGCGACCAGTGAAAGTGTGGATGATACGCTTTCCGATTATTTTACACGTTTGCGTACTATTCAAGATATTGATAAAAAACTGGCATTGAATGATTCTATAAGAGAAATATTTGGTCGTATCCTGAAAGAAAAAGATTCATTTGAGCATGGGTTCGATACTTTGAAAACTATCGGCAAAATATTATCGCCTGATGAGAAGTTTCGATTAATAAACTGGAATATCATCAAGCCAGATGGCACCTATAATTACTATTGCTTTGTGCAGTTTTATAATGAAGATAAAGATGAAATTCGACTCACCGAGTTGCATGATGCTTCTGATAGTATTTCAGACCCTGAGCAACAAGTGCTGATGGCTGACCAGTGGTATGGTGCCTTATACTATGAAATTGTGCCGGCGAAAGTTAAAAGGCGAAACCATTATTTGCTGCTTGGCTGGGATGGTGGCGATTTGTTTGTCAACAGGAAGGTAATAGATGTGCTTAGTTTCAGCTCAAGCGGTGTGCCCAGATTTGGGAAAAGCGTATTTAAGTTTAAAAAAGACAGAAAAAAAAGAGTCGTGTTTGAGTTTTCTTACATGGCTACCATGAGGTTATTTTACGACGATGATATTGATATGGTCGTTTTTGAGCATATGACACCAATTAAGCCATCCCTCAAAGGACAAAAAGTAGCTTATGGGTCTGATCTAACTTTTGACGGACTCGAATTTGAAGATGGAAAGTGGGTTTTAAGAGAAAATTTAGATGTAAAAAATAGTAAAAAGCAATTGAATAGACGGAAAAAAGACATATCTTATACCTTCTGATAATTGATTGTTATGGCCTTTTTACACAAAATACTACGCACCTCTGTTTATATTGTCGAAGACGACAGGGATTTTCTACGTGTGCTCAAACAGGTTTTAGCACGCGGCGTAGAAAATCATAAAATTTTCAGCTTCAATTCTGCTGATGACCTTCTTGACCAACTAAAAAGTCAGGCAGTGAAAAAAATACAGCGAAATATTATTATTATTTCGGTTAGTGCACATGCCAGAGATACAAATAGTGTATTTGAAACCATTGAGGCTATAAAGCAGTACCTGCTCAATACGCATGTTATTCTGTTATATAATCCCGGGGAGCTCGAAACAGAAGAGATGGAGCTTTACCAGGCTGAGCTGGTGGTAGATGATATCATAACCAAAAATAATTTTGCCAGGCTACGTATTCAGAATTCCATCCGCAGAATACTCAGTCGCGATGATTTTCAATGGCGCCGCAAGTTACTCTACTTCGCAGCCGCTGTGGCGACTTTCTTTTTGACAACTACCTTGCTTTTATTTTTTATTTGAATTAATTTTTCATTGAGCTGTATCTTAATTTTTCGTAGTAGATAAAACAAAAGCTGCATAGATTTTTGTCTATACAGCTTTTATGAATGTTATGATTTTATTTGTTAGGCCGTTCGCATATTTTTATGGTTAACCCATGACAGCAATGAGAGGGTGATAAGCAGCCCTATACTTACATAAACAAATGTTGGTATTGGTACAGGATCTCCTCCGGCATAACTGTGAAGGCCTGACAGGTAGTAGTTCACGCCAAAGTATGTCATTAATACCGAGAAAAATGCATAAACAGATAACACATTAAAAACGAATATGCCATTCATATTTTTAACAAGTCTGGCGTGCGTTACAACTGTATAAACTATGATCGTTATAAGTGACCACGTTTCTTTAGGGTCCCACCCCCAGTAGCGACCCCACGATTCATTAGCCCAAACAGCACCAAGGAAAGTTCCTATGGTTAAAAAGATAACACCCAGGATTAATGTTTTATGGTTAATTACCGTAAGGCTTTCTATGGTTTCATTAATACGAGTTTTATTCTTTTTACTTTGAAGCATAAAAAGAATAAGGTTTATAATGCCGAGGATAGCACCAAGCCCGAGGAATCCGTAGCTGCCTGTAATAACAGAAACATGTAGTGTGAGCCAATAGGATTTAAGTACCGGAACCAGATTTGTTATTTGTGGGTCCATAAAACTAAGGTTGGCCACCATTAGCGTAAACCCGCCCAGGATTGCAGTGGCCGCCAGCGAGAATGGCGAGTACCTGTTAAACAGAAATCCTGCTAAAATGGTAACCCAGGATACAAAAATCATGGATTCGTACCCGTTACTCATCGGTGCGTGCCCCGAAATATACCACCTTATGGCAAGTCCTGCTGTATGTGCAAGAAATCCAATTAGTACCAGAATCATAAATGACCGGTTGAGCCATGGAGAAAATCGCTTGCCTGAAATAATGCTTCCGACAAGTATGAATAGGTATATTAGTCCAACAGTGGCATAGAAAGGGAATAATTTTTTGAAAATATTCCAACGATAATAGGTCAGCTCCATGTTTGTTTTGCTCTCTGATGGGAGCTCATATTGGGCATGACTGCGCTGGTATTTTTTTATCCCATTTAATATTTCAGTGGCCTGAGCATAATTTCCAGATTTTTTGGCTTTTGAAAGTTCCTGAAAATAAACGCCTGTTACATCTTTTAGGAAGGCTGAGTCTTCCGGGTTTTTGGCGTATTTCCATGCATTATCTGGCGTTTGCCATTTGTCAATAGCAGAGTCCTTTGCCGGAAATAATCTTAGAAATCTACCAGTAAACATGCCATAACAAATATTTACGCGCTCATCGACTTTAATAACTTCCTTGTCGGCCTTATTGCGCTCTGCGGGTGCTTTTGCATAAACTTTTTCGACCATGCCGCTTAGTTTATATCCTTTACCCGGTGCTACGATGTCTGTATAGGAGGCATAGTTTGAGTTTATACCTATGATTTGTTGCACCCTGTCGTTTCCAACTTTTATAAAGGGAATGTGTACAAGGTTCTCAGGGTTAACATGCATCTCAAGGAAAAACTGAGCAGGATTCATGCCTGCTATTTTTGATTTTCTGGAGATTTTGCGCATTATATCAGACGCCAGTGTATTGACCGGCTTGGTTCTGCCCTGGTCATCTTGTATCAATAGCTTTCCAAAAGTTAAAGCATGATTTTTCGATACGATGTTTTTGGGTGTATGGTGCGTTTTATGTTGTGCCTTTAAGTCGCTAAAAGGTGTTAACAAAAACATGAAAAGTGCCAACACACTCAGAGTTTTAATTTTGGTGTTGCGCAAAAATGTATGTTTGCTGACAAGTGACCATAACAGGCCGAGTGTAAGTAGAAAATAGCCGATGTAGGTCACTGTTGTTCCGGTTGTATCGTGGTTTACAGATAAAATTGTCCCTTTCTCATCTTTATCATAAGACGATTGGTAAAAGCGGTATCCTTCCATTTTTAAAATGTTGTTCATATAAATGTGATACGGTTTAGGATCTTTGCCCTCCTGGTAAATGGTAACGTGACTTGAAAAAGAGGATGGACTGTGTGAACCGGGGTAACGCTCTATTTCAAAGTCGTTCAGGTAGATCTCAAACGGTAATTCAATTACTTTATAACCGTATGCAAAATCGAGCGATGTTTCCCCGAATTTTACTGTAGAGATGTTATTGGTAAACTCTCTGCTTTGCCATACTACAACCTTTTTATCCTTATTGTTGTGCGATACATTAAATATAAGGGCCGGGCGGCTGGCTTTGTGGTTCTGTGCCCTTACCGGTGCAGCAATTATGTTTGCTGATTTATACAACTCTTGTGCTACAAGATTTACATTGGCTGTTTGGTAAAGCTTTTTTGTTTCAAGTGCAGTTTTTCCGGCTGTTAGTTTTCGTTGTTCTTGATCTCCCATTCTGCCCTGGGCTATTGGTGTTCTTGATTCTATAAAAAACGTGTCGTTTTTATAACTGAACCTAATGTCTGCCGCAGTATCGGTGTCGGAGAAGGCTACAGTAAGCATCCCGTATTGCCTTTTTTCTCCCTGGGTAATGTATGAAAATCCACGATAAGATCGGCCCGCCAGTACAAAGCCAATTGTTGGTTTGCCTTCCTCTGAGGGTTCTGCTTTTTCAATGGCGGCATTGTAGTTTTTTGATAGGGTAATATCGTATGTCTCTCCATCGAGTTCTATTGCTTCCTCAAATGAAGAGGGATTTTCAATATCATAATCAAAAAGATGCTGAAAATTATGAGCTTCTGTAGGTTTCACTTTTAAAGCCTTTTCATGCAGCAGTATGCTGGATGAAGCGTTGCCTTCGCGAATGTGCATAGTGCCTTCATAACCAAAATACCGTGTTATTGCAGCACCTATTAATATTATCACAAATGCAATATGGAATAGCAATACGGGCCATTTTCTTTTTTTATAGAGTTTTCGGTCGAAAATTGATCCAAAGAAATTGACTGCAAGTAAAAAAAGCAACACTTCAAACCACCAGGCATTATATATTGCATTTTTGGCAGCTTTGGGTCCAAAGTCATTCTCAATGAATGTGGCAAGTCCCATAAAAAAAGCAGCCATGATCAGGAGAACGACCATGGTTGCCGGGCTAAATAATAATTTTCGCAAATGTTTCATAGTTTTTTTAATATAAAGCTTTTTTAATTAGGCGGTTAGCCAGATTGCATAATCTTGTTTAGCCGCTCTTTGTCTAATATTTTAATTCGGCCTCCTTTTACATCAAGGATGCCTTCTTCATCAAATTCTTTTAAAAGCCTTACAACACTTTCTTTGGTCATAAGTGTAAGCTCTCCAATTTCCTGTCTTGTAAGTTGGCAGTCGAAATCTTCAGTATTATAAATCTTGTCGCTCAGGTAAAGAAGGCCTTCTGCAAGGCGGCCGTTCATTTTTTTCTGACTAAAGGTTATGATCTTTTTCAAACTTTCCAGTCCTTTAATACTTATGTCTCTCAAAAAACCTTCAGCAAAATCCCCGTTTTCGTGTACCATTTTTTTAAGCATGTTCATACCTATAAAACATACCGTTGAGTCTTCCACAGCAGCCAGATTAAAGTAATGTGTGTCATCAATAAAAATACCGGGTCCACCTATAAGTCTGCCTGGCTTTATTAATGCGATAATTACTCTTTTGCCCTCTTCTGTTTCTAAATAAAGTTTTGCTAAACCATCGGCCATAAATACAGCATTGGGAGTAGGTGTGCCTTGTTTAAATATCATCTCTCCAGCTCTATATCTTGCCTCAAAACGTGTTTCATCTATTTCTTTAATTTGGGCTTCAGTTAAGTTTTTAAAGTTATCCCATCCTACAGGGCAAGTTCCACAAGAATTACAAGGTTTAAAATCCATCGCTCAAAAGTATTAATTTTTAAAAAGATCACCGGTTGATATATATCAACAAATGAGTTGGGGTTTTGTAGCTTCAGGGTTATGTAAATTCAATCAATTAAGTATAAGCAATCAAGCCCAAAAATCAATCCAAAAGAAGATATATGCGTATTTTTATCTAAAATGTTTATGGCAAACCAGAAGAAGTATTTTAAAAAATAGATTAATAGGTGAAAACAATAAAAATCAGAGGAATATGAAAAGAACATTAAACTATCTATTGACGATCTCGGCCCTATTTGCATTGGCAATAACTATAAGTTGTGAAGGTCCTGAGGGGCCCGTAGGGCAAGACGGACAAAATGCAAGCGAAGTTTGTAAAGAATGTCATAATGACGAAAAGCAAGATTCTGTTAGTACGCAATATGCATCAAGCGTGCACGCTGCAGGAGCAAATGTCGGTTATGCCGGTGGTAGAAATGATTGTGCTGCATGCCACTCCCACGAGGGTTTTGTAGAAACACAACATACAGGCAGGGATACCACTGCTGCTGATATACCTATTCCAACAGCAATTGCATGTAATACTTGTCACGACGATCATAACACCCTTGATTTCGAAAATGACGGTCCTGACTATGCAATGCGTACAAAAGAGGCAGTTACTTTATTAATGGACGGTTCCTCGCTTGATTTTGAAGGTAGTAGTAACTTGTGTGCCAGCTGCCACCAGCCACGCACCCCAGCTCCATCTTCAACAGACGGTACTTATGCAATTACCAGTCCGCATTATGGCCCGCACCACGGTACACAGGCTACAGTATTAGAAGGTATTGGTGGTTACGAGTTGGCTGGTAGTATGAGTTATCCTGAGCCAGGCGCTTCTACACACAGAACCGGAGCCTCTTGTAATAGTTGTCATATGTCTCCTGCTGCTGATAACAATTCTACCGGAGGACACACTTTTGTGCCTAATTTGGCAAGCTGTACCAGCTGTCATACCGATGCCAGTAGTTTTGATGTGAATGGTGTTCAAACAGAAGTTGAGTCTATGCTTGGTGATCTGGAAACTGCACTTATTAATGCAAACATTATTGGAACAGACGGGCATCTTTTGGATGATAGTGGAGAAGCATTGAATTACGGAAGTAGCCTAAATCTTACAATTGATCAGGCCGGAGCCTATTTTAACTGGGCTACTGTTGCTGAAGATCGCAGTATGGGTGTACATAACCCTGCTTACGTGAAAGCATTGCTTCAGAATTCAATTGAGGTTTTTAATTAATAGATTACTTAATAAACAAGATGGGGGCTTTTTTTAAGAAGTCCCCATTCTTTGTAAACTGTTTTTAACCAAAACATATTTTACAAGAAAAAAGCTAATCAAAATGAAAAAGAGTTTTATTCACATATTTTTATTAACTGCAGTGCTATTTCTGTGGGGTTGTGAATATACGGCTTTTGAGGCTGAAGCATTACCCGAAGTCTCAGAAGAAGTTAGTTTTGCAAATGATGTAGAACCCATATTTAACGACGCCGGATGCACAGATTGTCACAATGGTGGACAATCGCCGGATTTAACTACCGGAAATGCATACAATAGCCTCACGGGCAACGCGGAATATATCGACTTAAACAGCGATAATAATATTTATAATGTTGCAGCACCGGAGAATTCTCATTATAAGAATTATACTGCAGAGCAGGCCGCTCTTGTTCAAGCCTGGCTTGAACAAGGTGCACCAAATAATTAAAAAGATTTATCATGAAGAAAATACTACTGCTTTTATCGGTTTTATTCTTAAGCTGTCAGTTTTTGATTGCTCAGGAAACTGAAAAAGAAACTAAACCCAGACCTGTTAGAGCTCCTTTTGAGAGCCCTTATTTGCTCGACAATCAAACCACATTTATTTTGCCCGAGAAAACACTTCAAATGGCAATTCAGCATAAGTTTGGTACAATGGAAGAGGGAATTTCTGATTTATATGGAATTTACTCTTCAGCAAATATTCGAATAGGATTTGATTATGTGCCCTACGAAAATGTACAGGTAGGTTATGGCCTGACAAGAACAAATATGACACATGATTTCAACGCAAAGTGGACTGTTTTTGAACAGACGCGCGATAACTCTCGCCCGCTTGGTTTGGCACTCTACGGAAACATGGGTATTGATGGACGTGAAAAAGAAAATTTGGGAGCCCAGAATGCCTTCCCACAGAGGCTATCTTACTTCGGGCAGCTCATCATGAGCCGTAAGTTTGGATATAGAGTAAGTGTACAACTTGGAGCAAGTTTTTCTCACTTTAATATGACCGATACTTCACGATTCGATTACGATCGTGTAGGTATACATTTCAATGGAAGGGTTAGAGTCGCTCCAACAGGCAATATCGTATTTAATTATGATCAGCCACTTGACTTCCTGAGACTATCGGGAACAGAAGAATATGAACTAAATCCAAATATTACTATTGGATATGAGATCGTAACCAGTACCCATGCATTTCATTTATACATGGGTTACACAAATCACTTATTGCCTCAATATGCAATGGTGCGTGAGACCAAAGAGTTTGAGCTCGAGCAGTTTAATTTTGGTTTTACCATTACAAGGTTATGGTCATTTTAAACAATTCGTATAACGTAAATTTTTGAATTATGAAAAAGACCTATTTAGCAATTCTAGTATCAGCCATAGCAATGGCTTTTATTCTAATGTCCTTCAGTTTACCACAAGATAAACAGTACGGACCAGAGTGGGAGATTCCAGCCAAGTATAAGAATATGGAAAATCCGCACAAAGGTGATAAGTCGCTTAAAAATGTTGGGCGCAGCCTTTATATGAAACATTGCCGCTCTTGTCATGGAAATAAAGGAGAGGGAGACGGCCCAAAATCTCGTATGTTAGAAACCGCTATGCGTGATTTCAGTTCAGAAGAGATACAATCAAAAACCGATGGCGAACTGTATTATATGTCTATTATCGGACGCGATGAAATGCCCAATTATGAGTCGAAAATTGAATATGAAGAAGATCGTTGGGCTCTGATTAATTATATCAGATCAATGAAATAGCCAGATTATTGCACAGCTCAATGGGTTGGCAATAGCTAACCTGTTGGGCGTGCTTTTATTTAACCCAGAATTGTTTAATTCCGGTAAAACATAAATGCAAATTTTATGAATATGCAAAAACTGATTCTGATACTGCCAGCATTATTGTTTCTTTTTTTTCAAGGGACGGCTGTTGCGCAGGATAATGAGCCCGAAATGGTCGATATGAACCGTACATGCTTCCAATGTCATGGCAATTCGCATTATGGTGTTTATATCGAAATGACTGATACGCGTGAGCGTCGTATTATGAATCCTTATTATATTGTAGACAGTATTGGCTATATGGAAGGTGTGCATGGTACTTTTGCTTGTATCGATTGTCATAATTATGAGTATGAAACATACCCACACAAGGCTTCTTTAAAATTGGAGCCCCAATATAAATGTATGGATTGTCACGGTGGTGACGACCTTTTCGCAGAATTCCATTTTGATGAAATATCAGAGCAGGTAAATGAAAGTGTGCACGTTAAGGCTATTGGTGATAACTTTACATGTGCCAAATGCCACGACCCACATACATATAAGCTTATTGCGCGTGATAGCACAAGTATGATTAAAGAAATTGTTGCTGGTAATAATGCAATGTGCCTTGATTGTCATGGGGACCTTACCCGTTATCAACTTTTTACCGAACAGGAGCAACCCCAAATCATGGAGACACATAATTGGCTGCCCAATCAGGAGCTGCATTTTAAAAATGTACGATGTATCGAATGCCATACTTCAGTTCAAGATACCATGAATGTATCGCATGAAATTTTGGCCAAGGAAAAAGCAGTGAGAAAGTGTGTTGAATGTCACTCTACAAATTCTCTGCTAAGCAATAAGCTTTATAAATATAAGCGAACTTCCGACCGGTCATCCGGCTTTTATAATGATGTAATCTTAAATGAGGCTTACGTTGTTGGGGCCAACAGAAATAAGTACCTAAATAATATCAGCTTGCTGATTTTTGCACTGACCTTTGGCGGTATTTTGGTCCATATTATCATGCGAATTGTAAAAAGATAATTATTATGAATAGCGAAAAACTATATCTATATCCTGTTTGGTTGCGCTTATGGCATGGTTTAAATGCTTTGTGTATCATAATGTTAATTTTAACAGGTATCAGTATTCAGTATTCCGACATTAAGTATCCGTTTATACCATTCGATACAGCGATTATCCTCCATAATATATTTGGGGTTATTGCAGTGGTTAGTTACGTGTTTTTCTTTTTCGCAAACCTCTTTACTGAAAATGGAAAGCAATACCGCATAAAGATGAAAGGATTATTGCAGCGGCTTACCAAACAAACACAATATTATCTGACCGGTTATTTTAAAGATGCCCCGAAGCCCTATCCAATTGAAAAAAATAATAAGTTTAATCCCTTGCAGCGAATTGCTTATACTTCTGCCATGTATTTGCTTATGCCAATAGTAATTATAACAGGTGTTGCTCTGCTATTTCCTGAGTTTATTATTGATGAGGTATTTGAGATTAGTGGTATACAGATAACAGCTATTGTGCATGCTGCGGCAGGTTTCTTTATTTCAATATTTTTAATTATTCATTTATACGTGGCTTCAGTAGGAAAACACCCCTTAAAAAACTATAAAAGTATTATATCAGGTTATCACGAAAGCCATTAGCATATATTTAAATCATAAGAGGCCTCATGCAAGTGATTTTGTATGGGGCTTTTTATTTTAGCCACTTATTTGCCGGACTAATTAGTCCAAGCATGGCTGTTGTGAAAATATAAAATGGATATAACGGCGCCATAATGAAAAAAGATTTTACCCACCCGGGCTGTTTCCAGCTTAAGCTATAGGTATGTAAAGCAATGAAGTCTGTAATTATTTTTCCAAGCCAAAGCATAATGAATGGGAGCCAATACTCAATAAAAAAGAAGCTTGCCAGTTGTGCAGATGTAATGGAAAAAACCAAAATGGCCAGCCCTTGAGCGTGCCAATCTCTATAAGCTGTGGCCTTGCCACCCCACCTCATTCTTTGCTTAATAAATGTCTTAAGTGTTGTAGGGCTTGCTGTTTTAACGATCATCGATCTGTCGGGGCAGGCCTTTATTTTTTCCGGCCCAAAGTGTTTTTTTACTGTATGTAGCAGAAATACGTCATCGCCTGAAGCCAGATGCGCGTCTTTGCTTCGGTTGTAAGCACTGCCAAGGTCTGATGTGATGGCATAATTTGCTCCGTTCATGTATACAGGCATGCCCTTTAAAGCCAGACCTGCCCCTGTGCCTGTTAAGCTGAGGAATTCTAAAGCAAATATTTTTTCGAGCCAATTGTTGGCATTGTATATTACCGATCCAAAATATAAACCACTGCCTTGGTTTTCAAAATGCGTAATGTAATCTGAAACCCAGGTGCAGGGTAAACGACAATCTGCATCAGTGAAAAGCCACAATGGCGCATTTGTCTCCCTAATCGCATATCTGATAGCTTGCTTTTTGCCTTTCTCTGGATTATTTAACAGGTACTGATCCAGTTGTTTTCCCTGTTTTCTAATTATTGTTTCACTGTTGTCAGTCGAGGAATCATTTACCCATAAAACACGGAATTGTTTATGGGTTTGTGATAATAAATCTTTTATAAGCGCAGGTAATTTTTTCTCTTCATTATGATACGCTATTATGATGTCTGGTTTGATATTTTTATTTGACTTGCTTCCTTTTTGTTTCTTATTTGCTTTTATTCCCCGCATAGCAATTGTAATGCTCAGGATGTAGGCCACAAGCAGAAAAAATGCGCAGGAATAAAAAAGCAGCGGAATAAAATTCATTATATTGCGTTAAATAATTGCTTAAACAGTAAAAGTAATGTTTAACGCCTAAACCTGCAATAATACAGTCGTATCACATGAAGAAATATTTCGTTTTTATATTGTTTGTGTTCTTGTCATTCTCAGTGTTTTCTCAACTAAATATTAAAGCTTACCTGGGGGCAGGGCGTATAGCCCTGATGGATAAAAACTATACTGAAGCCATCAACCGTTTTAGCCGTATACTGGAAGTGAAACCAAAATTTGCCGATGCCTATTTTTTTCGGGGTATTGCAAAGTATAATCTTGGTGATTACCTGGGAGCCCGGGCCGACTTTTCGAAAGCCATAAGCATTAATCCTTTTTTCGCAATGGCATATCATAACAGGGGCCTGGCACATGAACAACTTAATGACTTTAAAGATGCTTTAGACGATTACGAACAGGCGCTGCAAATGGACCCTACCGAGCCTATGGTGTATGTGCACCGCGGCCTTACTTACCTGATGAATGAAAAGTATAAAAAGGCGAGAAATGATTTTAATGAAGCGCTGCGAATTGATCCTAACCAGCCTTTAGCATATATGAACAGGGCCATAGCCTTTTTGGAGCTAAAAGATACGGCAAAAGCTATTAAGGACATCAATAAGAGTATTAAGTTAAACCCATACGACGAAGAGGCTTTTAGGCGCCGCGGACTTATTGCCTACATGAAAGGTGACTATAAACAAGCCCTTGAAGATTATGATATGGCCCTTAGACTCGACCCCAAAAACAGCCTTGTTGTGTATCAGCGAGCACTGGCTTATTATAAGTTGGGTGATTACGATAAGGCTTTGGAGGATTATAACACCGTGATTACACTCGACCCCGGCAATGCCCTGGCTATATACAATCGTGCATTGCTTAAATCCGAAATGGGTAATTACGACGATGCCATTGAAGATTATGACAAAGTAAGTAATCTTAACCCTGATAACGTGCTGGTTTATTATAACCGGGCTGGCGTTAAGATTGAGATTGGTGATTTAAAAGGTGCGCTGGAAGATTATGGTAAGGCCATAGATATTTTCCCCGATTTTGCCACAGCTTACATCAATAGGTCTATAGTAAAACAAAAACTGGGACAGGATAAAGGAGCATATCTGGACCGGCAAAAAGCTGAAAATATTATTGCCGAATATAAAAAGTCTCATGACGATACTACCTACCAGGCATTTCGAGATACATCGAAAAACCTTGCACAACTTGTTGATTTTAACTCAGAGTTTAATAACGATTTTAGCCGGAATCGAATTCAGAACAAAGATGTTCAGATTACCCTTAAAAATAATTACATAATTATCCCTGCGGCCGAGGATGTAAACCCAGAAAATCTGCAGTTTGTGCAAGCCATATTTGATTATGAAAAGAATGATGATAACAGTTGGAAATGGATTCCCGGACTATGGCAAACCGAATCGGATAATTTGATTGCAGAACCTGAAAGTATTGATTCGCTCACGCCCGGTTCTTCGCGTTTCCAATTGTATAGTTATGCGCTCGACCAGAGCCTGAGTAATAACTATTATAAGGCAGTAAAATCATTTGATAACTCAGCAAAAAATTGGCAGGAGTATTTCTTGTTGGGCACCATAAAAGCTCAAATGCAATCGTATATTCAGACAATGAATGATTTTCAGACTCAAATCAGGTTAAATGAAGATGCCAATTCAATGAATAATACCACCAGAGGCAATAGTTCCCTTGATTATACCGATGCCATTGAAGATTTGTCCAGAAGCATAGAGTTGAACAATAAATTTAGTCTTGCTTATTATAATCGTGGTAACTTATATTGCCAGCAGCGCGAATTTAAGAAAGGGATTGCAGATTATACCGAGGCCATTTCCATTGATAAACTTCCTGAAGCCTACTACAATCGTGGTCTTACATTAATTTACCTTAAAGAAACAGAAAAAGGATGCCTTGATATTAGTAAAGCCGGCGAGCTTGGTATTCAGCAGGCCTATAATGTGATAAAGCGATACTGTAAATCACAAGAGTAGTTTTTATTGTTTTTCAAGATTATTAAATGCCATAATTTCAGGTCTTAATTTATTGAATTTTAATGTTTTGAGTTGTTTTTTGTTTTGGAATATTTCTTGTAACTTTACGTATCAAAATATATAGATATTATGATTACAAAAGATATTACAATTGAAGACCTTGTAGATGATGTACCCGGAGCAGTAAGGTACATGATGGAGCAGGGAATTAAGTGTATTGCTTGTGGCGAGCCTATTTGGGGAACCCTTGAAGAAGCCGCTAAAGAAAAAGGCTTTGATGATGATACTATTGAAAAATTTGTAGCCGACCTGAATCACTTGCAGGAAAACCCGCCTGAGGATTCTGCCGGCGGAAAAAGGATTGAGACCAAATCAATGGACGATTAACGTTTCCATATTCGGAGCTCTTGTCATTTAGGCTATTACAACCCATGCAACTGCTGCAGCGACGAAAATACTGAAGTTAATCTCGGGAAAGATTCTGCTGCGGGTAATGAGGTATTGATTGGATAAAAATATAGTTGCCGGGATGCCTGCCAATGCAATACCTGCCTGGCCGGCAGAAGGTATCAATAACATACTTGCTGTGATGGTTAATAAGAACCAAAACAGACCATTGTAATATTTTCTAATGATGATTTTCTTATCAATTACATGTGTAAAATGATACCACATGGCGCTTAAAAGTAAAAAGATCAGAACATATATTTTAATTGACCTCATATCGTCACTCAGCGGGAAGTTGCGCTGCATCGTTAAACTGTTTGTGATGTCCTGATATACTCCAATCTGATCGGTCATGAAATAGTAAAAAGCTATAAATACCCAGGGCGTTAAAGCACCCAGAATTTGTGCGATCAGACCTCGCCAGTTAAGACCATGTAAAATGAGTGTAAAAAACCAAAAAGGTACTAACATTAGTATTACCGGCCAATAAAACATGGCCGCAATGCCGATCAACAGCCCTGTCCTGTATATTATTCTAATGTTTAAACGATTTATCTGTGTTTTGAGCATATCCTCAAATGCAATAAGGATGAAAAGATTTGCAATAACAGTTGCATTAAAATGGTTGGTCCCGGTCATTAAGGTCATCCATAAAATATACACAAATGCCGGAAAGTATGTGCGCCGGTCGATAAATATGTACTGAAAATTAAGTCTGACCATATAGAAAGCTTCAAATACAATGATTGCAAAGAGCAGTATTGTATTAAGAAACTGTTGATTTCCAATATGCAGATAGTCAGGCCTAAGGAAGGGAGCAAAGAATGTTTGTGATGTGAAATCGTGGGTCCAGAACAGTTTGAGCCATAGTAAAATGCTGAAAAGCACTATAAGCAATATATTGGCGGGTTGTGGTCCTTTAAGTAATCTAACAAACATACGCTATCTATTTTAAGTCAAATCCCAGGTCCTTCCGGTAATATTTTTTATCAAAATTAATTTTTTCTGCATTATTCATTGAAGTTTTCAATGCTGCTTCCATTGTTTGGTCAAGGCTTGTAATGGCCATTACCCGGCCTCCACTGGTGACCGTTTCGTTATTATTGATTTTTGTGCCGGCGTGTAAAACAATACTGTCTTTTACAGCATTAAGGCCTGTAATTGTTTTTCCTTTTTCGTAGGCTTCAGGGTATCCACCTGAGACAAGCATCACGGCAGTGGCGAAGTCTGGTTTAAGCTCCAGGGTGAAGTCTTTGAGGTTATCTTCGATGCCGGCCCCGAACATATCCATAAGGTCGGTTTTTATTCTGGGCATAATCGACTCTGTTTCAGGATCGCCCAGACGTACATTGTATTCAATCACGTAAGGGTCTCCATTTACATTCATCAGGCCAAAAAATATGAACCCGTGATAATCAATTCCACGTTGCTGTATCCCATGAATTGTAGGTTCAACAATTCGTTCTTCAACTTTTTGTAAAAATGCTTTGTTGGCAAATGGAACCGGTGATATACTACCCATTCCACCTGTATTTAATCCTGTGTCGCCTTCCCCAATACGCTTATAGTCTTTAGCCTCTGGCAGCATCACATAATCTTTCCCATTGGTATAACAGAAACACGACAATTCGATGCCTTTCAGGAATTCCTCTATTACCACGGTAGCACTTGCATCACCAAATTTGCCGGTGAGCATATTTTCCAACTCTATTTTTGCTTCATCAATATCCTCGAGAATCAATACCCCTTTGCCTGCTGCCAGACCGTCTGCTTTCAATACATAGGGTGCCTTTAAGGTTTCAAGGAATGTTTTCCCCTCCTTTAGCGTATCTTTTGTAAACGACTGATATTGAGCAGTTGGAATTTTGAATTCCTGCATAAATGCTTTAGCAAAATCTTTACTGCCTTCCAGTTTGGCTCCGGCTTTTGTAGGGCCCACAACTGGTATTGATTTTAGTTTTTCCTCTGCAGTGAAAAAATCGGTTATTCCTTTCACAAGTGGCGCTTCAGGCCCAACAATGACAAGGCCGATCTGTTGCTCCAGCGTAATTTTTTTAATTGCTTCAAAGTCATCAGGAGCTATATCGATATTGGTTCCGCAGTGTTGCGTACCACCGTTCCCAGGAGCAATATATAATTGATCGATTTTTTTACTTTGGCTGAGTTTCCACGCCAGTGCATGTTCTCTGCCACCGGAGCCAAGTATCAATACGTTCATAATGCATTAAAATTTTAAATCTTCACGAAGATAATATTTTCCGGCAGGGAAATGAAGATATTTTTATATCGATACGGCCAAATGGTTAAATGTTTGATGGAACTATTAGCTTCTTTTCCTTTCGCTGGTTTAAAGACTGCGCATTGTTTTTAGATGCTTCAATCGCTTTCGAAAAGTATGACTGATGGAATATACGCTAAGCGGGTCACGTCTGGTTGTTCAGGTTTTGAGAAAAACTAGAGGAGAACAAGCATCCACGGGAAAGGCTTAGCGGCTTTATGCCACTTAACCGATGCGCAGAGTTCGTTTCTGGTAATGGCTGTTTAGCTAATTTTTGCTACCCTTCATCATAAACCTATGGAAATGGCACCTTAATAATTACCATTACAACCCCATTTTTTTTAACTTTAAACAAAAATTAGTCTGCCATGAATCGAAAAACACTACTTATTACCATTGGCGCATTGCTGGCTGTGGCAATCGCATTATATTTTATTGTTTTTGCTTCGTCAGGTGAGCAAAACAGACAAACATATGCCCGCTGGATTTCAGCACATACCAGTGGGACGGTATCTGCTCATAGTGCCGTAAAAGTTTATTTTACTCAAAATATCGTTTCGGTAGATCAAACAGGCATTGCGCTCTCTGATGGTGCGTTTGAAATATCGCCCAAAACTAAAGGTCAGGCCATTTGGGTGCAGCCCAATGTGCTGGAGTATACCCCGGCTGAGCCTTTTAAAAACGGTACTCAGTATCATGTTGAAGTCGATTTGTCAGAAATGGTCGATTCACTTAAGGTAGATGCCTATGAGTTTGATTTTAATGTGATTGAGCAAAATTTTAATATTGAAATTGAAGGTCTTGCGCCGGTTGATATTCAGAAAGCAGATATGCTGAAAGTGTATGGTAACCTCAAACTTGCAGATAAAGCCGAGGCCGATGTTGTGGGTAAAATGCTACAGGCAACTGTTGGTGATAAAAGTTACAAGGTGAAGTGGGAGGCAGATAAAAGTGGTCGTTTTTTTCAATTTACAATCGATAGTATTGCCCGAACCGAAAAGTCAAGAGTTTTAACCATTCAATATACCGGAGAGCCGCTGAACATAAGCAATAAAGGAACTACTACGTATAAAATTCCTTCGAAAAATGAATTTATCATTACAGGTTATAAAGTACAGCAGCATCCCGATCAACAAGTTGTGCTTTACTTTTCTGATCCCATTAAGCGGTACCAGGAATTATCCGGCCTCGTTGGGTTTGAGCAAATCGATGATTACCAGGTGGATGTGGCCGGAAATCAGCTGATTATACAGCCCGTAGAGCGACAGAAAATTCAGGATGAATTGACCATTCGGCGAGGCATAGAGAGTACGAATGATAAAACATTGAGCGCCGATACAGTTTTTAATATCCTTTTTGAAGAATTAAAACCGGCTGTGCGGGCCAAATCAGATGATGTAATACTGCCACCAGGAGAACAGGGTGCGCTCTTTGCTTTCGAGGCTGTGAATTTAAAGGCTGTTGATGTTCGTGTGTATCGTGTGTATGAAAACAATATCATTCAGTTTTTGCAGGTAAATAGTCTCGACGATAACCGCCAACTGAATCGTGTCGGGAAACCCGTTTTTGAGCAGACAGTAATGCTGGAACAATTTGCCAATACTGATCTGGGCCAGTGGAATACTTTTTATATTGATCTGAATAAAATTGTAGAGCAGGCCCCGGGTGCCCTGTACCATGTGCAGATTGGTTTCCGGAAAGAAAATGCCATCACACAATGCGATGAGCTTGCTGCTGATAAAAAGGCACAAATTGCATCTGAGCGTTTCTGGAAAAACTTTTCAAGTTATTCATATGGCAATAGTTATAGCTGGCGTCACCGCGATGATCCCTGTCATGAATACTATTATGGTTTCAGACGCGCCATGAAACATAATTTTATGATCAGCGATATTGGCGTTATTGCTAAAGCAGGAGAAGGTGAGCATCTAACAGTATTTGCAACACGTTTGTCAACAACAGAGGTGCTATCGGGCGCCACAGTTGAGGTGTTGAATTATCAACAACAAGTTCTCAAAGAGGGAAAGACCGATGCCAATGGAAAAATTGAATTTGTTGGATCTGAAGATCCCTATTTTGTAAAAGTTACAGATGGAAATCATGCCACATATCTACGCATGAGTAGTTCTGAAGCCCTTTCATACAGCCATTTTCCGACAGATGGTGTAGTTGTGCGCGAGGGAATGAAAGGTTTTTTGTACAATGAACGTGGTGTTTACAGACCCGGCGATACGATTTATGCCGGTTTTATGTTGCATGACTTAACAGGTAATTTGCCTGGCAATATTCCCGTTACCATTGAATTGTATAATGCGCGTTCGCAACTGGCCGGTAAAAAGGTGCTTTCGCGTAATGCAGCGGATCATTATTTGGTGCATTTTCCCACTTCATCTGATGATGAAACCGGTACCTGGCGCATAAAGGTACTGGTGGGTAGCCGTACATTTACGAAATCAATAGCTGTGGAAACAGTAAAACCTAACAGGCTTAAACTGGATATTGATACCCCGGAAAAACTACTGGCTGATGAGAAACAGGACATTGGGCTTCATGTAGAATGGCTGCACGGTGCACCGGTAAGTAATTTAAAGGTTACAGTAGAAGGAGCTGCTACAAAATCAAGACTCCGGTTTGATGATTGGCCGGGGTATGAGTTCAATCACCAGGAGCAGCAACTGAGTACGCCTCCTCAAATGTATTTTGAAGGAAAACTTGATGCCAACGGAGATGCTAAAATTTCGCCTTATATCCCGAAATCGCAGGAGCTACCGGCTAAAGTTGCGCTTTCGTACTTTTTTAAGGTTTTTGAGCCCAATGGAAACTTCAGCATAGCATCAGCCAGGCAGCAATATTTTCCTTACACCTCCTATGTGGGTATAAGATTGCCCGAGCCTACAGGTCGTTACAACATGTACCAAACCGACAAAGAAATTGCCGTAGATTTGGCAGCAACTAACGTAAAAGGCGAAAAAATGAGCTCAACAGTTAGGGCTAAAGTGAAGGTTTATAAAGTTGCCTGGAGTTGGTGGTGGGAGTCTGCCAGTGATTTCGGATATCGCTATCGCCGATATAAAAAGCTGAAAAAGACCGATTACGTTAATATAAAAAATGGAAGAGCAACGTACAATCTTTCGATGGATCGTAACGAATGGGGACGCTATTTAATTGAAGTAACCAACATGCGCAATCAGCAGGTGGCCTCCAAATTTATTTATTTTGACTGGCCATCTATTGCAGGGCGTTCGAACCGACCTGACGGTGTTTCGCAAAATATGCTTCGTTTTGCCACCGATAAGGAGCAATACGAAACCGGCGAAAAAGTGAGCCTGAGCTTTCCAACCGAAGCAGGAGGTAAGGCACTTGTGAGTATTGAAAATGGTGTAAAGGTAATTGAAGATTATTGGGTCGATACCCAGGATGGGGAAACGTCATTCTCATTTAAAGCAACACCCCAAATGAGTCCGAACTGTTACATCAATATTCATTACCTGCAATCTTACAGCCGAACAGCAAACGATTTGCCGTTAAGGCTTTATGGTGTGGCCGGAATTAAAGTGACTGATCCCGAAAAGAAAATATATCCGGTAATTGAAATGGATGGAACCATAGAATCCGGCGAGGAGTTTGAGATTACCATTTCAGAGCAATACGGCAAGGCCATGAACTATAGCATTGCCATAGTTGACGAAGGGCTGCTGGCGTTGACCAATTTTACCACACCGGATCCATACGCCCATTTCTTTAGCCACGAGGCCCTGGGCGTGATGACCTACGATATTTTTGACTGGGTAATTGGTGCGTTCAGCTCCACAATTGAACGTGTAATTGGTATCGGTGGTGGTGCCATGGGCGATAAAGATCCTTCACAGGTTGCCGACCAGCGATTTAAACCGGTTGTAATTGTAGAGGGGCCATTTAACCTTGAAAAAGGAAAATCATATACCCATAAAATGAAATTGCCTCCCTACATCGGAGAGGTACGAACAATGGTTGTGGCGCGCAGCAAGCAGGCTTTTGGTAAGGCGGAACGTTCTACAAAAGTTAAATCACCTTTGATGGTGATGGCTACTGCACCGCGAAAATTGGTCATGAAAGATCAGTTTGTTTTGCCTGTGAATGTTTTTCGTGATCAGACATCAGGTGGCAGTGTAACCGTAGAGGTAAAACACGACAATAAAATTAGCGTCGACAATCCCAAAAGAAGGATATCTTTTGAAAGCGGGCAGCAGGAAAAAATGATATATTTTGATTGTGTGGTTGGTAAGGCACCCGGAAGCACAAAATTCAGTATTCATGCGATGGATGGAAGTTATACGGCCATGGAACCGCTTTTTGTGGAAATTTATAATCCTACACCTGTCATTTATAATGTGAATTATGTACGCCTCGACGATAATGAGAGCCGTACTGTGGCCATCGATCCGATCGGAGCACCAGGCACGAATGATTTTACAGCTGAAATTGCCACAATGCCACCATTCAATATTCAAAAGCATTTTCATTATCTCTTAAATTATCCGCATGGCTGCATTGAGCAGACTGTTTCAGGTGTTTTCGGACTTGTGTATGCGCCGAAAATAATACAGTTGACAGATAAAAGTGCCCAACGAATGAAAGATAAAATTGCCGCTGCACTTCAAAAGCTTCGTAAGTTTCAGACGAACAGTGGGGGATTGGCATACTGGCCTGGTTCACGCAATGTAAATGAATGGAGCACCAACTATGCCGGACATTTTATGCTTGTTGCCCGGGAGGCAGGTTACCAGGTCGACCGTGGATTGTTGAATAAATGGATACGTTACCAGAAAACTATGGCCCGCAATTGGGTCGATAATGGCCCGACTTCGCGATACAATCAAGCCTACCGACTTTATACCCTTGCATTGGCCGATAAGCCTGCACGTGGTCCAATGAATCGTTTGAGAAGTATTGAAGATTTACATCCTGCGGTTCAGTGGCGATTGGCTGCTGCTTATGCTGTAGCAGGGCGGGAACGTGCAGCTGAAAAACTTATAACAAGTTTGTCAGTAGCAGAACCCATTGAAACGATCAGGTATACCTACGGATCTTCGTTGCGCGAGCAGGCTATGGTGCTACAAACACTCGATTATTTAGGTAAAGAGACCGAAGCTTTTAATCTGATCGCTGAAATGTCGGATGCTATGATTGAAGACCGCTGGTACAGTACGCAAACCCGTGCATGGGTTATGTACGCCATCGCCGATTTTTACCGCAAACGTGATGTGGCACGTAAAATTGACCTCACTTATGCCGTAAATAATGGCAAGAAAAATACTGTGCAAAGTAGCAAGCATGTGGCCAGTGTCGATTTCCCATTAGAATTTTCATTGTCGCAGAATATCAGGTTTACTAACCAGTCGGGTGGTGAAATATTTCTTCAGATGATCAGTCAGGGTAAACCGTTGCCTAAAGAAATGGCTGGTGGTGCCTCTAATTTGAGTATTGATGTGCAATACCTTGATTTCAACCAAAATCCGGTGTCGGTTTCCCAAATCGACCAAACCACAGATTTTATCGCACAAATTAAGGTGAGGCATCCCGGTGTAAGAAGAGCCTATAAAGATTTAGCCCTTACATATACTGCACCCGGAGGTTGGGAAATTATTAATACACGGTTTACCGATTTCGACGGCGAAATTAACGAGAGCAATTACACTTACCGCGATTTTCGCGACACCAGGGTGATGACCTATTTTGATTTGGCTAAGAGTCAGGAAAAAGTATTTTATATTAAGTTAAATGCCAGCTATCCTGGCCGGTTTTATTTAGCGCCGGTTTCGGTAGAAGCCATGTACGATCATGCAATTAATGCACGCACCCAATCGAAGTTTGTAAAAGTTAAACGTAAGGAATAATCTATTTGAAATAATTCCATTGCCCGCTGCAATTTTGTAGCGGGCTTTTTTTGTCTAATATCGCATTATGGTTGGTTGTTTTATAAAAAACCAAAATTCGAGCTATGTGAGCTTATCGGAGATATATTTGTCACAACGCAAAGCATTTAAATCTTTCTCTTCATTTTCTTTTGTTAGTTTAACTGCTTAATTCCTGCTTTGGTTGCTATAACTTGATCTCTTTATCAGCCCTAATTAAAGTCAACTACAGTAAATTTAACTACCTCAAAAAAAAATATTATAAAAAATTCAAAATCCGACACTAGTTGTCGGGAGTGCATCGTAGATTACTTAATAAACCTTTAAAATGTCCTGTTATGCGTTTAATTTTTGTTTTAATATTGCTTTTTGCATTTACAATGCCCTTAAAAGCCCAGTTGGTTTACAATGCCGAAAATGATTCTGTAACAATAGTACCCTATGATACCTGGTATGAGGTGTCGGGTCATTATATTGTCAAATTAATTCAAAGATCAGGAGCCAATTATTCATTTATGATTAAAGGTGAATTGTATTTGCTTGTAAAGTTAAAGCAACAACTTGATGATGGTAGCGAGTTCTATGATGTAATAGGGGGTAATAACCGGTTTCATGTTGTAGATACACATTTTGCACATGTAACCCATATTCATCTCGATAGAAAGCAAAAATATGTTTTGTTACTTGATGAGGAACATCCTTCTAAAACACTTTATATGGAGGTAGACACTATTCACCCGGACAAAGGTCGGTTTGATCCGGAGCATGCTGAATATGAATGATGAAAAAGTCAGCCCTTGTTTGTTTGGTTTTCTATAGCAATAATTACTTCCTGTCGCTGATTTTCTATTCTTTTGAGTATGCGGGCTAAATAAACGTCACCCAAATGATTCTGCAGTCAGCGCACTAATGGAACCGTTCAAAGTGATCATCCTGCGACATTCCTGTTTCCTGGTTGCCATGCTCAACTATCTGGTGCAACAACCGGTCGACCTGTAAACTTGCGAGCAATTTTATTTGTACATGTGGGTTTGCTTGCAAACTTTTAAGCAGGGCTTCATATCCGAAGAAATAAAAAAAGCCCACGAGAAACTTGAGTTTATCGCTAATGCCGATCAGCATATTTAAACGGCCTTTCAGCGTTTTTTGGGTTTTATTGTTGGTTATGAGGTTGTTGGTTGTGTTTACAAATAATTAAATATTCTGTTTTTTACACTGCTAATTATGTGGCTTGCTTTAGATGATTCTTCGGAAGATACCTGGTGTTGTAGGCTTCTGTGCCAGTGTTTTTCCACTTTGTTTAATCATTTACTAAAGTTTCGCACTTAACATCAGATTGACTTACTGAGATTTACATAAATCAACTTTGTTTTACCCTCGTGTATGTTCGCCGATAACTCTTTTGTTAATGCTATTTAACGAAGCATCGCGGCGATTTTCCATTTTTGCATAAATTATCTACCATAATATCGCCTCTAATGAGGCTTAAAAACTTCAGAAAGCACCGTTGGTTATTGAGCGCAGTCGAAATATAGGTGCGGAATTATGGTAGAATTGTATGCCTGGGTAAGACCCGAGCGCCGTTAGGTGCGGAATTATCATATTAACCAAAGAGCTGTTTTTTAATTGTTTATATAACTGCGAAACATCAGTCATTTAATACTCTGCTTCAATAATACTTTTGATAGATTCATCATCAATATTTAACCGAATTTTCCATCTGGCATCAAATGCACCATTGTCCGGGCCACCGGGTTCTAAAAGAATATAACGCTTGCCGGTTTGGGTTAATGCAAAATCAATAAATTCTTGTAGTTTCTTTTTGTTGAATAACTCAGCCAAGTAACCGATTCGCTTTATCAGTGATTGATTTTGATAAATTTTCGTGTATTCAATCATTTTTTCAGAATTGATATCTGCCTGGTGTAAAGCCCGCAATAAATCCGGCCAGTCACCAGCATAACGTGGTTGATCGAAACAATCGATTAACGTTGCTTCTTTATCGGTTATGACATAAGAATTTTGCCCATATCCCATTTGGATGGTTCCAATTCGTTTTTCCGGTTTTGTGTATACAAACTGAATGGTTGAACCCAAAACAGATGTATTCCTTTTCCGGTAATCAGTTTTAATAAATATTGTGTTGGGAAAACGGTCGGTAAGGTTATGGATATGCAAGGCTGACCAATAAGCAATGATTCCACCATGGGATATAAATGATGCCAATACATTGGGTTCGTTAAAGTTTGCTTTGCAATATTTTCCTTTTTCTAAACGGATGAGTACTCCCTTTTCAACCAGGTTCTCGAGTATTTCATTCAGGTTAGCGTAAGATTCATTCAATTCTTCCTCAATTTCACTGAGTTGAAAATACAATATCTCCTCCTCCTCAATTCGCTTTAGGAAATGAAGCTGATCTCTGGTGAGATTTCTCGATTTATAAACACTATCTGCCATTACATTTTGTGTATCAATAGGACCTAAAAAATGGGTCTTTTAGTTACATGAGATGTAAAGGTGAGATGTTTTATTTTTATAGCTACATTCTGGCGGCAATATTTATTTACTCTCTCAATTTAAACTTTTATAAGTTCTTTAAGAAGCAGCGCTTGTTGAAATTCTGCTACAGTTAAAGTTTTTTCCTTTACAGTAAGAGATCATGTTGCGGAAAATAAGTGGCGAAGCGTCTTTCGTAAATTTTTTTATGCTGTTTTCTTTCCGGTCAGTGATTCGTACAAGATCGCAGTCGCGGTAAATGCTTTTCATAATTGAGAAACCTGTCACTTTTTTGGCTGCATTGGGGGGTATGCGCAATTGCTTCTGTTCAATTCTTTCTTCGATATTTTTAATGCTCAACTGACGGGCATTGTATCTGGTGGCTTTTGACTTACCTGATGAAATACTGCTTTCGTCGACGGTGGTGAAAACCCGGTTTTGAAAATAGGTATGCACCACTCCGTTAATAATCAGGTGCGAGCGATTAAGTTCAATGACAATGTCAGTGCTGGTTTTATTGTGTACCCAAAAGCTACTATTCCCCGGTTCAGCCCAGAGATTATAAGTGACGCGCACATCTTCGTTTTCATACACCAAATTGTTATTCTGTTTGTCGACATCTTCTGATGCTGCGGTGCACATTTGGTAATAATTGTGAGGTATGCAGCTGGTAAGCATACCTAATAAAAGGATTTGAATTGAATGGTTTAAGATTCCCATTGTAGGAATTTGTTTTTACATTTTAAGATCATTTTGTTGATAATACTTATAATTGAGAAGTCTTAACCATTATTGTTTGGCGAAAATAATTTTTATTTAATTGCTATATTCTGCAATTTTCTTTTTAACATATGCTTTGAATGCTTCCGGACCAATAATTTGGATTTCACCGGGCAATCCCAGTACAAAACGTCCAATTCCTTCCCATTTATACACCGGGATTTTGAGTAAATAATGGTCATGTTTTTGGATGAGGTATTTTTCCGTGCCTGGAAACTCTTCTGTAAGAAGTAAAAAAGCTCTGTGGCTGAGTTCCATCTCGACTATAGTGCTTTTTTCGCCGGTCATGCCAAAGAGGTCCACTCCATAATTACCATACCTGGCCGTATAGCGGATACGTGTTTCTGTAAGTTCTACTTTTTCGATGCGTTCGGTTTTAAACTCTTTAATCATACCGTCTTCTACTTCCCAGGCCGCCAAATAACGGTTGTAACGGTACATGCGTATGGGCTCAACCAGGCGGTCGCGAACTGTACCACTGTTAAGCGACTGGTAGTTGTGTAGTATAACCTGTAATTTGTATTTCATGGCATGGTAAAGCAACGAAATGTTGTTGCTTACAGACTGGTCGAACACGGTTTCGGTGAGTTCCGGCATTTCGGCCATGGCATAGAGTTTACTCAATAAGCTCTGCTGCAATGGATGTTTCACTTGCTGGTTTTCGAGTGCAGTTTTAATCAACTGAGCCTCCTCCAGTGTAAATGTGATGAGGTCTTCAACCTGCATGCGGGTTTCATTAAGGGAGCGAATGCGGTATCGCCCCCGTTGAAACTCGATATTAAAACCAATGCTACGCAGTAAACTCAGGTAACGCTCTACTGTGCGGGCACTTACTTCAAAATCTGCTGCAATATCAGCTTTTGTGCAACCCAATGGCGCACGCAGCCGGGCAAGCAGTTGAAAAATGCGAAATATTTTCTGGTGTTCGAGCATTTTGTATGGTAATAATACTCAAATGTAACATTTTGCATTGGCTGTTGCAAAATTACTTAGGAATTTTGTGGTTTCACCAAAACAGCTACCCGTACTTGTGCTTCAGGATGCTCTTCAGGATTGATTTGTTGTACCAACGCTTCAAATGCGTCGTATCCGTTATTGAGCAACAAGGCTACAGCTTTATTGTCGCCACGCGGCACATAGCCCAGTTTGAAGTTTTCCATGTAAAGCGCTACTGCATGATCGTCGTGCCGATTTTCGGGTTCGGCTATCAGTTTAAGCTTTTTCCCGATTGTAAGATGCTTAAAAGCCAGTGCGCCTTCGTAATAAGTGAATCCGGCAATTTGAAAACTGGTCAGTAAATTACTTTTTTTCTCCATAATGTATGTGTTTTTCTTTTTCAAGGTTACGGAGGAAGTCCGACAATTAGTGTCGGTTGTAAGTGAAAAAAATAATTTTTGGGAAAGTGTTTTTGTGTAATGCTCGTAATATTATGTTATTGAGCGTATTAGCCGATTGGATTTTAAGTTTAATCACAATATTTTTAGTTACAAAGCAAAAAAACTTGACTTTTAAAATTTTATATACTAATTTAGCAATATAATAGAATCTTATATATAAATAAATCATGATATCAAAAGAGCTATTAAAGGGGTCCATAAAATCGATCATTTTAAAACTATTAAAGGAAAATGGCCGAATGTATGGTTATGAGATCACCCAAAAAGTAAAAGAAATTACATCAGGTAAGGTGCAGCTTACATACGGGGCACTTTATCCTATTTTGCACAAGCTTGAGAACGATGGTGTAGTGACAACCGACAAGGAGACTGTCAATAATCGTACGCGTGTGTATTACAAACTCACTGAGAAAGGGCATAACTCTGCAATGGAAAAGATTAAAGAGCTGCAGGAATTTGTGGATACACTTTCGAATATCCTGAAACCTGATTACGGACTCAATAATTCGTTATGTTAACCGAGGCACATATCAGTGTAATTGAAAAGGATGTTGTGCAAGCAAGAATCTTCTATTCGCATCTGAAGGAAGATTTGGTTGACCATATCTGTTGCGATGTGGAAAGCGAAATGGAACAGGGCTATAAGTTTAATGATGCATATAAAATGGTGCAGCAAAGGATCGGCTACAGGGGGCTGAAAAAGATCCAGGACGATACCTTTTATTTAATCGATAAAACTTATAGAATTATGAAAAACACAATGAAAGCAACCGGACTCATTGCGCCGGTTTTAATGGGATTTGGCTCCCTGTTTAAAGTCTTCCACTGGCCCGGTGCCAGTGTGTTGTTAGTACTGGGGTTTTTAACTCTGTGCCTGGTTTTTCTGCCTACTTCGGTATACGTGCTCTACAAAGAGACCCGAAGTAATAAAAATGTGCTGACTTACCTTACCGGATTTATTGCTGCTTTTGCTTTCGCGCTTGGTGTGCTGTTTAAAGTTCAGCATTGGCCGGCATCAGGGATTTTACTCGTAGTAGGTGAATTTATGCTGATTGTATTGTTTTTGCCTGCCTTACTTGCACAAAGCATACGTAATGTCAGCGATCGGCTTCATAAAGTATCCATAATTATTGCTTTTTTTGCTGCTGGTATTCTTGCTGCTGGTTATCTTTTCAAACTTATGCACTGGCCCGGTGCGGCCATGTTTTTGGTGGTAGGTAATGTTTTTTTGTTTCTTATTGCTGTGCCGCTTTACGGTACGCATATTTTGAAAAGCAAGACGTATATCACTGGCCGGTTTATTATGTTGATGCTGGGGGTGGCCTGGCTTGTTTTATCTGTAAACCTCATTTCTGTCAAGGTTTCCCGGAATTTAAGTCAAAGCTACAATGGACAATTCAGTGAACTGTTGCATGGGAATAAATTATTGAAAGAATCAAATAGTTTATTTCTTGAGAAAAACCAATTCTCAGATGCCACGAAAGCTCAAAAATTACATGCTGGTACAGCCTCTGTTTTAGAGACAATTGATGGGCTTAAGAGCGACCTTGTAATGTTTGACTCAGGCGTAAGGCCCGAGGCGGGTTTAAACTCAAAGCCGTTTTTGCATTATTTGAAAACACCCTTTAGCCATGATTTGGTAAGAAAATACATGCTGGACAAGGATGCCGGTAGTGGTGAAGGTTACGTCCTTCAGGATGAACTTAAACAGTATTTGAGAGAAATGGATGCACTTTTGCCTGCGCACGATCTGAATCCCATACTGGAAGAATTTTATAATGATGTTGCAGAAGATACCTGGCCATCGCACCACTTTTCTAATTCGTTGGCATACACGCTTGAGTATCTCACACTTTTACAACAAAAATTGCTAATGCTGGAGTCTGCCTATCAGTCAGTAATACTTGATATTGATGCACATGCTGTTGCAGAAGATGTTTCACCTCAAAAACAGTCGTCATGAAAAAAACAACTCAAATTATAGGTATACTCTCCATCATTTTTGTTGGAGCAGGCTCACTGGCCAAAGCACTTCATTGGCCCGGAGCAGGTTTTGCACTCGTTGCAGGCCTTGTATTACTTGCTCTTGTTTTTGTTCCGCTTGCCCTTGTCAATAATTATAAAGCAGTTAAGCCGCCTACCGTAGTTTTTCATAGTGTTGTGTTGCTTACAGTTTTAATTCACTTTGTTGCTGTTCTGTTTAAAGTGATGGGCTGGCAGGGAACAGACATACTTATGCTTATTGCTTTTCCATTTCCTTTTGTGGTGTTTATACCCACGCTGTTGTGGTATACAAGGAAATATAAGCTTATTACACTGCAACAAACCATTATTATTCTGTTTTTTATGGCTTATTTGGGTATTAGCAATGCTTTTCTTGTTGTTGATTTTTCGAAAGATTTAATTGAGGAAAATATTTCTTTGGAGAAAGAGTTTCAGGCACACCAGGAATTTATAGAGTCAATAAATCAATTGCAATATACGGATGTTGATGAAAAGGAGACTCAGCGCTTCGGATTTGCTGAACAGTCCATTAGGCAGGTTAGGTCTCAGCTTTTAAATACAGATGATAAACGTTTTATGAGCCAGTCTGCGGGAGCTGGATTTGAAAATCTTACTAATAAAACCAGTTTCAGTGCATCATATTCCCGATTGATTTCGGCTGAGAAATACGTTACAGAACTTAAAGAAAACATAATGGCCTGCTATCTTGCCGCATTACCTCAGGAAAGTCAACAGTTTTTATCGGAAGGGGATCGGAGCAAGGTTTCAGATTATGTGTATAAAATGCTTTTCCCCAACCCAAAATTGTGGACCTTAACTAACCTGACTTTTATGACTTCGCAATTAGAGCTTCAGAAATATGTTTTTCTAAAACACAGGTCTATAAAACCCCCTGAATAAATAGCCTCGCACCTTATTGCATTTATTAGGCTCAGGTAACCCGGTAATTCACCGGGTTGCTTTTTTTTATGCAGATGCCAATTTTTTATAGATGGGGGGCACAAAATCTTTAAAATAATATCAAAACAATGCCTCGTGGAATCTTGTTGGACTTTACAGAGTGTGTTAATTGTTGTGAATCAAAAATTTAAAGCTATGAAGACTATAGATAAAGAAAATCTTAAAAAGAAATTAGACCAAAATGCAATTACTTTAATCGAAGTGTTGAGCAATGAGAGTTATGAAAAAGAGCACATAAAAGGTGCTGTTAATATCCCATTGGAAGAAATAGGGCACAAAGCTAAAGCACGTTTTAATAAGGATGAACCCATAGCAGTTTATTGCTCGAATTTTGATTGTGGCGCCAGTCCGGCTGCGGCTAAAAAGTTAATCGAAATGGGATTTGAAAATGTGTATGACTACCAGGGGGGTAAGCAAGACTGGAAAGATGCAGGATTACCAATGGCGTAACAGTTAAGTTGTATTTGGAATTACGTAATAATTAAAAAAAAAGATACGAATGAAGTTAAAGATTATCAGCGACATAAAAAAAGGAAAAGAAAACATCATTGTTTATGGACTCAAGCTGGCACGCTACCTTGAATGGGAGGTGGACATTATTCATATGGTCGATCCACGAGCAGAACACGGAGTAGCCAGTACCTACTCCGATTCTCAGACCATCACCCCTGGTCGAAAAATGACACCTGATGAAATTATACAACGTGAGATAAATGAAAATCAGTCGGCTTTAGATAACTTGATTAGTGGTGAAGGAAGCCGGTTAGACTATCCCCTGAAAATAAACAGTGTAGTTGAAGAAGGGGCAATAAATGCAAAATTGCGCAAAATTGGGCAGGATGAAGATACCGGCCTGATTATGGTAAATTCAGAACTTGATAATAATGTATTGTCATCGCAGAGTGAGCTTTTCGATCTTATGAAGATTATTCCTGCACCATGGTTAATTGTGCCGTCAGGACACCAATTCCAATCTTTTAATCATATGATGTTGCCAGCTGAGTTTTTAGAACTCGATTCGCCACAATATCCGAAAATATCTTTCATCCTGAAGCATTTTAATTCACGGATAGAAGCAGTGGATGTAGTGAAAAAAACTTCAGGAGAGCTGGATAAAAAAACCGCAAGCTGGATTGAGAGTGCCCGCGATATTTTTACAGCTTCCACACTGGAAGCAAAAGAACTGGAAGGTGTTGACTACAATAAAACATTGATTGAATATGTGAAGAAGACGAGGCCCGATCTGTTATTACTTCTAAAAAAGGAGAAAAGTATATTCGAACGCTTGTTTAAAAAGGATTTATTGAAAGATTTGATCGAAAAGACCAATCTTCCATTGTTATTTTATAATAGCCATTAAAATTTGCGGTTACTGTTTTTACGCTTAAGCATTCTGAAATGTCCTATAATTCGAAACTTACCTTTGCTGTTGATGATATAAACTCCGAGCAGGATCAGCGCCATAAACAGTAGGTGCACAGGCAAAATAACTTCACCGTCAACTACGCCCCATCCAATGGCAAATACAGGAATAATGTAAGTTACAGATGAGGCAAACACAGGAGGTACATGTCGAATTAAGCTGTTCATGAGTAGCATGGCCAGCGCTGTGCCAATTACACCTAAAACCATCAGAGCCATCAAATGGTAACCCCAACCTTCATGCGTAATAGCTGTGCGAATATCTGTTGTGAGCAGATATCCCAGTGCAACGGGCAACAAAAACATAAATGATAAACTTGTGATTTGTATGCCTGAGAGGTGCGATAGACGTGCCTTTATCTCATTCATGTTGGTGCCATAGCATATGGTGGCAAGGACTACAAAAAATGCATAGCTGTTAATGTTGCTGAGGTCCAGGTCTTCTCCGGTAGCAATAAGTCCGGCAGCTCCCATAAGTCCGAGTATTAATCCTATCACCTGCATCCTCAGGATTTTAATTTTATAAAATGCCAGCCCGATGAACAAAGTGAACATTGGAGTGAGCGAGTTAAGCATTCCTGCCATGGAACTGTCTATGCGGGTTTGGGCTTTTGTAAACAAAAATGCAGGTATGAAACTACCAATAAATCCAGCTATTAGTAAGCTTTTCAGGTCTTTGCGTTTGAGTTGTTTGATGTGTCGGAGCGATAAGGGTAGCAATGCCAACGAAGCACTCACTATGCGAATGGCCGCAGCTTGCGGACTGGTAAAGCTTTTAAGACCAATTTTCATTAAAATGAATGAACTGCCCCATACAAAAGCCAGTAAAATTAGTGTTGCGTATTGTCCCCAGCGTTTTTCGAGATACATGGATTATTTAAATTTAAAGTTCGAAGTTAATTATTTCTGATCCACTTTGGTTTAGAATGCTGATTTTTGCTCATTATTGTACCATTTCGAACATTCAATGTTTTTCCCATACGACGTTATTCATTAGTAGCATCAACCATCATTCACAAAGTATAATGCATCACAATTTCTATGGATAAACTTTTTTGTGTTGAATTTTTCCTGGTTTCAAGATAAGCTCATGAGTTAGAAAAAAGTGGGCTGTTCACCAGCGTGCAATTTTTTGGCTGAACTGGCATTGAAACAGCTTTTTTCATAAATTACCTGGAATTTGATAAATTGTAGTGGAACCTAAAAAATTATATTATGCAATTTCAATACAAATGGATATGGACTTTTACACTTATCGTGTTTTTTTCGATAAGTGCACAGGAAACTAAAGCCTGGCCGGGTAAAATCGTCAGCTCTTATAAAACGCCCGGAAACATAGCAACGGGACTAACCTTCGATGGAGAATTATTATGGGTGGCCGATCGTGCAGCAAAAAAGCTTTATGGCCTTAATCCGGATAACGGAAAAGTAAAAAAAGAGCTTGAATCTCCGGCCTACTGGCCGATGGGCATGACATGGGATGGTGAGGCGCTTTGGAATGTCGATGTAAAAGGAGGACTTCCGCTTAGTGAAAACTATCATGGAGTTGCTTATCGTATCGACCCGAAAAGCGGTGAAGTACTGCGCACTGTTAAACTTTCCGTTAGCAAGGCACAGGGGCTGGCATGGGACGGTCGCTACCTCTGGGTGGCCGATGATGGACTTAATGTAATTGAGCAGGTCAATGCCAATGATGGAACCACCATAAAATCTTTTCCGTCGCCTACCCTCAATCCGAACGGGATGACCTTCGATGGAAAGTATCTTTGGATTTCTGATCGCTACCGTGATGAAATTTATATGGTTTCGCCCCGCGACGGATCTGTCATACAAATTCTGGAGGCTCCGGGACATTATACACATGGCCTTGCCGTTGCCAACGGACACTTATGGGCAGCAGATTCTGAAGCAGATAAAATATTTAAACTCATAAAATCAGATAAAGACCGTTACAGAAGATACAACCCGAAAAAAGTGCGTGTAACACATACACACGAGGCAACCAATTTTGGGCCAGGTATGCTTACTGATCTCGATATACATCTTGCAATACCCACTGATCGCCCGAATCAGGATATTGAAGGTGAAATAGACTACTCAGATGGTATGACCGATAAACCTGAGGATCACTGGGGGCAAAAAACAGCTCATTATGAGCAACAAAATATTGAACCTGGTTCGCGTTTTAAAGCGCAAATGACGGTTGATGCTACATTGTACGAGGTGCGTTACTTTATTGACCCTGCCAATGTGGGTGATTTGGAAGATGTGCCCGAAGACATACGTAATCGATATCTTGCCAATAATGAAAAGTATCAGTTCGACCATCCCATCATAACCAGGGCGCTTGAAACTGCCCTTCAGGGCGAAACAAACCCTTATTGGATGGCGCGCAGGCTTTTTAATTATTTGATTGACCATATGTACTATGAAATGGTAGGTGGATGGAATACAGCTCCTGCTGTACTCGAACGTGGAAATGGTTCATGCTCTGAGTATACTTTTACTTACATTGCCATGTGCCGCGCAGCAGGAATTCCGGCTCGTTATGTCGGGTCTGTCGTAATACGCGGCGATGACTCCAGTATGGATGATGTATTCCACCGTTGGGCAGAAATTTATTTGCCAGGGTACGGTTGGATTCCGGTTGATGCCAGTCGTGGTGATAAGAAATTATTACGCGATCAGGCCAGTTCGTTCGGTTACCTGGCCAACAGATTTGTTATTACCACACAAAGTGGAGGTGGCTCAGAAACCATGGAATGGACCTATAACTCCAACGCTTTCTGGAAAACAGAGCCTAAAACTTATGTGGTGACCGATCATTATGCTGATTGGAAGCCCGTATCAGAATAAAAACAGAAATTAGGGGTTGCCCCATCCTTTTTGAGCTTTATTGTGCCCGGGGTGGGGCATTTTTTATAAAATTATTCGAAGTCCCGCAGAGAAGTCAATGCGGCTGAGGCCGATTTTTTCTTCGTCTTCTTCAAAGGTGTAACTGTCTGTGTATTCATTGCTTTCTATCTCAACGGAGCTTATGGTGCCACCCACAAACCCGATATGTGCCCCCAGGAACAGGTTTTCGAGTAGCTCTATGTCCAGCCCAAGGCTTAAATTAAATCCTATGTTTTCGCCTGTGGTAGTTAGTTCAAATGTATCAACCTTTGCTATATCTTCATATGAAGTATACCCGAAACCACCAGACACTATTGCCCAAACTTGTTCGTATTTGCTTTTGATGTAAAATTGTGGGCCTAAATATAAAATGGTAATGTGATCACTCATGGTACCGTAAAACGTGCCAACGTCTTCTATACTTAATTCAACACCATCCATGCTGTTTGAGCTCTGGAAACGGCTGGCATGAATCCCAATGCCTGCATTTTCTGAAAAGAATATACCAATATCGCCTCCCAAATGGTAGCCCTTTTTCAGCTCTTCGACATACGATTTGAACTCATCAGGTGTATATTCACTTACCTCACTTGTTTGACGAGATATACCGCCGTAAAAGCGGGCAGTGAATTTTACGGTATCTTTATTTGTTTTGGTGTTCGCACTTGCGATGTTGTGGTAATAGCCCAGTTCAAACGTTTTGATTTTGCTCTTGGGTAGTACGCTGTCTCTTACCACTTTATTTGATGCATAAGTGAAGGCTATTTGTTCAAATCCTTCCTGGTTGATGTTGCATTTAATGGAGTCATTGTTTTCTGTTACAATGAGGTCTTGCGATAGTAAACCCAGCGATATTATTAAGAAAAGGAGGGTGGTAAAATAAGTTTTCATTTGCGTGTTGTTTTGTTTTCAGTCTCAAAAATACAATATTTCACCACACTCACAAATCATTGTTAAATTAATGCGACTCAATAAATTTTTGAGTAAAACTATGTGTGCCGTTTTTCCAGTGTATAATGTACAATCCGGCTGGTAATTCAGGCAAAGGCTGTTGTTTTTTGTTTATTTGGCCTTTGTGCACAATATTTCCACCAAGGCTGTAAATATAAATCATGCCTGTGGGGTTGTTTACCTTGAAATGTATTGTCTGAGACTGTTGATTTACAAAAAACGGATCTTCGATTTTATTGTTGAGCATAGCAGCTGCACTTGTGGTTGTGTCACATATAGGGAATTGGTATTCGGCTACAGTGCCGAAAACCTGCTCCTCCGGCACATAAAAGGCTGTGGAATCTCCGAAATTATATCCTCCGCTGTAGTAGCCATTTGTGAGGAAAATAATTCCAAATTGCTTTGCTTTTTCGAAGTACATATCGCTTATCAGTCCGTATGCCTCGCCCGGATGACCTATCATGGTTGTTTCTGGTAGTACAATGTCTCCATTGGCTGTATTGGTAGTAATTTGCATGCCGAGACCCCATTGGTTAAAAAGATTGTAATAATTGTTGCCGTTTGAGCCGTTGTAGGTCCAGGTAGGTTTATGCATCAAATCAATGGTTGCTTTTTGCAAAATTTCTATATTTTCCCATTGGCCTTCATTGGCATGCATAGACATAAAATGCATCAACTCTTCGGCTGTAATGCGCAGTCCGCCTTGTGGGGCAAACACGAGTCCATTGGAGCCAATTGTATAGGAGGTGCTATCAAATGGTTCAGGTGGTGTGCCCTGGTAATGATCTGCCTGCGGAACAGCGTTTCTGTACAAAACAGCCACGCGATTAATATCGGGGAGGTGGTCAATATTGAAACTTCCGCTTATGTTAAGCGGCGTTAAAATTGAGTCGCGAACAAAACGGTCGAAGCGTTGACCCGAGATTTGCTCAATGAGCGTGGCTATAAGGCCAAAGTTAATGTTGCTGTAGGAAAAGTAGGTGCCGGGGACGGCATTAAGCCACATGTCGTTCGTATAGTAAGAACCACCAATTGTCAGTAATTCAGAGATGTGGGGAGGGGGTGTTTCATTGTATGTGGATGATAAAAAGCTGCTATAGCCTGAACCATCAACTAAACCTGATGTATGGGAGAGCAGCATGCCAAAAGTTATGCTGTCATCGGGATAATTAGGGTTTTGGATATTAAAGTCAAGGTAGTTATTAATGTTGTCCTCTAAAGCAAAATTATCATTTTCAAAAAGTTTCATTAAAGCCGATGCTGTTACAGTTTTTGAGATGGATGCAATGCGAAAATATGTTTGGTCGGTAACTGCTATTTCCCGGTCAATATCTGCTAGCCCGTAATAAAAGCGGTCGCTGATTGCTCCGTTGCACATCACAATAACCGACATGCCAATTAACTGCTGCTCCTCTGCAATGTTTTCAAGTGTTTCTTGGTAGTTTTGTGCTTGATGTTGAGCGAAAACGCACACCACCAGCGAAAGTGTCAGGAAAAACTTCATAGCTGAATTTTTTCCTAAGATATGGTTAAAATATTTCCTGTAAAAATAATCTGATAGCAGCGGTAGATTATTCATGCGTTGAGGTAAAAAAAAAAGAAGGATTAATTGAATAATCCTTCTTTAAATGAAATGTTGCAAATTGATTTTATTGTAAAGTCCATTCATCATTGCCCGGCAATGAATAGCTGTCTTTTGGGTAGTCAATATCTTTGCGGCGGTACTCGTAACGGGCAATCAGGTCCATAACTTCGTCGTCTTTTGCTCTTTTCTTTTTAATGTGTTCGGCCAATATGGGGTTGCTGTGGTGGAGCTTTTCATCTGCTTCTTTCAGCTCTTCAATCATTTTGTCTCTAATACGCTTGTATTCTTCCAGGTTAACCTTTTTAACCGGCTCAACAGGAGGCGATTCTACCTTGAGTGGGTTGATGGGCTGCCCGTTTTTCCAGAACCTGAAATCGAGGTGTGGTCCCGTGGCCAATCCACTCGCGCCAACATATCCAATTACTTCGCCTTGCTTCACGTGTGATCCAACCTTAATTCCTTTTCCATAACGAGAAAGGTGCAGATAAGCTGTTGTATAAACACTATTGTGCTTAATTTTAACAACTCTGCCGCCTTGTCTTGTATATTTCTTTTTTACAACAACACCATCACCGACGGTATGCACAGGAGTTCCTGTTGGTGCTGCGTAATCGATACCTGTGTGTGGCCTGTAAATTTTCAGTACCGGATGCAGCCTTCTGTAGCTGAAGCCAGATGATATACGACTGTAGCGCAGTGGAGCTTTCAGAAAAGTACGACGTAACGACTGACCGGTAGAGTCAAAATAACTCTCTATGCTATCTTGATTGAAAGAGATGGCATAGAAATCTTTGTTTCGGTGGTTGAACAGAGCTGAGTGAATTTTACCAATTCCCACGCGCACCGTATCGACATACTCTTCTTCATATATCACAGAAAAGTGATCGCCTTTTTTCAACCCGAAAAAGTCGATGCTCCATGCATAAATCTCAGATAATTCTATTGACATCATGGGGTCAATATCGTATTCTAGCATTGCATTCCACAGGTTGCTTTCAATGAAACCACTCGCAATGCGACGCACAGTAGTAACTTCCTTTTTGCCTTTCGATACCTTCACTGAATCACTGAGGTCAATTTTTATGTAATCGATTGGCGTGTGCTCATAAACAAAGTATTGTGCCGAAGTGTCCTCGCTACAAAATACGCTGTAATTTTTTCCGTGCCTTATTCTTCGTACATCGAATACTTCTTTCTCATGTGCGATTTGTTCAATGGCCTGGGGCGAAACTTTATAATCTGACAAAATTTCTGACAAATTTTCATTTCTCCTGATTCTGCCCTTTACAACCGTAAATGAATCGACCGGTATGCCATATTTAATCACAGGCTCTGGTTCCGGTGGCACAGGGAGCACTTTGCTCTCCTTCTGGTTGGGCTGGGCCTGAAAGGGCATGCTTGAAATAAGGAGCGTAATTATGCCTCCGCCCAGTAAAACAAAAATTATGTACTTGAGTAAATTTTTTCTCATATAGTTTGATTTTGAACCTCTTGAAACTGCTTATTATCCACGTATGTTTTCAAATCCTTTGCCATAAGTTCCCATTACAGATGCAACAGAAATAAAGGCATCAGGATCAATGGATTTTATAATTCTGAGTACGTGAGGCATTTCATGCTTCCGTGTCACAACCAGTACAATTTTGCCGGGTTCGCGTGAATACCATCCCTGCGCATCAAGTAGTGTCATGCCACGGTTGATGTGTTCGTTAAGTTCTTTTGATATTTCTTCGTAATATTTTGAAAAGATGAAAATTTGTGTCGATTGTCGGTTACCGGCCATAATCATGTCTATAGACCAGGCCACAATTGCCATTGTCACAAATCCATAAACCAAACGTTCGACAGAATCGAATACAAAATAACTGGAAGAGATAATGACAACGTCGAAATATAAAATTAGTCTGCCGGGGCTAATGTTCCGGTATTTGTTAATAATCATGGCAAAAATGTCAGTTCCACCAGTGCTTCCGCCCTGGTTAAAAACAATTCCGATTCCGGCACCAGCCAAAAGTCCGCCAAGTACTGCCGAAAGAAAAATGTCATCTACAAGGGGCTCTTTAATAAGTCCTTGCAAAAGCGAAAGAAATCCACCCAATACCAGTACACTAAATATGGTTTTTACACCAAAACTTGCTCCCAGAATTCTGATGGCAATTAAAACCAGCAGAATGTTGATGATTAAATAAACCACACCTACTGGTATCCCTGTCATGTAAAAGATGATTGTGGAAATACCGCTCAATCCACCACCAATAATCTTGGATGGAATAAGGAATGCAGTCCATGCAAAGGCATTAATGAAAAGGCCAAAGGTCATGATCACCCATCTGCGCATTTCTTTTAATACATCCTGCTTTGTAGTTCGTAATGGGAACGCCCTGAACATATTGCTCTCTTTTTTATAGTGCAAAAGTCATAAAACCTTGCTGATTAACAAGTGATTTATGACTTTGTTTTTCAAATGAAATGTTAAACTACAATATTGATGATTCTTTTGGGCACAATAATAACTTTCCTGGGTGTTTTACCATCGAGGTATTTTTGCGATTTATCGTGGTCGAGTACTGTTTTTTCGATTTCATCTTTGCTGGCGTCGGCAGGTAAGCTCAGTTTAAACCTGGTTTTGCCGTTAAAAGAGACCGGGTACTCAATTTCGTCCTCTTTTAGGTATTGCTCATCGTATGCGGGAAACTTAGCATCCACAATGGTACTGTTATGGCCACTGATTTGCCATAACTCTTCAGCTATATGCGGCGCAAACGGACTGAGCATAACGGTTAGTGGCTCAAGTATTGCACGTTTGTGACACTTTAGGTCTGCCAAATCGTTTACACATATCATAAATGCACTAATGGCCGTATTGTAAGAAAACCGCTCTATGTCGTGTTCGATTTTATGAATGGTTTTGTGCAGTATTTTCAGCTCTTTTTCATTTGGAGCCTCATCGTTTAACAGGAGTTTGTCTCCTTCAAAATATAGGCGCCAGAATTTTTTCAGGAAGCGATGCACTCCGTCAATACCTTTTGTATCCCAGGGTTTGCTTTGTTCAACAGGTCCAAGGAACATTTCGTAAAGGCGCAGGGTGTCTGCGCCATAATGGGCGATAATATCGTCGGGGTTCACCACGTTAAACATCGATTTCGACATCTTTTCTACCGCATAGCCGCAAACATATTTACCATCTTCGAGGATGAATTCTGCATCTTTGAACTCGGGTCGCCATTTGCGAAATGCATCCACGTCAAGCACATCATTATCCACAATGTTTACATCTACGTGAATTGGTGTTACATCATATTGTTTTCGAAGGCTGTATGATACAAACTTGTTTTCGCCTTTTATGCGATAAACAAAGTTTGAGCGTCCCTGAATCATTCCCTGGTTGATGAGTTTCTTGTAAGGTTCCTCTTTCTCGACAATACCAATGTCGTAAAGGAACTTGTTCCAGAAACGTGAATAAATCAGGTGGCCTGTAGCATGCTCTGTTCCGCCGATATACAAATCTACATCCTGCCAGTAGCTGTTTGCTTCTTTCGAAACAAGGGCTTCGTTGTTGTGTGGGTCCATGTAACGGATGTAATAAGCCGATGAGCCTGCAAAGCCTGGCATTGTATTGAGTTCAAGCGGGTATCCTTCTTCTGTGGTCCAGTTTTGTGCCCTGCCCAAAGGTGGCTGACCATCTTCTGTTGGCAGGTATTTGTCTACTTCCGGAAGCTCCAGCGGGAGTTTATCTTCTTCGAGTACATAGGGCATGTCGTTCTTGTAGTACACCGGGAATGGTTCTCCCCAGTAGCGCTGGCGGCTGAAAATTGCATCGCGCAGTTTGTAATTGGTTTGCTTCTTGCCAATTCCGGATCTTTGTATGTGATCAGTTATTTTAGTGATTGCTTCAGGTACATCAAGCCCGTTGATGATGTCTGAATTGATGAGTTTACCCTCTTTGGCATCATAGGAGTCATCCCAGTTTGCCGGGTCCGATTCACTGTCGTTATGGCCTACCACAACCTGTTTAATCGATAGTCCGAAGTGTTTGGCAAATGCAAAGTCGCGGCTGTCGTGTGCCGGTACAGCCATTATGGCTCCTGTACCATATCCCATCAAAACGTAATCAGCGATCCAGATCGGAATTTTTTCATTCGTAAGTGGGTTAATACCGTAGGCACCAGTGAATACTCCGGTGATGCTTTTTGAATCGGCAATGCGCTCACGTTCATTGCGGTTAAGCGCCCATTTTATGTAATCTTCTACTTCCTGTTTTTTATCTGAAGTAGCTATTTCACGCACCAATTCGTGTTCAGGAGCCAATACCATAAATGTTGCTCCGTAAAGTGTATCGGGGCGGGTGGTGAAAATTTCCAAACTATGGTCGTGCCCATCTATTTTGAAGTCTACTGCTGCACCCGTACTTTTGCCGATCCAATTGCGTTGAATCTCTTTTAAAGAGTCGCTCCAGTCAACTTTTTCCAGTCCCTGTAATAATCGTTCTGCATATGCAGAGACTCTTAATGACCACTGGCGCATGGTTTTTTGCACTACCGGATGTCCGCCACGTACCGATACACCATCTTTAACTTCGTCGTTGGCTAAAACAGTACCGAGCTCAGGGCACCAGTTTACCACGGTGTCTGCCAGGTAGGCTATTCTGTAACTTAATAAAATTTCTTGCTGCTCCTTTTCAGTCATGGCTTTCCACTTTTCAGCCGTAAAACTATCGACGGGAGAAGCTGAGGCTTTAACTTTGTGGTTGCCAGACTCATTAAATTCTGCGATAAGTGTTTCTATTGGTTCAGCTTTTTGGGTTTGTTCGTTGAACCAATGTTGAAACATTTGTATAAATGCCCATTGTGTCCATTTGTAATAATCGGGATCACAGGTGCGCACTTCACGATTCCAATCAAATGAAAAACCTATTTTGTCAAGTTGCTCACGGTACCGCTTAATGTTGTTTTCGGTTGTGATGGCAGGATGTTGTCCGGTTTGGATGGCATATTGTTCTGCCGGCAAACCATAAGCATCGTAGCCCATTGGATGCAATACATTGAATCCTTTTTGCCTTTTAAAGCGGGCATAAATGTCAGATGCGATATATCCCAAAGGATGCCCCACATGTAGTCCGGCTCCTGATGGATAGGGGAACATATCGAGCACGTAAAACTTAGGTTTACTTTTGTCAACTTCAACCTTGTAGGTGTTGTGGTTACGCCAGTAATCCTGCCATTTAGGCTCTATCTTATTAAAAGAGTATTCCATTTGATTGAATTAAATTTTAACGCGGCAAAATTATAAATATTCGTTTGATATACAAAGAAGATGTTTCGTGAAATGCAATAGTATAAAATATTGTAGGACAGGTTTCTATTTGGGGTAGATTGTAAAACAGGAGAATTGTAAAAATATTCGGGGTTCTTTAATGGCGTTTTAATTTATTTACAATGGACTGGTATGTAGTTTTTAATTATCGTCATCTTTTTGATTAATCGATGTTGTTGTTTTTCTGCTGAATTTTTCGTATCTATGACAAGATAGATGTTTAACTGCCCTTCAATAAAATTGGTGATATGGGGAAACAACTTAGAACTACTGATGATTATACGATTTTCAGGGATCTAACAGATGAAGATCGTGTTTATGCGGTTCATAAAGATGAAGTGGAGAATATGAAACGTGTAAAAGACCGTTATGCTAACGAGACTGTGCCCGATGAAGTCACTGTAAAGGCTTATCCTGTGGCACATCTCAGGGTTAGAAATAATGTAGTAATGGATTATGATCTGGTGAGTGATCGGCCTGAAGAGGTGCAGGTCAATGTTTTGGATAACTACATTGTTGAGGTATAGTTTTTCTAACACTTAACATTGGCAAACTTGTAGGATTTTTACAGGTTAATTTGTTTTTTTGTGTCAATTTTATCCATAAATAACTCAATCAATAGTCATGAAGAAAATTATTTCTACAATTCTAATCATACTGGCGAGTGTCAACTTGGTTTCAGCCACAACAGATAAATCCAATGATACGCTGGTGATAGGCTATTACCCGTCAGCCCCATTTATTATTGAAAACGGCGACAAACTGGATGGTATCAGTATTTGGTTATGGGAAGGTATTCAGCGGGAGACCGGATATCCTTACAAATTAAAAAAAATGACGCTTGATGAGGTAGTTAAAGGCCTGGCGCAAGACGAAATAGATATGACTTTAAATCCACTTACGATTAATAGTATACGAAGTGAAGTAATGGATTTTTCGGCTCCTTATTATATTTCGAATTCATCGGTAATGGTGCATTCTGTGAGCTCTTTCGAGAAGGGATTGCAATTTATCAGTTCATTTTTTTCACTGAATTTCTTGAGGGCTATAGGCGCATTGTTTCTAGTGGTTTTTATTTTTGGCACACTGGCCTGGATTTTTGAACATCGCAAAAATCCTGAAGAATTTAAACCCGGAATCAAAGGCTTGTGGAGTGGTATTTGGTGGTCGGCCGTTACAATGACTACCGTAGGATATGGCGATAAATCGCCACGTACTAGCGGCGGTAGAGTAATTGCTCTGATATGGATGTTTGCTGCCATTATCATTATTTCGGGTTTCACGGCTTCTATTGCATCTTCACTAACGGTAAATCAACTTAGCTGGAATCAGAATAAAATAAAAGATTTTAAAGAAAAAAGAATTGCGGTAATTGATAACTCTGCTACGCAGGTGTTCTTAGAACAACGTTTTTTTAAAGAGTTATACCCTTATCAAAGCCTTAAGGCTTGTGTAAAAGCTCTTGGAAAAGGGGAAGTGGACGCAGTATCTCACGATGTTCCACAGCTTACTTATATTTCCGGGTTAGATTCACTTGACCGTTTTGATGTATTGCCGATTCGCTATAATCCTCAACTTTATGCTTTTGGTTTTACCGAGCAAATGCCCGAGTATAAAAAAGAGTTGATAAGCAATGAGCTTCTAAAGGTTATCGAAAGTACTGATTGGAGGATATTGCTTAGTGAGTATAACCTTGAACAGGAATAAATCAACGCTTGTTTGATCGTTGTTTATTAGCATCCAGGTCTGTTTGTCTTGAGGTTTGATTTTTATTAGAATTTTGTTTGTTTTATAAGTCTCTGTTTTGTAGTGTTTTTGAGAGATTATTTGTTTTCCGTAAATAGTTCTGTGTGATTCTATTTAACAAAATATCATGTTTTTTGGTTCCTTTTTTTTATATTGCAAACAACAAAGCCAGTAATTTATGGCTTAAGCAATGAGATTGTTACCACTGCTGGATGGCTAGAGAAAAAGATACATATTTAACTGCGCAAAGAATTAGAGGCAAGAATACTGTTGGCCGGGATGTAAATTCTCTTGTTGGCCATGATCATTTTTTGTCTGCTGAAGCTTTAACCACTATCGAATCAATGATCAATATGCTTCAGGCTATTGACAGTAGCGCTGCATACATTATTGTCCACTCTAACAGTAAAGAAGGTTTTGTAATCGATAAAGCTTTTTTACCAGATGACCAAAAAATGACAAATGGTTTTAACCATCATCAACTGCAAGGTAAAAGTTGTTTCGGGCATAATGTGGTGGAAAATTTTTTTAGGCCGGAACTGAGAAAAGCTGAGGGGTTGAGAAGTTTGAAGTGTGAAGCTTTTCAGACGCTTGTGGAATGGTTTGAAAATGAGCAATCAGATGTTTTGTTATACAGCGCAAGGGTAGCAGAAAAAGATGCTTTTTGGGTAGGTTTAATAAGCCTGTCAGGTAAAACCTCTGAAAAGCAGTTAAGCTTATCAGAAAGTGCAATGGAGAGTTTTCGGGGATTAATTCAAACCCATTTGACCAGCTACAATGCGGATAAGCACATTGGCGGAAACAAAGAGCTTTATGATAAGGTGCTGAATAATACGACTGAGGGTATAATTGTTATACAAAATGAACGAATTGTATGGGGGAACATCGCAACACAAGAAATATTAGGTTATCCGGAAAATGACTATTCCGATTCACTCTACACAATGATTGTTCCTGAAGATGTTCCAATAGTCAAAAAACGTTACAAAGAAATTATAAACGGGAAAACTATTGAGAGTTTTGATATACGAATTGTCAACCAAAAGCAGGAGTATCTATGCCTTTTAGTAAACGGGACTATCATAAATTATTATGGGCAGCCTGCTGTATTGGCGTTCTTGCAGGATATTACCATGCGGAAAAAAGCAGAAGAAGCGCTAAAATTATCGGAATCGCGCTATCGCCTGCTGGTAAATAAGTCTACCGATATATTTGTAGAAATTGACGGGAATGGTAATCAATTATTTATTAGCCCTGCGGCGGAGAAGCTTACAGGTTTTACCCCGGAAGAACTAAAACGGCCTTTCAATGAGGTTATTCATCCCGATGATATTGATGAGGTTTTGAAGCATTGGAAGATTGCCCTGGAAAATCAGGACCAAACACATTTGATGGAATACCGGCATATTCATAAAACCAAGGGATATATTTGGGTGGAAGCCCATGGCCAAAGCTTTTTACATGACCCTGATATAAGACGTGTGTTTACTTTTGTCCGGGATATTTCTGATAGAAAAGAGCTGGAATTAGAGGTGCAAGAGCAACAGGAGCTGTATGAGATGATTACAACCAATGTCAGTGATGTGATTTGGATTTATAATCTTGCACAGATGAAGTTTACATATATCTCACCATCGGTAGAGCGACTGAGGGGGTATACAGTTGAAGAGGCTATGGCGCAAACACTTTTTGAGTCACTTGCGCCAGAGTCCATAGATCTTGTGAAGGAGCGCATTGAAGAAGGTTTGAAAACCCTGGAGAAGAATCCCAGGGCATTGATTGAATCAACCGAAGAACTTCAGCAACCATGTAAAGATGGTAGCCTGGTTTGGATTGAAGTCTCCACATCAGTGAGAGTTAATAAAAAAGGAGAGCACGAGATCCTGGGTGTGTCAAGAAATATTCAGGATAGAAAAATGGCAGCAAAGGCGCTGTTTGAGAGTAAAGAACGCTATCGTAAGTTGATACAAAATATGGAAGAGGGCGTGCTGCTGATTAATAAAAAAGGAGAAATTGTGTCATCAAATGATGCAGCTGAGCGGATTCTAAATATCAATCCTTTGACCGGAAGGGACATAGCGCATTTTCGAAATATGGTTGTTTATGAAAATGGAGCACCCTATTCCCTGGATAAGTACCCTCTGAAAAGTGTTCTGGAAACTGAAGGCGCTGGAAATAATTCCATATTGGGTGTGAGACTTCCCGACGGGGTCACCTGGCTGAAAATTCATTCCGATACATTTGATTTGGGTGATAGTAATGATTTGCATGTGCTGGTTACATTTACTGACATCAGTAATCTGAAACAAAAGAACCAGAAGCTTAAAGAATCTAATGCCACCAAAGATAAATTTATCTCCATAATGGCCCATGACCTGAAGTCTTCTTTTAATGTAATAATGGGTTATACGGAACTTCTTAAAGAAACCAGTCTTGAACATGGTATAGCCTCTGTTGAAGAAATGGCCAGCCTTACACATAATTCAGCCATTCATACGCTTGGCTTGTTAAATAATTTGCTCGATTGGTCAAGGGCCCAGACAGGTCACATCAAATTCAATCCTGAGATAATTGATCTCGACCGCCTGCTTGATAGTGTGCTGATCATGCAGAACGATATTGCTCAGAAAAAGTCTGTCAGCCTTTTGGTGGATATAAAAGCCTGCAAGAAAGCCTATGCTGATAAGAATATGATGAGTACTATTCTGCGAAATATCATTTCGAATGCAATTAAGTTTACCAATGCGGGTGGGACTGTCAGGATTGTTTGCGATAAAATAGGAGACGTCTTGCAACTAAGGGTGCAGGATAATGGCGTGGGAATGGATAAAGAAAAAGTTCAGTATCTTTTCTCCTCTGAAGATGTTTCGTCTACACCCGGTACCGACGGTGAGATGGGGACAGGCCTGGGTCTCAATGTGAGTAAGGAGTTTGTTGGTTACCATCAGGGTCGAATATACGCAGATAGTGAAATAGGCAAGGGAACAACTATTTATTTAGAAATTCCCATGCCAGATGTATCATAATTTTTGCGAGTTGTCGGTTATTAATCACTCATTTTTAGATTCCTTTGGACATGTACGAATTCCAAACAGAGGGTAAAGTCCACAGAATCCGGTAATGCTGGTTATCAGGAAAATACCTGCGACTACTAACAATATAATTCCGATTGTTCCGGTTACGACTTCCATGAAATATAAAGCCACTAAAATTGCAGCGATTATCACTCTGATAATCCGGTCTGCTGAACCCATATTTTTTTTCATAATTTTACGATTTAATGTGCTTAACTAATAACAATAAATCGGTATGTTTAGTTTATTTTTATTTTGAACATTAATTTAGAAGTAATGAAATATTTTATATTGCAAATTATTAAAATAAGGTTTTGGCTGGGTATAATAGTATTAGGCTTGCTCTATACAGCTTGTGGATACACCGGCTCAGGGAATCTTGAGCTACCAGCTGCAGCTGAAGGGAGGTCTGTTGTTTCGCATTCAGGTTACACTTTTCAGTATAATGAGTCAACCGAACAGGCCGATTGGGTTGCCTATGAGCTCACACGCGATGAATTGAATGGGGTTGTTGAGCGTACCAATAATTTTAAACCCGATCCCAATGTATCAACAGGCACAGCAAGGGATGAGGATTATTATAAATCAGGTTATGACCGCGGACATTTAGCTCCTGCAGCAGATATGACCTGGAGTGAGCAGGCCATGACAGAAAGCTTTTACTATAGCAATATGTCTCCCCAGTATGCTTCGTTTAACAGAGGTAT
>NZ_DATFKB010000103.1:0-26947 GCF_035268865.1 Salinivirga sp. | reverse complement strand
ATAGCGAGCGACAAAGCGGCCTGAAAGGTTTGTCCTCCGCTTAGGGTTTTCAGTAACCGCGTGTGCCCGTCGTGTAAATAATCTCGCACTATAAAGTTGTATTTTTCATCGATACCCAGTTCCAGTTGATTATGCGTGAGTTGCTTAAACCGTTCGTTGGCAATGGCACAAAGTTGTTCGAGATAGATCTGGCTGACAAACTGCACAAAACGATCACCTCTAAATAGCCTGACAAGTACATCCAGATTGCTCTTTCTCTTTTGCTGCGCTTCAAGGTCTTTTGCAAGTCGGTTTTTTAGCTCCAGTTTCTCTTTTAATACTTTGAGCTGACTTTGTAATTCGCCGGTTTTGGTTTCCATCTGGCTAAGCTGCTCACGTTGCTCTGTAACGGCTTTTTCTAAAGTCTGATAAGCTTCAGGATCAAATTTCTGATTACCCAACTCTTTCTCCAGCTCTTTCAAGCGGCTCTGCTGTAAATTTAGTTGCTGGTAATACGTTTCTATCTCTTTTCTGCTACCATCCACATCAAGCGCTTGCTTCAGTATTTCGTGCACTTCTGAACGCCCCCGAAAACCATCGGTTTGTAATTTTTCTGAAACTTCATCTTCTCTGGCCTTCTTTAACTCTTGCTGGGCAGTGAGCTGTTTTTTAGTTCCTGCTTGCTCCACCTCTAAACGTTGGTGTTGTTTTTCCAACTCCTGCATATCGGCTGTAAGCTTTACCAAGTTTTCAAGGCTCCTTCCTATTTCTTGTTGCTTTGTCTGCAATTGTTCTGTGGTTAATGTCAGCCACGACTCATCGACTTCCGTTTTTTGCAATTCGATACGGGACTCCAACCCTGCCTTTCGATTGGTTTGCTCCTGAATTGTCTGCTTAAGTTTTTCAATTACCGATTGATCTTCCAGTTGCTTGTCAAGCTGGTGGATTGACCTTTCAAGTTCTTGTATTTCAGTCTTTTGTTGTTTAAGCTTATCCAATACAGAGGAAAGCTCTTCACGTATATATTGCAATGATAACTTTTTACGATCTTCAAGGCATTGGTCCAGTAATTTTTGAGCTTCAGACACCTGTTTTTCACGCGCCTTTATCTGGTCAGTCTCTTTTTTGAAACGATCTTCCAAGCCATTAAGCTGAATAAGCGCCTCGTTCAGCACCTCGCGGTGATGTTCCAGCCCGCTGATTTGTTCATGCACATTGTCTTTTTCCTTTGCAAGGGCTTCATCGGAATAGGGTTCGGGATGCTCTGTAGCGCCACACAAAGGACATTTTTCACCAGCTTTCAGCGACTGGGCATGGGCGGCTAATCCAGATTTCACATCTAAGTTTTGTTTATGGTTTTGCAACTTTTGGAGTGCATCTTTTTTTACACCCATCGCCTCCTGAATAGCTACCCGGGCCTCGTTTAGTTTCAGTTCGCTGTGTTTTCCATCGACTTGTAAATGATTGGCTATGCTTTCCACAATTTGTATGCGCCGGGTAGTAAGTTCTTTTACTAGTTTGGTAACATTTTCATGTTCATCCTGAGCCGTTTTAAGTCGCTGACGTAGATTCTCCTCATCTTTAAAACTATTTTGCAACGCATACAACGCTGATTCGTCTGGCAACTGCTCACGTAGCTTTATAAGCGATGCTTGCTGTTGGTCTCGCTCCTTTTTGCGCATGTCCCATTCATTCTGCACTTTTTTGAGGCTTTCACCATCTTGTTGCATCATTACATTTAAGCTATCAAGCTCTTGCTGGCATTTTTTAATATTCAGAGCCTTCTCTACACCGGTTATTTGCAATTTATGCTTTTCCTCATCGCCATCTCTATCAAGTATTTCCTTTTGGGCTATACGAAATTGTTTTATTTTTTGCTGAACCGTATGTAACTCTTGCTCTTGCTCACTCTTCTGATTTTGCAAACGCTCCATTTCCTCCTCAATTTCATTGAGCCTTTCCAGCAATGCCTCATACCTCAATCGAACTTTCTCATACGTGTCGATCTGTTTTTTTAGTGTATCAAAACCTGCTTTTTGCTGCAGAAGTTTAGTCAATTCTTCCTGTGCTGCTATTATTGAATCTGTCAGTTTTTTGAGCTCTGCAGCTTTTTTGAGCTCTTGTTCCTGTTTTGTAAGGGCCTCTTTTTTCGTTTTCAACTTTTGTTGATGCGTCTGCAATTCCGTTTCAATCTGTTTTTCAACTTCTTCAGAATACTCAGCCAGTTCCTGTAATCGCCCCTCTAATGATGTAATAGCAGTTTTTGTATTGGCATGCAAACGGTTTACCGGGTCTTTCAGATCAAAACGCTCTAAGGGAAAAAGCTCACGCAACATTTTGGTGCGATCTGCAGCGGAGAGCTGAACAAACTCATTAAACTTTCCCTGCGGTATAATTACAATTTGCTTAAAATGCTCATATCGGAGACCAATAACTTCTGTAGCATCAGCACTTTCCAGCGGAACCCATTGTCCATTTTCCCAATGATATGCTTTGCGTTCGCTTTTAGTTATATCTTCAAAATTTTTACTATTTCTGCGTGCAGTTGCTATAAACCTATATCGCTCGTTGAGATGACGTAATATAAAATCAATCTCCAGCTCATCGCTGCGCAGATTCATCATATTGTAAAGCTTGGAATCGCGGTTATTGAGCCTTTCGGTTTCGCCATACATGGCAAAAGAAATCGCCTCAAGCACTGTTGATTTTCCACTGCCTACCTTACCGAAGATTCCAAACAAACCTGCATCAGTCAATTTTTCAAAATCAATAATTGTCTCGTGCCGATAGGAATAAATACCTTTTATTTTAAGTTTTTCGGGAATCATTGATCGCTTTTTTGGTTGAGTACTTCATTGAAAATTTCCATCATCTCATTATTCGGTTCCTGCCCGTGTGTGTGGTAAAAATACTTTTTGAACAAATCGCTGACAGATTGATTCATGTCAATTTGCTTTTGGTTTTGGGCAGATGCAGCCCTGTTTTTTGGTTCAGGAATTATATTGACCAGGTTCTCACTGGCATCGCGCAGGCTTTTATTTTCATCAGCTTTCAGGAAATCATCGGTGCGCATTGTAATTTCGGTAAATGCATCCTGGTTTTCCACTAACCATTTAATTGCTTCATCAACTTGTTCAAAAGTTTTGCGTTTTATTTCGCGGCCATTGTTTAGTTCAACCTTCTCAACACCAGCATCTTTTCCGGGCTCTAAATCCACAACATGCACATATTTCTTTTGATTGGCTTCACTGAAACTGTAGCCCAGCGGACTGCCACAGTAAAACACCGGGCTTTTGCCACCGTTTATGGCCTGCGAACGATGCAAATGCCCCAGTGCCACATATTGCATTTGCTCAGGAAATAAATCAGCATAAACAACCGATGCGTTTCCTACTTTTACCGGTTTTTCGCCTTCGGGCTCTTCAGGAGGTTCGGTTTCGCGGTTCCACACAAACAGGTGTGCCATGGCCACATTAACACCACGATTATCGCAATACTTTTCTGCCAGGGTTTGCCATTGTTTTTGTAAAGCATTACGGAGCCCCTGATCTTCCTCAAAGCCCAGGTACTGTTTCATACGAATTTCGCTGGCATACGGTGTAGCAATAATGCGCAATGGGGCGGCCTGTCCGGGCAATTTCAATTCCAAAAAACCTGCTTCGGCATGTAGTATTTCAAAGCCGCTATCCAACTTAAATTCAGTCACTTTGCTCGTAGGGTATCCCAAAAACACTATGCCGCATTCTCTTGCCAACGGATCGGGCGCTTCAATACGCTGTGGGGAATCATGGTTGCCGGCGATGGCAATCACAGGACGTTTCCCATCTTTGCTCAGCTTTTTCAAAACTTTGTAAAACAGCTCACTGGCTTCGTTTGAAGGATTAGCCACATCGAACAAATCTCCTGCAACTACAATGGCATCGACCTGTTGCTGTTCGGCAATCTCATGAATTTCATCAAGAATTAGTTGCTGCTCCGATAAACGATCGCGGTTATAGAGTCTTTTGCCTAAATGCCAGTCTGATGTGTGAAGTATTTTCAAGGTGTGTAATTTTTCAGTTGAAATTCAAAGGTAGTAATGTTCAACCAAACACTTAATGAAAAAAGCTAATTGATATCCACAATTTATCAAGATTTATTAAAAGTCCTCTGAGTTGCCCTTTCAGGGCGCCTCACCCTTCCGGAAAACACCCATGGCGGCGCCATGGGTTAGAATAAATTGGGCTTTCAGCCCGAAGAAAAGCAAAATGAATCAGCTTTCAGCGCGGAATTTATTGAAAAAATGGGGTTTCAATAATATTTAACAATTTTGTTGTATTTGGGTTACTCCTGATTATGTAGAAAAAACAAATCTACGCTAAAACGCCACGAAGTGGCAGCTTATTTTAACTCAGGGCAACGTCCTGGGGTAAGTCAATACCGCTACGGCCGCCCTGAAAGGGCAGATTATCTATTTTCACGGCGTATTAGCCGCGCCCATGTCATAAGCACATTATAAACTTGAGCTAGATTAGCTTATGTGTTTTCTGTTATTCTGAGGAGGTATTCTTTACCACAAAGACATAAGCCAGTATTAATTGCGCAAGCCCGGTGATAAAATATAATGGCTGCAGAAAACTCTGATAACCAATCCAGGCTACCTGACTCACAATCCAGACCATAAGCACAAAACCCAAAAAGGCTGCCACATAAGCGCTCATATTATGTTTTCTTAGGGTTAAAACTGCACCTGTGGTGTTGCCCAAACCATTGACAACAAACAGAACAATTCCCGGGATTAGAAAACTTTCAAAAGGCGTAGCGGATAGCATTTCCACATTCATACCCAGCGCTTTGCCATCAGGATTTAAAATAAGCCCAATTCCTCCGGCCAATGCACTTAGTCCATTAAAAAATTCCAAAACCAAAAAGCTTTTTCTGCTCACACGAACTAGCATATTCATAGAAAAATTTTTAGCTGAAAATTATACCTTAAAGATAATATTCCTACGAATATATGAAAAGCAGATTTAACCCTCGTTTGAATGCAGGGGGCAAAACATTATTTGAATTAATACTTGTTTTTCAAAGGGTCACGTTCATCTTTTTAAAGAGAGCAGTTTAACCTTTCTTCCTTCCCAGAAAACGTATTACAGCATTGTTACCCTTATGAAAGTGCCCCTCATCAAGGTCAACATCTTCTTCTTTTAACTCCAGAATTTCAAAGTCCTTAAAATCTGATAATAATTCAGCCTCAGAATAGAGCATATCGATATTTTTAGGCCCACCACCTTTTTCACCCGGCTTCAATCGTTCAAATTGCTCTTTTCTGAATCCTTCAATAATAATTACTCCTCCGGGTTTCAGATAGGTACTCAGAATTTGATGATAGTTGGTCCTTAACCCTGGTGCAAAATGTGTGAAAATCAAAGCAATGGCATCAAAGCTATCCTTATTGTAATTGAACTCCGTAAGCTCTCCAACTTTGTAGTCAATTTCCACGGTATGCTTATTTGCCAGCTGTATTGCTTTATCTTTACCAGTACTGCTTAAATCGAACGCATTTACTTCCCATCCGAGGGTTGCGGCATAAACCCCGTTTCGTCCTTCACCATCACCCGGAAGTAATATTTTTCCGGGTTTCATACCATCTATTTGTTTTTTAAACCATTCATTAGGTTGCTCACCATAAGCATATGCCGGTTGGGCATATCTTTCATTCCAAAATTCTTGCATAAATTGATTATTTCTATTGTATAGAAAAATCTCAACAGGGTTTTGTTTAGCAACCAGGCTATTTTTATCATTGAATTAATGGATTTTGCTTTTGGGGCACAAATTCTGAAAGCTGCTCAATGTATTCCTCAATTGACGTTACATTATTTTTATGCAAAAACTCATCAATATTATGGCCATGAATAACATTTATTCTGTGCACAAGTTCAGATTTAAATGCTTCGGTAAAATAGAATTTTGTATGGGCACTGAATTGTGTCTCTTCCAGTGGTTTTAAAAATATAATAGCATCATAAGCATTGTACATGGTTTGTCCGGCTAAAACATTGTTCATATGATTACCCCAATAAGGGTGCCGGCCGAACACATTGTTTTTTAATGGGATGGCAACCGGAAGATTTTGATTCCTGGCAAATGCACTATCCCATAGTCCATTATCCATACGCGCCCAGGTATATTCCAACCTATCAAGACCTTGCATTGAACCATGCGTAACATTCTTTTTTAGCGATTTAATATTGAGTATCATATTATGAAACCTTATGGCATAAGTTTTCCCGGGGTGCCACTGATGAAGAAATGTTCCTGCATTCCAATAAATCTGGCCATCCTTGTTTTTAATACACTTATAAGCATGCCGGGTATTGGTCAGGAAAAATCCTTTTTTAGTGCCCGAAAAACCGTCCATATATTTTTCAATAATGCTGTACATAAAATAATCACGTGCAATTAAACTTTGCTTAAAAAGGTTAAAATCCCGACGATTATGCAAGCTTTCCCAATATATTGGCTGATCGACTCCGATTACCCGAATCTGCTGATTCTCTTCAAGATGCTGATTTACCTTCCACACTGTTAGAAGCAGGTCAAGATAGGTTTGATATGGCCAGCCAAGCCCAAAATCCTTTTTGAAAACGCCAGCCAGAATGGAGGTATCTTTGATTTCACACTGCAAGAAACTATCGATTAAGGGCTGTGCTGTTATTGAGAAGACTTCTACAAATAAATAATCTAATGTATGCGGTTGTTTGCGAATGTAATTGGTGTAAAACTCAAACGGTTCAACTGCAGCATGCAAAGCATCGTCAAAAACAATCAAATCATATTTCTGTAGTTTTTTCGTAACAAAAGTAGCAGGTTGTTGACCTTGTTTTTTAAGCACATTGTAATATCCATCGATAGTTTGCGCATTACTTGTGTTCAGAAAAAGCAATGCAATAAATAAAGGGTAAATTTTCGACTTAAAAAATTTCATGATTCTGGTTATTGGGTAAATAATAGTTTATTAAAATACCGGAAAAAGCATAAATAGTTACAGAGTTCAGAAGATAATAAATTAACGCGAACTCACATCACATTGAAAATCAGACGCAAAACAAAATTAAAATTGCTTTGTATTAATCACTTTTGTATTTTCGAATAGACAGGGTTTCTTAAATTTTTAACTAAAACTGCAAATAATGAAAAAACTATTGAAAACATTGCTATGGATTCTGGGTATCATCATAGCTATTATTCTCATTGGAGGAGTATTTATGCCTGCTAAAACAGAATTAGCAGTATCGAAAGTTATAAAAGCCAACCTTTACCAAACGTTCAGACAAGTGAATTGCCTCAAGGCAAATGCTAGCTGGAGCCCGTGGCAGAATGTAAAAAACATAAGCTACAGCGGGCCCGAATGTGGCGCAGGAGCCACCATGACATGGGACGATGATATGGATGGAGGCAAACAGGTTATCACTGAATCAAAACCGTTTGAAAAGATTAAAACCACACTTGATTTTGGCGATCAGGGCAAAGCCAATGCTGCTATACTTTTTGATGAAAAAGATGAAGGAGTTAAGGTGACCTGGAATTTTTCTTCAGATGCCGCCTACCCTTTGGGGCGCTGGATGAGTGTATTGTTTATTAAGCCCATGATTAAAAAATCTTACAAAAAAGGGCTGAATAAACTTGACAGTGCACTCAACCATATGGCAGAAGAACGACACAAAATTAAATACGAAGAAGTTAAACCACAACCCCTTTTGTCAATCAGCGGATCTGCCGATATGGAAAGCATGTCGGAGGTTATACCGAATCTTTTCATGAAACTGGGTACTTACATGGGCGAGAACAAAATTCAACCTTTAGGATCACCTGTAACCATTTGGAAAAGCTGGTCAGACAGTATAAGCGAAATGACGGTAGGATTTCCGGTAAATGAAAAAGTCGAAGGCAAAGGCGAAATAAAAGTCATACAAAGCTATGGCGGAAAAGCCCTAAGTATTATACACAAAGGCGCCTATGCCGATCAGCACAAAACCTGGCAACTTTTAATGGACAATATTAAAAAAATGGGATTAGAAGCAGCCGGATCTCCATGGGAAGTGTATCTAACGGACCCACAAACCGAAAAAGACACTTCAAAATGGCTCACGAAAATGTATCAGCCAGTAAAATAAAACTAACGAAGGGGTTTCTTTTCTGCAAAGAAACCTCTTCTTTTATTTTTAAAACCCCCTTTTATTGTAGTAATGACCAAAAGGCATAATGTATAGCGGTTCCTCCTTTGCAGGGAGTTGCATAACTTCCCTAACCTTATCATCACTAAATGCACCAATGGCACATGTTCCCATGTGTAGCGCCTCAACCTGCAAATATACATTTTGTGCGGAGTGTCCCAGATCCATGCACACGTAACGTTTTTCTCCTCTGGCGCCGTACTTTTCTGTTGTTCGCTCATAAATCGCGCTATAAAACAGGCACGCCGGAGCTTCATGTATCATTTTCTGATTTAAAGCAGCGGCCGAAAGTTCAAGTTTTACATCATGCTCGATTGTTTGTTGAATTTGATGTCCATCGGGCACATACCTATACACACCAGGTTTTATTCCATTAACTTTATCAACTAACAAGTAAAGTTCTAAAGGATAAAGTGCGCCAGCTGAAGGTGCTGTACGAAAACCGCCTCGCAACTGTTTATGATTTGCTTGTTGTGTAATTCCATATGCTGCCCAAAGTACTTGTGACACATCTGAAGCATCAATGCTTTTACTTACAAAATGCCTGTGAGAGCGTCTTTTTTTCATCACCTCTTCAGCTGACATATCGCTTTCTAACCTCGGCGAAGGTAACCTATAAGTTAAAGGATTCTCTTTTATAAGCTTTATACTATCCCTGTTTTCCATATCACTTTTTTCTTTATTACATGCCATGAGCGACACTAATGCAACAACCATAAATAATTTTAAATTCTTCATATAAAAAAATTAAATTACAAATATATAGCTCTCATCGACAACATGGTAATCACCCGGGGTCATTAATCTGGTACCCCGCATTTCTCTTCCCTCAAGGCTTACCGCTCCCGAAAGCAGTATGCCCTCTTTTTTATCGAGCGTAAAAGTGTTACCGGCATTCAATTCTGTTAGTTCTCCTTTATCAATTATGCGTTGGAGTTTTTTGCGTTTCAACTTTCCGTATTCTTTGGTCAAAGACAGAATATTTTCAGCCATTCTACGGCCGGCAATTCTCCATAAATTATGTTTCAAATATTTGTCTTCGTTAAGTAAACGCTGAATCTTAAGATATTTCATGCGCAAAACTGTAACGGGTGACTCGGCCTCAATAGTAGCAGAGCTTGATTTACCTGTAAGAACAGCTATTTCGCCCACCACATTCCCGGGTCCGAGTATTGCTACCACCTCATTCCCCACGGAAACCTTAACTGTTCCCCTGGCTATGACAAAAATTGCATTGCCACTATCGTGAAGTTTAATGAGTTTATCGCCCATAGAATAAACTTTGCTACTAAATGATGCAGATACTTTTTTAAGCATCGGAATTTCCACCTCCTCAAACCACTCCATATCTTTTAATAGTTTAATATTCTTTGGTAATTTAACCGACGGTGGTTTTTGTAGCAATCTTTTCATGCGATTTTCAATTGCTTTAGCCATCTTATTTGCTTCTGAGGACTCTAAACGTCCTTTTTTCTCGAGCCTTTCTACTGTTTGCATTTCAAAATTCAACAATGATCGAATGGCTTGTCTTGTAGAAATTGCATTATATATTTCTGGATAACTCTTACGCAAATTACGAAGGTAAGTAAGGCCATGGATACGGTTTTCATTGATTTCCTCCTCAATAATTTCCAGGCTATTGGTTTTATCTCCGTCTTCGCCGCCTTCTACCTCTCTGTGCATACTTTCAACCAATTTTAATGCATCTTCCTGCGCTTCGACAAAGCCACGCGCAGAATCGTAGCTTACAGCCAATCTATCGAAAAACATATGTTTAGTCAATTTATCGAGCAGCGGTTGGTTCTGAAGTGTTTTCAGGAATCCTGGTGTTTTCCAGCTTTCTTCCAGGTCTTTTCTTTCGCACAGTGGAATAAGTCCTCCCGCATCTAAAATCGTATTAATTCCCTCAGAGAGTTTTTGCACTGCAGTTGGACCTAGCAGGCCTTTTTTAAACTGGTACCAATAACTACTTTTCTCCTGTTCGAGTATTCTTCTTCTGATTTCGGCAATGGTTTCTACATCGCCAATTTCGTCCTTCGAAATCTCAGGTTGTGGAGGCAAATATTTTTTAACCTGTTGCCAATTGGCATGATTCATAAAACGGTCGCGTTTAAGTGTCTCAATTGCATTGGCGGCCGTTTTTCGTAAATACGCCTGCGCGTTGTAAATCATTTTAGCTTTAGCCGGGGCCAGAGTGGTAAGTCCAAGTTTTTGAATCAGGAACTTTATGGTAATGGCATTTACAACCAGAGTTAAAATCACAATTCCCGCAGTAAAAAACAGGAACTGGTTTTGGATTTTTTCAGGTAAAACTGCAGGGTCGAGGCTGGCTACAACTAAAGCAAGGGCTAATCCAATGGCCCCTCTTAGTGCTCCGTACCATACGACCATGGCATTTTTTTTATCGAGGCCATAGCCGGTTCGCTTCATAAACGGGAAAAGTAGGGTAACTACAATAGCTCGAACAATGTGAATTCCGATATAAATAATCAGCAAAATTAAAAAATCGCTTCCGGTAAAGACAGCCTGCTCAGCGATAACAACCCCAACAATGATAAAAATAAGCGTATTGGCGATGAAAGCCAGTAATTCCCAGAACTCATGTAAGAAGTGTTCTACTTCAGGACTAATTCTGGTTCGTCCGACACTGGCAGCAGCCAGTCCGAGCGAAACAAGTCCAAGCACTCCCGAAACATACAGAAAGTGCTCGGCAATAAAGAATGTAATGTATGCAGCTGTAACAATAGCCGATATTTCGACCATTGCATCGTTAAAGACACCGCGAACCCACCGGATTGTAATCATACCAACCGCTAAACCCAACAATATTCCCCCGAAAGAGATATAAGCAAATTTAAGCACGGGATGTAAGTTGAACACAAATGCCTCCAATTCACCCATATCTGGCGATGCGCCTTTTATACTTCCAAGAATAACTAAAAAAATTACAATGGCTGTACCATCGTTAAGTAATGATTCGCCTTCAATCAAAGTTCCCAGCTTTTTACTGGCGCCAAGGTCTTTTAGCAATGCCACCACGGCCACCGGATCGGTTGCGCTAATAACCACCCCAAAAAGCAAAGCCACCTGCCATGACCAGTCAGGCAACCCAATTCCAAGCTCTTTAATACCAATAATGATAAAAGAAGTTAGAAAAAGTGCCACAATTATGCCGGGAACAGCTAGAATAGCAGCGTTGGCAACCGATTTTTTAAATGTATGCACATCCATTGCAAACGCGGCCTCAAATATTAATGTGGGCAGGAAAACGTATAAAATCAGGTGCGGATCGATATGCCCTGCCCAACGCACTGCTGTGGCAAACGTATCTCCCCATCCTTCAAAAAAATCCATGCGAACAGCCATGCCAATCAGTAACCCGAATATAAGCAGAGTAACGGTATAGGGAATTGGACTTCTTCGGAGAAAATGGCGTGTTGCAGCTCCAATAATAAGTGCAACTATTACAAAAAACAAGGGCGACATATCTGAGCTATGTCCACCTTCGTGGGTTGTATCATGTGGCTTTTCAGCGCCATCATGGTGTTGATTTTCAATTTTATGTTGTGAAGTGTTAACTGTGTCTGAAAATGTACTTAATCCTGTATTGGCAGCTGCAAAATTGTTATTGCCGGCAAAAACGAATATTACAGCCCAGGCGATTACAAAAAGACTAAATTTCATTGTAAAAATATTAGTTAGTTATGGCTAATACAAGATAAAACTAATTCATGACAAATTCCAGTAATATTTTCTTAAACTATTGTACAAGAAATATATCCTAAGCCTCTACAAGGAATTTTCGTACAAAAAAAGAAGGACCGCCAAATGCAGTCCTTCTTATATTTAATGCTCAAAACATGCTTAGATGTCGAACTTAATGCCTTGTGCCAATGGTAAATCTTTACCGTAATTGATTGTTGTAGTTTGGCGACGCATATAAGCCTTCCAGGCATCGGAACCAGATTCGCGGCCACCTCCGGTATCTTTTTCACCGCCAAAAGCACCACCAATTTCAGCACCCGATGTACCTACATTAACATTCGCAATACCACAATCAGAACCGCTGTTGCTTAGGAAAGACATTGATTCCTGAATACTATCGGTAAAGATGGCACTTGAGAGTCCTTGTGGCACACCATTATGTAGATCTAATGCTTCCTCGAAAGATTTGTACTTGATTAAATAAAGAATTGGTGCAAAGGTCTCTTCCTGCACAATTTCGTAATGATTTTGTGCTTCACAAATGGCAGGTACAACGTATGTTCCGGTTTCGTAACCTTTTCCGCTTAAAACCTCACCACCAAATAGCACTTTACCGCCCTCTTCTTTCACTTTTTCAAGTGCAGAAGTGAACAATTCTGTGGCATCTGTATCGATAAGTGGCCCTACAAGGTTATTTTCGTCAAGCGGATCACCAATTTTCTTCGACACTTGTTCATAGGCATTGGTAAGTTTTTTCTTTACATCTTCGTAAATATCTTCGTGTACAATTACACGACGAGTTGATGTACAGCGCTGTCCGGCTGTTCCAACAGCTCCAAAAACAATTGAAGGTATGGCCATTTCAAGGTTAGCATCCGGGCTAAGAATGATGGCATTGTTACCTCCCAGCTCAAGAATTGTATTACCCAGACGTTTTCCAACTTTCTCGGCTACACGTTTCCCAACGCGAGTCGATCCGGTAACAGAAATAAGTGGTACACGTTTATCTTCGATAAAGTTGTCGCCCATTACAGCAGAGCGTCCAATTACGAGGTTAAAAACTCCTTCGGGAACTTCCGGTTCATCTTTTATTACATCAGCAACAATTTTCTGCACAGCTACTGCTGTCAGTGGAGTTTTGGATGATGGTTTCCATACAACCACATCACCGGTCACAGCTGCGATCATTGTATTCCATGCATAAACAGCTACGGGAAAATTAAAAGCTGTAATTACACCAACAATCCCGTAGGGATGGTAATGATCGAAGAGGCGGTGATTGGGACGCTCGCTTTGCATAGTAAAGCCATAAAGCTGGCGTGACTGTCCAACGGCAAGATCTGCAATATCGATCATTTCCTGCACTTCGCCCAGACCTTCCTGGTAGCTTTTGCCCATTTCAATGCTGACAAGCATTCCAAGGTCTTCTTTATTATCGCGTAATGCATTACCGATTTTGCGTACTATCTCTCCTCTTGCTGGAGCGGGAACTTCGCGCCATTTCTTAAATGCTTCCTGTGCTTTGGTGATTACATTTTCGTAATCCTTGAGCTCTGCATTTTTAACCTTTCCCAATATTGAGTCATCAATTGGTGTTACCGATGTCGTTTCTTTTCCGTTGGTATCTATCCATTGTGTACCTGTACATACGCCGGCATTAACTTCTTCAATGCCTAAATTGTCAAGTACTTTCTGCATTTTTGGATTCATAGTCTATTGGTTTTAAAAAACCCGGTGCATAATTATGTACCGGGTTTTGTTTATAGTTATAATTATTCATCTTCCATGTAAGGGTAGCGATAATCTTTGGCAGGCACAAAATTCTCTTTTATACTGCGTGCCGACACCCAACGCAATTGGTTCAACATTGAACCAGCCTTATCGTTGGTACCTGAACCCCTGGCGCCACCAAATGGCTGCTGTCCAACAATGGCTCCAGTTGGCTTATCGTTCACGTAGAAGTTACCAGCTGTATTAACCAAACGTTTTGTCAGGTAATCGATTTCGTAACGATCTTGTGTGAAAATAGCACCTGTTAATCCATAAATAGATGTATTGTCAAGGATATCAAGCGTTTCATCCACTTTATTTTCATCATACACATAAACGGTTAACACTGGTCCAAAAAGCTCCTCTTCCATAGAGTAGAATTTTGGATTCGTAGTTTTAATAACCGTTGGTTCGATGAAATAACCTTTTGATTTATCATAACCACCGCCTGCTATAATTTCGCAAGAGCTATCTTCCTTAGCCATATCGATAGCAGCAGCGTGTTTATCAAATGCCGATTCATCAATTACGGCGCAAAGGAAGTTTGAAAAATCTTCGGGTGATCCTTGCTTAATTGTTGAAACATCTTCTTTCACGTACTTGAAAATTTCGTCGGCAAGATTGCCTGGCAGGTATGTTCTTGAAGCAGCTGAGCATTTCTGTCCCTGATATTCAAAAGCACCGCGAACCATAGCTGTAGCCACAGCCTTAGCATCGGCTTTTGGTGAAGCAAAGATATAATCTTTACCACCTGTTTCACCAACAATACGTGGGTAAGTTTTGTATTTTGTAATGTTGTCGCCAATTTTCTTCCATGACTGCTGGAATACTGGTGTAGAACCTGTAAAATGGAATCCGGCAAAATCAGGACTTGCAAAGACAGTATCGGCCACAACAGGGCCAGAAGCAAACACAAGGTTAATAACACCGTCTGGCAATCCTGCTTCGCGGAATATTTCCATTACAACATTAGCAGAATAGATATTCAGTTTTGAAGGTTTCCAAACTACCGTGTTACCCATCATTGCAGGTGCAGCCGGCAGGTTTGCAGTAATAGCGGTAAAATTAAACGGCGTTAACGCAAAAACAAAACCTTCAAGTGGTCTGTATTCGACCCTGTTCCAGGTATTTTTATCTGAAACTGGTTGTTCTTCATAAATTTTGGTCATATATTCTACACCAAAACGCATAAAATCAGCAAATTCACAAGCCGTTTCGATCTCTGCCTGATGCGCGGTTTTTGATGTGCCGAGCATTGCAGCAGCATTCATTTTATAGCGATATGGCCCTGTGAGCAGATCTGCTACTTTAAGAAAAATAGCTGCACGCTCGTGCCATGGTGTTGCTGCCCACTTTTCTTTTGCCTCCATTGCAGCATCAATAGCCATATTTACCTCATTAGCACTTCCCTGGTAATAGTGCCCCAGTGTATGAGCCAATTCATGTGGTGGATGAATATCAACTTCTTTGTCAGTTTTTACATCTTTGCCACCAATTACCATTGGTATCTCAACTTGTTTTGACTTAAGCTCTTTAAGTGCTTTTTTGAGCTCTTCACGATCTTTTGTGCCTGGAGCATACGAACGTACTGGTTCGTTTACTGCTTTCGGGACATTGAAAAAACCTTTAGGCATAACTTTATAGTTTTTATTTAGTTTAACTTAATTTGTATACAAATCTATAAATTTTAAGTGTTTTTTCTTATGAAAAATATCATGTTTTCTTTCTTCCGGGCTTATTTTTAATGCTAACTAAAGGGTAATTGCAATCGTTTGCATATTTCGGGACTCTTAAAAATATTTTAGTATCTCCCTTTTGCCTTTTTTAAGGGCATTTTAAAAGGTCATTTAGTTCGATTTAATTTAAAACGCAAGGCAAGCTTTTATAATTAAAAATGCGGTCAGGATAGAACCCCAACCGCATTTCTAAATAACACTAATCACTATGATTTATCTATAACTTTTTCTACCTTTTCAAGCACATCGCTAATAATTACCGGCTTTACTATAAAATCGGCTGCTCCAAGTTCTGATGCCCTTTTTCGTTCTTCTTCACTATTTTTAGCTGTAATAAATATTACAGGAATATCTAACTGCTCCTCGTTTATTTGCTCCATTAATTCGAACCCACCCATTTTGGGCATCATAATGTCAAGCAGGATCAAGTCAGGTGTAACCTGTCTTATTTTGTCCATTGCCTCAAGGCCATCGTGTGCCACCGCAACTTCGTAGCTCATTTCACTTAACAAATCTTCAAGTAAAATCAGGTTATTAAAGGAATCGTCGACAATTAATATTTTCTTGATGTGGGCCATTATTTTTTTTACCGGTACAATTTTTCATGAAAAAAGTTACAGCACCGGAATTAAACGTTCCCAGGTGCTGTAATATTGTTCTAAAAGTTTTCAAAATCCTTATCGCTGTGTTCGTCGTCATTCAGGTTTAGATTCACGCCTTTAGTTTCAGTAGATCCCTGATGCTTTTGAGGTTGTTCCTTATTTTGCTGCATGGTTTCTACTTTTGTTTTCGCTTTTTTATGCTTTTTCTGTGTTCTTTTTTTAGCATCTGAGCCAATATTAAAGAACTCCATTGTTTCACGCATCTGTTCAGCCTGACTTGATAGTTCCTCTGAGCTGGTAGCCATCTCTTCGGCAGCAGCGGCATTTTGCTGTGTAACCTGATTCAGTTGCTGAATAGCGCTATTAACCTGCTCGGCACCTGATGATTGTTCTGAACTGGCTGCAGAAATTTCCTGAACAAGCTTAGCTGTTTTTTGAATATCAGGAACAATTTCAGAAAGTAATTTACCTGAGTTTTCTGCAATTGAAACGCTACTTTTAGATGTTTCATCAATTTCTTGTGCAGATTCCTGGCTGCGTGCAGCAAGTTTGCGCACTTCTTCGGCTACTACGGCAAATCCCTTTCCATGTTCGCCTGCGCGTGCAGCTTCTACTGCAGCATTCAGTGCAAGAATATTGGTTTGACGAGCTATTTCGCTAATGATAGTAATCTTTTCAGCAATATCTTTCATTGAACCGACTGTTTTTTCTACAGCGTCATTACCTTGCGAGATATCGTCTGATGCTTTGATTGAAATTTTTTCTGTTTGTTTAGCGTTATCTGTATTTTGCTGAATATTGCTGGCCATTTCTTCCATTGATGAAGAAACCTCTTCGGCTGATGAAGCCTGCTCTGACGACCCCTGTGACATTTGCTGCGAAGTTGAACTTAGCTCCTGGCTCGCAGATGCAATATTTTCGGAACCTTCAAATACATCCTGCACAATTTGCTTAAGCTTATCGGCCATAGATTGTAAAGCATTACCTAATTGACCGATTTCATCTTTTTGATTCAGGTATTTATCCTCAATCTCAGCAGTGAGGTCACCTTTTGCTATTTCTCTGGCGAAACCAACTCCTTTGCCAATTCCGGTAGTAATAGATTTAGTGATAATAAGTGCCAAGACAACACCAAGAATCATAGCAAAGATAAGCCCTACGATCATTACCTGGTTTGAAGTTGCAATTAATGATACAATATCACCTGCTATACTTTCAGTGCCATTTAAAGCTGCCACAGCAGCGGAATTGGCATTTTGGGTTACCTGACCTGCGGCCGGAACACGCTCATCACCAAGCCTCTCGTTTTCAGTCCAGTTTACAAGATAATTGTTAATGGCAGTTGCATATTGTTTTCCTGCTTCTTCTATATTATCCAGGGCATCAAGATCATCCTGTAATTTAGTATACTTTCGGATATCATCAAAATAGGCAAAAGAGTTATTGAACTCATCTACAGCCACTCTTAATGCCTCAGGGTCTCTTGTAGCCTGCGCCTTAAAATTTTCAACCCTTACAGCGTTTCCTGCATCGATGATATTATTGATTAAGGTAATTTTTTCTAACCTTGCAATATTGGTATTACCGGTATTAATTTCTCTGCGCATCCGGGCATTTTGCCCATCAAGATATTCCATACAATTTCTCATATATGTAGCAGCGGCGGCATCCATATTATTTCGGTTTTGTTCCATTTTCCCAACAACCTCAATAGTTTGGTCAAGCAGGCTTTCATATTTTGCCAGATTTTCATCCACAGTTTTAGTGGCTCCTTCAAGTTTCTCCAAACGAGTTGCTTTGTCAGCTAAATCATATGCCTGATCAATATGGGTTCGGGTTTGGCGTAATAAATCCTTACCTGCAGTCAAAAAATTACTTTCGTGGGTGTAATTATAAGCTCTAAGCTCAAAAATGGCCTCCAAAAAGCTGTTCTCCATGCCATTTGAAACTTCAATTTCTGGCAAATATTCATCACTAAGATATCCAGTCTCAGTACGCATACTTGTCATATTTACAATGGCCATTATACCAAGTGCAACGGCTATCACTATTAAGATACCGAACCCGATACCTAATTTGCCTCCAATTCGAATATTTCTCCAATTCATAATTTAAATAGTTTTAAGTTTAACATGATATAAAATTACGCTTAACGCATAAATACATAAACAGTAATTCAACCTGATTATTAAATGTTATCCACGAATCCCCGAATATACGTAAAAAACTACAATACAAATACTTACGAACCAAGAGGCATTATCTAAGAATATATATAATGCTCAAAGCAGGTAGATTTTACCATAAAACATATTTTCTGGAATGAGATAAGAAAGAAAAGAAGAAGAAAGAAAAGATCAGATCAGCACCTATTCAAAAGATCTTTTTACAATATCCATGACCTGCATAATATTGACTGGTTTTGTAATAAAATCAGCGGCTCCCAGTTCAAATGCACGTTTACGGTCTTCCTCATTTGACTTGGCAGTAATAAAAATGGTTTTTACTGAAGGGATTTGAGGTTTTATTTTTTCTAACAGCTCAAATCCGTCCATTTCAGGCATCATAATATCCAGCAAAATCAGATCAGGCGCTTTTTCCCTTACGAGATCAAGCGCTTCGCTTCCATTATGAGCTACTCTGATATTGTATTCAAACTCTGATAGGAGATCACTCAGGAGTATCAAGTTATTTTCTGCATCATCTACAATTAAAATATCTTTGCTTTGCATTACATTCACTATAAAAATTCAAAATACCGTAACGAGGTCTATACTTACGAAAGATTACCTCAAATAAAACTTTTATATTTTACACAAGATCAACAATTTTATTTTTGACAGCAAATAAAACCAGACTTACCGTATTTTTCGAGTCTGTTTTGCTCAAAAGATTTGCTCTGTGGCCATCGACAGTTCGGGGGCTAATAAATAACTTTTCGGCTATCTCGTTGTTTGAAAATCCCATGCAAAGGTAGTCCAAGACCTCTTTTTCGCGTCTTGAAAAATTTATATCGTTTGATTTTGGTTCTTCTGTATTTGTGTGTCTTATCTTTTTCAGTAAATCTTCAGAAAAATAAGTATCACCTTCATTAATCCGGGCTAATGCCTTGCGTATTTCCATCATCTCGGCATTTTTGAGTAAAAACCCATGCACACCAAGTTCCACCATTTTGTTGAAATATGCAGGCTCTTCAAACATAGTCATTACGACAATTTTCAGACTTGGCTTTTTCTTAAAAGCAAGCTCGGCAGCTTCTATTCCATCCATAATTGGCATTTTAATATCGAGAAAAACAACATCAGGATTGTATTTATCAATACTGTCTATGAATTGTTTCCCATCCTCTGCCTCACCAATAACTTTCACATTGTTCAGTTTATTAAGCATAATGGCAAGACCTTGTCTGAAAATAGAGTGATCATCAACTATGAACGCTTGTAAAATATTCATAACAATTTGTTTTATAGTGCAGTAAATTATTTGTGACTACTCTGAAATTTTTTTGGTTGGAAAAACAATTCTCAACCCAAACCCATCGACATCTAAAATAGTTACTTTACCTGAATTGGCATTAACTTTACTAAGAATATTTTTCAACCCCAAGCCTTTATAACTTTTAGAAATTTGCCGTTCAATATCAATTCCAATTCCATTATCTATTACCTCTACCTGCAGGCCTTCAGCATTTTCATGTATCCTTAACTCAATTTCACTTGCCTGGGCATGCTTTATTGAGTTGTTGATTAATTCTTTAATTAAACTGTATATAACATTTTTCAGATTATCTTCTAATTTTGTATTATCCAAACTATATTTAAAATACACGCGAATAACTCCTGTTTGATTAATCTTGTTACAAAAATCAGAAACTGCTTCCTTTAAACCAAAATCATTCAGAACACCAGGCATTAAGTTTCTTGATACTTCTCTCACAGTATCAATTGCCTCGTTAATAATTTCATTCATTTTATTTGAATAATCTTCGATTTCCTGCTGCACTAATTCTGTATTTCTTAACAAATCGATATATATGCGCAGGGTACTTAGTAAAGGCCCGACATTATCGTGCAGGCCTTCGGCAATTCTTTTCCTTTCTTTATCTTGTGTTTCTGAGATGGTTTGTACCATCATCCGGTTTATCTCCCGTCTGTGTCTTACATCGCGCGCAATGACAAGTATAGCAAGCCTCCCCTGATAGCGAATCATTTTCTCTCTTGTTTCAACCGGAATTTTTTCTCCTTTACGAGGGATTAGTTCTGTTCCAAAAATCATCTGCTGAGACTGGAGCATTTCATATTGCACCTGGGCTAAGTCGAGAGTCTCCGCTTTTGAGATTTCACTTACGTTCTTTTTTAACAATTCCCTTTTGTTGTAGCCAGTCAGGACTGTTGAGGTTTGATTGGCCTCCAGAATTTGACCATTTAAACTCACTATAAAAACGGCATCACTGCTATTATCAAATATATTGATAAAGTTTTCATTTAAGCGCTTGAGTTTTTCCCGTGTTTCCTGCTGCAATAAATTTTGCAGAATAATTGAACCAATAATTTTAACGAAGTCTATTCTGCTTTCCGGCCATACGAATGCGTTTGGTAATCCAATAAATATGTATCCGACTGTACGGTTCTGATGTTTCAGTGGGTATGATATAAAGGATTCTACTTTCAGACGAGATAATGATTCTTTAATTTCATGTTCGGAGCTGGAAACAGCCGATATTATTAAATGATCATCTTGTTTCAAAAAAGATGATAAAGCTCGAATCTTATCTTTTGTGTTTGTTGGATCATGATCATTAAAATAGTATCTGCCGTTTACTAAAGCTCCGTCAACCTGATATTGCTTGTCTGCTCCCCGATGAAGAAACCCACAAACATTGGCCTCTAAAACCTCTGCAATAGAATAAATTATATTACGGTAGCCTTCAGATATGGTTTGAGAATGAACCATCTGTTGGGTTATGATATAGATAAAATTCTGTAACCTGAGGTTATCGTAGTATTCCTTACTACCAAACTCCGGGTATGAAATTGGCGAAATTCTTAATTCATAATAAGTGCTTTCCCCGGTATTTGTTATACCAATAACAGCATTGCCTCCATAGTAACTATTGTCTCTTCTGTTAACCAACAACCGTAATTGTCGTGTATCCTTATTATTTTTTATTGCTTTTATTATTTCTATAAAAGCATTTTCATACTCAGGTGCTAACAGGTCGGTAAATAACGGTTTATTCTTCTCAAGTGTTTGTTTTGTTAGACCCAAAAACTGAAATGTATATTGGTTTGTTTGCACTACCCTGAGAGACTCATCGAGCTTAACCTGCCAATTTCCAACATCACTTACAGATTGAGATTTTTCTTTTGACTCCTTGTGGCTCCGGGTTTGCTTTAAAGTACACATAACCCATTGTTCATGTTCAAGCTCTGTAGGTAGAATAATTGAAGTAACCTCATATCCTTTTCCTGCTGCTTTTTCAAAATAGAATGAACTTGTTTTTTGATTTTGCAAGGTTTCATTTACAGGACAATTTTCACAGGCTTCGCAGAAGTGTCCATAAAACTTTTTACAAGAATATTTATAAGATTGCATTGAATGAATGCCAAACCGTTTTTTTGCAGACTCATTGGCCAACACAACCTGATGCTGATCGTTTACTACAATTACCTCTTCCTCCAGCTTATCGATAAATAACTGCCACGATGATATTAACTGGTTTTTAGAGTTACTGATTGGCTGCATTTTGTAGGTTTTAATGTTTTGAAGTTAATAAAACTCAAATCAATAAAGGAATTAATTCTTCACATTATACACGGTAGCTAATACAGGATACCAAATATAACCTTCCACATTTTGGTAACCCATATCGCGCATTATGTTACAATAATTAATAACCTGTTTTTGGTGCTCTGCTCTCTTATGTCCTCCAAACTTGTAATCGACAACAATTACTTTTTCACCATCAAAAACCAAACGGTCGGGTCTGCTTGAGCTTTTATTGGGTACTATTATATCGGCCTCGGTTAAAACCTTAACTTTTTCAGTAAACCAATGAGCTACTTGTGGTTGACGGACCCATTTGTATATTTTTTCAATTATTGCTTCGCGTTCTGATTTATCTAAAAAACCTTGCTGGATTTGTTCGTCGATAGCCTTCTGGATATCGCCCGGCACAATTATTTTTTCAAATATTTTATGTAAAAGCGACCCTTTCGACGCCATTAATTTTTCGTGCGGCTTTGTGGTAATATGCTGATAATCTGTCTTCAAAGCCAATGACACCAAATCGTCTAAACGCACATTAATGGCAGCTGGTTTTGTTTTCTGTGTTCCATCTGACCTAATCAACTCACCAAATGTAAAAATATCGTCCTGTTCAGACCTGCCAACTAATAGTTTATTGTCCTCATTCTCCTGGTTTAAAAAACGATTAAACCAAAATGCCACATCCTCATTTTTACCAGCTTCTTTGTTATAAAAGACGGTTAAACTCTCTTTGGGTCTTGTCATAGCCACATAGAGGGTATTAATTTGATCGACCATGAGCTCAAAAAGCTCCTTCTGATAGTAAAAATTAAGACCCGCACTATGGACATGCTTTTGCGAGAGTGTTATCGGAAAAAGACCCTCTTTCAGTGCCTCAAATGAGAATGCACTGCCATCGACCCACATCATGTCGAGCTTTTTATCAGGATAACCGTATAAAAATGGTAAAATCACATGTCTGAATTGCAAACCTTTACTCTTATGGATGGTCATTACGGTAACGCTCTCCTCATCGGTTTCGTTTACCTCAATGCTTAATTCGCTACCTTCTCTGTCCCACCAATCAATTACAGGCATTAGCCCACCACCTTTTTCACCTGCAAGTTTTTTTACTTCATTATAAAACCGACTTATGAAAACATCCTGACCTGGAAATTTCTCATCCAATTTGAATATCCTGATTATTTTGCCGATTAATGAGAGTGATGATGAGTTTGCCAATTCTGAGTGTGGCTCAATAAATTCGTCAGGCAAATATTTTTCTGGCGCTCCAAGGAATACTTCGTTAAAATTAATTTTGCTGTTATCGTAATTCTCAATAGAAGCAAGTGTTTTAAGATAAAGATCGTGCGGCTCAACCAAATACCTGAATGCTGCAATTACATGTTGAAGCAATCTTGAATTGGTCAATGTCATTGAGCCGGTTGAAATAACATTGTAGTTCGTTTCATTGATCAAATAAGTAGCTACTTTTTTTACTTCAGCGTTTTTGCGAACAAGTATGCATACACCTTTTTGTTTATGATCAATCATTAACCTGTCAACCTGTTCTTTAAGTGCAATGAGTGCATTATCTTTAAAATCATCGACTTTAGCACCGGCAAGGCCTCTTAATTCGACATAACCCCCTAATCGATCTTCGGCCACAATTTCGGGAATCACTTGCTGTACGTCATCATACATTTCGCTAAGAATATCACTATATGGGGCTTCTTGCTGACCGGACAAAAAAGGAATAAGGTTACTAAAAAAGGTATTGTTAAACTTCACAACCTTTTCTTTACTTCGCCAGTTCTTTTGCAGAGAATGTACAGTATGGTCAGATATTTGTTTGGCCACTACCCTCTGCAATAAATTCCAATCGCCATTGCGCCATCGGTAAATAGCTTGTTTCACATCACCTACAATAAAATTTCCGTAACCAATGCTTGCTACTGATTCTTGGATAAGTGGTTTGAAATTCGCCCACTGAAGCGCTGAAGTATCCTGAAACTCATCAATCATGTAATGCTTAAAGCGATGACCGGTTTTTTCATATATAAAGGGCGTATCAGAGTTGTCTGTAAATAAGTTCAATAACACCGGGGCATCTGACAGCATAAAAAGATTTTGATCAGCCAAATAATCGGTTACTTTCTGCATTAATCCAGAAGCCAGGCTATGCTGAAAAATGTTTCTAAAGAGGGCTGTTGCTTCAATATATTCGACATACTCGTTTTTAATTATGGACTCCAACTCATATGTAAATTCAGTAATAAAACTATCCACCGTACTGGTCAAAGCATTCTTTTCAGAGGATTTATGCAACCATTTTTCTACAGACTGCAATCGTTCAAGTCTGGCCGGGAGGTCGTCATAATCCTTTTTTTCTGCTTTTTGCAGTGCCAGATGAAACGGATTTTTGGACTTTCCGTTTAAATCTTGCTGCTCAATACCTGTTTTAGATAAAAATGCATGCCCCTTTTCTGCCCAGGTTTTAATACGCGCTTCGAATTTACTTATAGCATTACGCAGTAACTTTCTTACCTCTGCAGGTGATTTTTGTCCGGTGAGACTTCCACGATTCCGTATAAAGTAGAACCTTACATGCTCACGAAATAACTGTACGGTAAATTTATTTAACTCATTTTGAACATTCCAGCTCTTATCGTCACTCATTCGGGCATCGACAAAATCGAGCATAAGTTTCATGTAGGCTTCATTGTTTTTCAGGTCGGTAAGAAAATGTTCAACAGCATTTTCAATTATTTCGCGTTGGTCTATCTGCACCCTGTAGCCCCCACTAAGATTAAGCTCCCGGGTCAGGGCACGTACAATACCCTGAAAAAACTGGTCGATAGTAGAAACGGAAAAGTGGCCATATTCATGCAAAATGAATTCTAAAACTTGCTGAGCTCTTTTACTTAGTTCATGCTCAGAAACCTGCATTGCTTTTTTTAAATCGGGCATCATTTTCCCATCAGGATCCTGGCTTGCAATTTTAGTCAGTTCGTCTACTATGCGCAGCTTCATTTCAGCCGTAGCCTTATTGGTAAATGTTACTGCAAGTATATTTTTAAACAATGAGGGATTTCCAAGCACCAGCTTAATGTATTCAAGTGTAAGTCTGTGGGTTTTACCTGAACCTGCTGAAGCCTTAATTATGTTAAGTCCGCTATTTGAGTGCTCATAACTCATTAATAGTATAATATTGTTGCAACTAATTCCCTGGTCAGTTCGCCTACGTTTGTATTTTCACCCATTACACCTTTGCTACGGGCATCGAAATGCCTAAGCAGGCTAATAACCCTTACAGCCCTCGACTTTGGGTAATTTCTGGCTGCAGTTTGCAAATCTTTTCCCTGATAATAATTCAGTCCCATTTGCTTGGTTATGGAATTAACCGGCACACGCTTTTCAGCTAATTGATGATAACGCAGGAGGTTTACGAAGCTATTAAACAAAACGGCTATAGTAACTGCAATATGATGATCTTTAGAGTTTTTAGAGAAAAAATAGGCTATTTCATGAGCTTTGGTTACATTTTTAGCTGCAATGGCCCCCCATAACTCAAAAACATTATACTCTTTGCTGATACCTACATTCTCTTCGATATGTGTTGCTGTAATAGCTGACTTTTCGGGTAATATAACTGCCAATTTGTTCAGCTCATTTACAAGTTTTTCCAAATCATTACCCAGGTAAGTGGCAAGCAATTGTACTGCCTGATCCACAATGGTATAGCCTTTTGATTTTATATACCGCTCTATCCAGGCATTTAGTTTTTTGTCGTAAAGTTTTTTACTCTCCAAAACCACAGCCTTGCTGTTAAGGCCCTTATAAAACCTGGTTCTTTTGTCAATTTTTTGTTTGCGGTAGTTAATGACGAGAATTGTACTCTCTACCGGATTCTGAAGATAAAGCGTAAGTGGATTTTCCTTTTTCTCGGCCCTTTGGGATTCATTGACCTCACCGGCAATACCAGATACTTCCTGCGCTTCTTTCACAATAATGACCTGTTTTTCGGCCATCATCGGAAACCGCCTTGCAGCCATTACAATGTCGGCCAGCTCAACATCGCCACCATACATAATATTTTGATTAAACGACCGCTCTGTTTCAGGCAAAGCTTCTTTCGCAATTTTTTCGGTAATTTGGTCCATAAAGAAGCCTTCCTCACCGTACATAAAATAAACGGGCTGAAACTTCTTGGCATCTATATCCTTAATTATCTCCTCGAATGTCTGTATGGGCATATTCAGAACTTAAGGTGTTTTACACTTTGGCCATGACGATCGATTTCTTTCATTGCATCAATTCCAACTCGAACATGGTCATGAACATATTGAGCTGTAACGCGTTTGTCGCTCTCGCTGGTTTTTACTCCTGTAGAAATCATAGGTTGATCTGAAACCAAAAGCAACGCACCAGTGGGTATTTCATTATAAAACCCCACTGAAAAAATGGTGGCAGTTTCCATATCAATGGCCATGGCCCTGGTTTTTTGGAGGTACTTTTTAAATCGTTCGTCATACTCCCAAACACGTTTATTTGTTGTAAAAACAGTTCCTGTAAAATAATCGCGGTTATAGTCTCTTATTGCAGACGAAACGGCTCTTTGCAACTTAAAGGCAGGCAGGGATGGAACTTCGGGTGGCAAATAATCATTTGAGGTTCCCTCACTTCGAATTGCAGCTATAGGTAAAATGAGATCGCCCACATTGTTTTTTCTTTTTAAACCACCACATTTACCAAGGAATAATACGGCTCTGGGATTTATTGCAGTTAATAAATCCATAATTGTAGCTGCATTAGGACTACCAATGCCAAAGTTTATAATTGTAATACCCTGTGCAGAGGCATTGGGCATCATTCTATCTTCACCTACTACAGGTACATTGTGCCATTCGGCAAATAGCTGCACATAATTTTGAAAATTGGTTAAGAGAATATATTTCCCAAAATCATCCAACGGTCGCTCGGTATACCTTGGCAACCAATCGTTTACAATATCGCCTTTTGTTCTCAGTTCATTCATAGATTTATATTTTAACGTGAGTTCGACGTAAGAAAACAGTAATTTTATTTGAATAAAAAGAGGTTTTTGATTATATTTAAGTAATTAACAATCAAATACTTAAAACCAAAAACCTCCCTTAAAATGATAGATAAAATTACTGAAATTTTC
>NZ_DATFKB010000102.1:0-4041 GCF_035268865.1 Salinivirga sp. | reverse complement strand
GTGGACGAGCAAATGATTGAATTTGTATTGAACCCATTTTCGTGGAGTTGGGCAGCAAGCAAAAATCTCAATGTATTTGTGCTTTGGGGAGGTGTTACCTTTGGGCAAATATTTGCACTGCTGCCTCTTATCATGCTCAAGAAAGTGAAGGCGCCTTTGTTTATGTTCTTAAGTAAATTATTGGCAGCCTGTGCCTTTCTTATAAATGGCATCTATTTGTTGTTAGGAGCTCTTCTGCATTTTGGTGACGGGGGAAGTCTGGTGTATGTGGGTTTTAATACCTTTTTTGTGGTGAGTATTGGTGCCCTGTATTTCGCACTCTCATTTTTATTTTGGTCACATTTGCAACAGCATGCAGGCTTGAACAACAGAACACCATTATCAGTTAGAATAAGAATCATTGCAGGAGGTATCGTTCCTTACATGCTTATTATTTTTGTTTACAATTTGCTTCACAATGCTGACCAGATTATGATGTGGGGTGGCTTGGCCCTGTTTGGCATTATCGTCTCTTTTTTGATTGCCTTTATGGGAAATTGGTGGGCGCATTTTTTCCACTATCAGAATCAGCGTGTGTTTTCATCCACCACTTCGTGGAAACTCTTTTCTTTTGGATTATTGGTCGTTTTAGCCGAATTTGTAGTGTTTGGAACCCCTCCCAATCCATTTTGAGTTAGCAGTTGTATGTAGATAGCTGCTTTAAATTTGACGTTCTTGTAATTCAACTAAAATCAGGATGCTTTAAGGTATTTGGGATGTTTTCGGTCTGCAGTAGCAATATCCCCCCCACAAAAAAAAATAAAAGCGGGCTGAACCCGCATATTATTGAGTTCAGCCCACAGTTTTTTTATTTAATCTGATGCTTCTCTAAGCAATTTAATCGAGCATTGTAATGTCGAGTGTTATTTTAACACCTTTGAGTGCCTGCGAAACAGGACAGTTGTCCTTTGCCTCCATGGCTATCTCTTTAAATTTCTTTTCGTCAACGCCTTCAGCTTTACCTTTGGAAGTTAGTTTTATCTCGGTAATGGCAAATCCGCCGTCAACCTGCTCCAACTTGGCAGCGGCTTCCGTTTCCACTGATATGGGCTTAAACCCGGCTTCGTGCAGGGCGTGCGAAAAAGCCATTGAAAAACAGCCTGAGTGTGCGGCGGCAATAAGCTCCTCGGGGCTCGTTCCTTTACCGTCTTCAAAGCGCGACTTGAATGAAAAGTTGCCTTCCCAGGCGCCTCCGCCCACTATCATTGTTCCATTTCCTTCAGGTAAATTGCCATGCCATTTGGCTGATGATTTGTGTATGCTCATAATTTTCTTTTTTAAGTTATTGTTGCTTGTTTAACACACAGCTCTTTTTATTGTTTTACGATCCCTGGTTTATCTCTATTTTCTGTGTTGAAGTTGTTTTATTACTGGTAAAAAAACTGCTTCCTTTTTATTGGTAAGTCATAGGAAATCAGTGTTTTTTTAATTGTGATGCTTTAGCGTATAGCTTTTTATATCATCATTAAACAGGCGGGCTGAAGATTCAGAATGTGCGGAAATTTTAATTGGATCAATTAACAGAAGCCTCTACGCCAGAGATGGTACAATAAATATCGCCCCAAAAAAGTAGCCTTACCCAGGTACGTCATAGCACTCAGTTTGCATCAGAAAATTCAGCCTTTCACATACTTTTTTGTTGCGTAACAAAATTGTAGCTTTGCTGAAAGCAGGTTTGTTAAAGCAGCATTTTCAATGGTCTGCTATACAATAGTATTATAATTAAATGTTAGGATATGGATTTTGAAGAATTACAGCGTTTAGTAAATCAGCAGATGCAGGAACAAAATAATCGGGGAATTGCCGATTTTCAAGGATACTCGCCAAATGAGATGAAGCAAATCCTTTATCACACTTTTAGTGAATCAAGCCCTTTGCAAATGAAGCAGTTGTCGAAAACCGATTACGACAAGGTTCCTCTTCTTAACCAAATCAAGTATCTTGCAAAACTACTTCAGGAAAAAGGCCAGATCAAGCTCACAAATAAAGGGTTTCTGCCAACCAAAATTGTAGCTGATCTTTATGGACAGGGCTTTATTAAAGACGACTCTATTGAGAGTAAGATCTCTAAGCTATATAAAGAAACCGACTCACTGAGTGTACATCTTACCCACATTCTTCTGGAGATATCAGGTATTGCCAAGAAGCGAAAAGGAGTGCTGAGTTTGACAAAATCGGGCGAAAAGCTTATTGCTGATGATGATAAGCTTTTACGGCAGCTTTTTGAGGTGTTTGCCACAAAGTTTAATTGGGCTTATTTCGATGCTTATGAGGATAATGGGATGGGTCAGAAAGGATTTGGCTTTACCCTGATTTTGTTGGCAAAATATGGTGAAGTAAACCGTTTGAACAGCTTCTATGCAGAAAAATACTTCAAAGCTTTTCCTTATCTTCTGGAAGATCTGGTTCCTGGTTACACCACGGCGGAGGAGTACGCTGCCAATTGCTATTCGTTACGTACATTCGACCGTTTTTTATCGTACTTCGGGATTATCAAAATTGAGCAGAAGGGGAGAGGGTTTGATCGGATGAAATACATTGCAAAAACTCCGTTATTTGATAAGATGATAGCCTGCGCCCCTCCTCAAGCCAGGAAGTAAAGGTCTTTGCTTGCCAAATGGCGGATTTATACTGCCATTATAATTGACGCAGTTAGTCGTTAAGGGGCCAAAACATTTGTTTCCGGAATGATTGGCCACAATTGTATTACACGACACCAAAGATTTCTTGGGCCTCCTTGTAGCCATACCCATTATAGGGCAGAACGCTATAGTAATTCTTCGAGACTCGAAATCAGTTGGCATCATAATTCTTGCTCAATGTTAAATTCGTGAAGAATAGACAGCCGATAACATCCAGGCGCTAATAAAGCGTTGTTTATTTAGACAATCTTACCTCGATATGCTCAGGGCTGGCAGGCATTTGATTGGCACCTCTGGTGGAATAAACGCTGAGGTGTACCATTCCTATTTTCGCCACCTGTTTGCTATGACTTCATTTTGTTCCTTAAGTTCACATAAAAAGGAGCTTGTTGCACTGAAAGAGCTATTTTTCACCAAGGAAAATGTAATATCTCCTTTTCCTTTTTAGTAATCGTATATTAAGTTTTACATTGATAATAAAGAATAGTTTTAAAATCGGATTGCGTAAATGGCCATTTTTGCTGAACTTGTTGAAATAGTTCTTGTACATTTTAAAACCCAGAATTACTTTGTCAGTTATGTCATCATGCTCGCATAAGTTCAAGTGGGAGCGGTTGAATGCATCCTGGTATTTATCAAAAGACCAATGATGAAAGTTCATTTTTCTTTTCCAACTCTTGAGGAGTGTACTTTCTTTTTTTGTGGTTAATATATCAGCTATGATAAACTGTCCTCCGGGTTTTAAAATTCTATGTATTTCATCGATAAATAAGTCTTTGTGGGGATAATGAAAAGCGCTTTCAATATTTATGATGATATCAATGCTATTGCTTTCAATATGCGATAAATTCTGTGCATCTCCTTCCAGGAAATTGACATTGTTTTTATTTCTTTTTTTCTTCTCTTCATTGGCAATTTTTACGTTATTGGCATTTAAGTCTACACCTGTTACGCTATTAATTGGATGATTGTCAGACACATACAGCGCAACAACACCATTTCCACAACCAATATCTAGCAGATCTTTGTCCTTTAGTAGCGAAAACTTTTCGATACAATACTCTATTAAATTTTTCTGGGCCTGACTGAAACTATCATCCATGTCCTTATAAAAGGGATAATGGAGCATATGATAATCCCCATTAATGGATTTTAAAGCTTCATTCATCGATTTATAGTAGTTGCCTGTTGTAAAAGCTGTTTTTGTTAAGCTAAGTTTTGCCATGTCTATTATTTATATACTATTTGCGTTTATTCATGTATGTTACAGAAAAAAATACATATTTTTATTTAATAGATGTATATGTTATGTATAGGGACAACTATTTTAATAAATAACATCAACATTGCTATTATTACA
>NZ_DATFKB010000101.1:0-16965 GCF_035268865.1 Salinivirga sp. | reverse complement strand
TTACTATTGGCTTTATCTGCCCTTACAGCATGTAATAAAAATAATAAAAAAGGCGAATTTCCTCCATACAGAATCAGCGAAACAAATGCAGATAGTATAGTTGAAACCATTACCTATAAAGAGTATTTAAAGGAAAAACGCAAAATAGACAGATACAATAGATTATTATTGAAAGATCAGTATAAAGTAGAAGAAAAACAAAAAAATCAAATAAAGGCTTTTACTAACCTCATTAAAAAAAAGAAAATCAATCATGAATTAGATTATCTGGGAATTCAAATATCTAAAGAAGAAAAAAACAACTACCTGTTTGGCAATGATATACATCCGGGCATTAAGCAAAACCCGGTCTTCAGAAATCCTGAAACCGGTAAATTTGATCCATCGAGAGTAAAGCCTTTCATTAAAAAGCTTGAAAAAGCAAAGGATTCCGACCCGTATTTCATGTGGACTTACCAAATCAACAATATAAACAATAATTTACGTCAGAAGAAATATGAATCACTTCTGAAGTCAAGTTTTTTCATAACTGAGGTTTACAGCGACTGGTTAACAAATCTTCTGGATAAAGAAGTAGCCATAAAAGCAACTACCCTTCCTTATAGTGATTACAACGACTCAGTAACGCCCACTGACAAGGATTTCAAAACTTTTTTAAACAAAAACAAAAACACATATCAAATAAATGAACGACGTTATTTAAGAGCTGCATATATCCCTCCAAGGATCCATAAACATTTCCATGAAAAAGAATATAAATCATTTAAAAGGTTAATAGAAAGTGGGCAATCATTTGAAAAAATTGCAAGCATGAGCCCACACATCAAGAGATACAGTTCTTTTTATTATAAAAACACCATTCCCCAAAAAATGCAAACCTTTTTTGAAAAAGGAAAGCCTGGCGATGTTTTTGGCCCGTATTTCACAAAGAACTCTTTCAGAAGCATAAAAATTGAAAGTATTACTCATTTACCAGAAAAAGCCTGGGCTCATCATTTACTTTTAAGAAATTCTAATTTTAATGAAGCAAGTAAGGTCAAGGAACAATTTGAAAAAGAAATAAAAAAGGGAGAAAAATTCCTGGATATCGCAAAAAGGTATTCAAAAGAAAAGCCCAATAAAGCAGAATGGGGAGATACAGAGTGGTTTAAGCATGCCGAGATGGCAAAGGATTTTAGTGACAGCACATTTTACAACCAACCAGGAGAGATTGTGTTAGCTAACACCCGTTTTGGTTGGCACATTATTAAAATATTTGATCAGGATGTCAAAAGGAAAAAATACAATTTCACAGCATTATATCAACCACTTTCACCATCCGAAAAAGACATTGAAGCTACTATGGAAGAAGCCAGATCCTTTGCAGAAAACATAGAAAACCCGAAAAAATTTGATAGTAAGGCTGTTGCCAACAACTACATACTCGAAAACTATGAAGCGATGGCTTTAGATACCAAAGTAAGAGATCTAAACAATAGTCAACATTTATACAACTGGGCTTTTAATTCAAAAAAACATGCCATTTCAAATCCCTATAAAATCAATGGTAAAATATATGTATTTAAAGTTGAGGCTATTGGAGAGCCCGGAACTATGCCACTGCATGCAGCAAAAAATCTTATCGAACCCTTTGTCATTAAAGAAAAAGCTAAAGCATATATAAAGCAAAAATACAATAAAAATAGCTGGGATACTTATCAATTAACAGAGGCCATTGAACGACTCAATATGAATGAGTATAATATAACAGGAATTAAATTCAGCCAAAACTCTCTGGCTAATGTAGGTGGTGAAACAGAAATGATTGGTTTGGCTTTAGCGCTTTCTAAAGGCGAAAGAACTAAATTAATATTTGGAAAAGAACATTTATATTCAATTGAAAAAACAGGAGAAAAGCCCACAGGGTCTCAAGAGCGTTTTTTCGACAATAAAAAACGTTTATGGAAAACTATTATTAATAATGGCAGGTACAGATCTATCTTTGATTTATACGACAGACTTACAGTGAACAAAGTACGTAAGCAAGACAGCTACTTTTTATTACCTAAATATACCGATACACTACCAAATAAACCTGAATTAAATGCTGAAATGTATCCCGCCGAAAAAGCTTTTAGAGAACAAAAATATGATTTAGCACTAAAAGGGTCAAAATCGCTCAAAGGGTTTCAGCAATTAGCTCACGAAACACCATCTAAACAAAGTAGGCTAGCTGCAATTTATGGAGGAATATGCGCATTGCACTTGCAAGAATATCAATTAGCTGTTCAATTACTATCATCCGTAAAAACAGAAGATCGTTTCTTTTCAATTATATCATTAGGTGCTCAGGGTGATGCGCTATCGGAACAAGGGAAAATTAACGAGGCCCTTGAAAAATACAAAGCAGCAATAAAGAGCAGGAACAACTACATCATCACTCCACACTACCTACTCAAGATTGCAGCAATATATGCATCCTTTGAAAATTATGATAAGGCTATAAGTTACTTAAGTATAATCAAAGAAGATTATAATCAGGCTCCCCAAAGAAGAGAGGCCGAAAAGCTCTATGGTTTTTTAAAATACAAAATTCAAAAGAATCAAATTATTGCAAACTAGGCGACACAAACATTAGTATAACATACTACACACAAAAAATAACAAAAATTTGTATATTAATTTATAGTGTGTTATATTTGAAATAAATTACTAACAACTAAAAACCAAAATTATGATTTGTAAATTACCATTAAAAAATGCTGAAGATCAGGCATTGGTTGATGATGTGGTATATGAATACCTCGTCAACCACCCCTATTTAACTAAAATTAAGTTTCTTGAAAACCTGCGCCGTCATAGCCGCGGGTATGCATTTTTTCAAAAAAACTGGAAGCAATCAGATGGTTCATATAAAAATGAAACAATCTATTTGCAAAAGGTTGTAGCTGAAAAATTCATCAAAAAACCTGATGAAGAAAGACGTTACTGGGTGCGTTTCATAAACGGAAATCCACTTGACTGCCGTATCAAAAACCTTGAATGGTCTACCCTTTCAAATGTTGTTCGCAACACAAGCAAGACCGACAATCAATTTGGCTACAGGGGAGTTGTAAAAAACTCAAACAAATACCAGGCGATTATTTATGTAAATCGCAAAGCAATTAATCTCGGGTCATTTGACACCCCTGAAGAAGCCGCATTGGCTTACAACAAAAAATCAATTGAGCTATTTGGTGTAACTAAAAGCCTTAACAAAATTAAAACCAAGAAAAAATAAATTATGAAGAGGTTAATATTGGTGATTTTTGTGACTTTTGCATTTATAGCAGGGTGCAAAAATGATAAAACCACTATAAAGGAAGATGCGAAAGAGCTTGTAAAGATAGACAAACAAATCGTTGATTTAACCATCAAAGCAAATAGCGATGAAAATCCCAGACTAAGCAAAAAAGCAGATTCGTTAACAAACATTTTACAAAAACGAAGCAATGAGTTGCAGTTAAAATACAAAAAGCTTAACAAAACGAAAGATTTTCAAGAAGCTTACCAAAAGGTAAAAGAAGAGATTTTTAAAAAATAACAAAATCGCTTTTACATAAAAAACCTGTGGTTAGCCACAGGTTTTTTTTTGAGATCATGGTGCAAATACGTTATATCTGGCAGAGTCTAATTAAATATAAAAAATTCATAATAAATTTTACCTTTGTATATAGCAGCATTTTCACGAGTCTAATGACTCAAATTGGGATACCTATGAAAAAATACATATTCATATTGCTGATACTTTGCACTGGATTAAGTAGCATTGCTCAACGACCGTCAAAAGATTTTAAAAAACAATTTCTTGAAGGATACAGCGAACTTCAGTATGGAGCCTATGCGCAAGCATTAAAACACTTTGAAAAAATTGAAGAAAGAGGTGAAATGAATGCCAATGTCAACTTCAACATTGGCCTGTGCTACCTAAACCTCCTGGGCGACAAATCAAGAGCAATACCCTATCTGGAAAAAGCCATCACAGACATTTCCGGGAATTACAAAGAAGGCTCCTACCGGGAACTACAAGCTCCTCCCGAAGCCTTATTCTATCTTGCTAAAGCTTACAGAATCAATGTTCAGCTCGATAAAGCTATCCAAACATACACAGAATATAAAAAACAACTCGATGATGGCGATGTTTACTACCATGAATTTGTAGAGCTTCAAATACAGACATGCAAAAATGCTAAAGAGCTGATTAGCTCCCCGATACCTGTTAAAAAAACTAATCTGGGACATGTGATAAACGATAGCGATGACAACTTTAATCCCGTCATAACTCCCGATGGCAAAACAATGATATACACAACACTACAAAGAGTATATGACAGAGAATTGCAACAGGAAACTTTTTATGAAATAATTAACTATACAACAAAAAACGAGAACGGGGAATGGGCAGAACCCCAGGATATTACATCAAAAATAAATTCAGACGGATATCTTGCTACAGTAGGAATATCTGCCGACGGCACACAAATGTACTTTTTTCGCGATGATTATGGAGATGGGAATCTTTACAAAGCAGAAAAAAAGGGATACAGATTTACAGAAATCGAGGAACTTGACCGCGACATTAATTCACGCGATTGGGAATCGCATATTTCTCCGGCCCCCGACGGAAAAACATTTTATTTCACCAGTACAATGAAAGGTGGCAAAGGAGGAAGAGACATTTATGTAATAGAAAAAGACAGTAAAGGAAAATGGAAAGACCCCGTTAACCTTGGTAGAGCTATTAATACGCCATTTGACGAAGATTGCCCGGTAATTTCGGAAGATGGTAAAACACTCTACTTTTGCTCTGAAGCACACAACAGCATGGGTGGCTACGATATTTTTTATTCAAAAAAGAATGCAGTGGGAGAATGGACTACACCACTTAATATTGGATATCCAATCAATACAACTGATGACGATATTTTCTTTATGCCTTATAAAAACGGAAAGTTTGCCCTATTTGCTCATCGAGACCCGGATGACACTTTTGGACGAAAAGACATTTATCGTTACCAGCTAAAATTTGACGAAGGGGAAGATGTTCCTGAAACGGAAGCCCCGAAATTAGCGGAGGTTGCAGACGAACCGGATACAGATAAAACTAAAACTGAAGCATCACAAATAGAATCAGACACAACAACATTAGAAGAATCCACAAAAGAAGAGGAAACACCGGAAGAACCAATTATCACAGAAACAGAAGTTAAGGAGACTCCGGAAACTGCGGAAAACAAAGAGCCAGAAGAAGAACAAAATCAATATGCATCTTTTGATATCAGAGGAATTATTCTATTACAGGACAACCAGGATACCAACGCTAACTTCAACGTCAGAGTAATTGACCAGCAAACCAATGCAATGGTAACCTCCACAAAAGCGTCTGGTGACGGAACCTATTCCATGACTGTACCTCCGGGAGATTACCTGGTTACTTTTGAGGGACCCGGATATAAAACCCACCAGCGCTCAGTAAGCATACCTTCAGACTATGGTTTACCCAAAATTACACTCGATGTAGAGTTAACACCTAAGCCTGTTGCCAGCGGTGAATATGTGCTAATGCGAGGAGTGCTTTTCGACTATAACAGCATCCAACTTACCAGAGAAACCAGAATTAGGTTAGAAAAACTCTACAAGGTAATGAACCAAAACCCACAGCTGTATGTGGAAGTCACGGGATTTTCAGATCCTACAGGCAATGCAGGTTACAACCAAAACCTTGCAGCCAAAAGAGCCAGAAATGTAATCAATTACCTTGTAAACAAAGGTATATCGAGGGACCGGTTTATAGCCAAATCAAAAGGCGAGCAACAGCCATTGGTTAGTGCCAGCAATCCCAATCCCGAAGCACAGCGTTACAATCGTCGTGTAGAGATTAATGTAATTAAAACCGGCGATACGAAAATAACCTATGAAGAGTTTAATGTTCCAGAAAATTTGAAATTTGGAGACAAAGCCGTTCAATTACAATATACCGTACTCCTTACAGATTCACCCAAACCCCTCTCACCCGGAGCATTTAAAAAAGTTGAGGCAAAGGGAGTGTCAAATGTATGGATATTCCCATCGGTTCAGGGTTATTTCTATACAATTGGTAAATATGCTTCACGTGCCAAAGCTTCTGAGCTTGTAAATAAAGCAGCAGACATGGGATTCCCCAATGCTCGCATTATTAATTATCGAGAACTGGAGAAGAAAAAACATCAGGGCAACATTGCATCTCAAAAGCGCATTGAGAAGAACAGCCAAAAAGACGGCAAATATACTATTCAGTTGCTTGCACTGAAAGTTCCCGTGGACATAAGCTATTTTAAAAATATTGATGGAGTAGAGAGAATAAAAGGACCTGATGGAATTTATCGCTATATATTGGGAAAATACGACTACAAAACGGCACAAAGAAAACGCAAAGAGCTATTAGAAAATGGATATGCAGGGGCGTTTATAATGAACCTCAATTATTATCAAAAATAATATGCAAGAAAAACTACTGGAAAACAACCATATACGCTTACGTGCCGTAGAACCCGACGATGCTGACATAATATATGACTGGGAAAATAATACCGATAACTGGCAGGTTTCTAATACCCTCATTCCGTTTTCGCATCATACCATACGAAAATATGCTGAATCAGCATCTCAAGATATCTTTGAAAACAGGCAACTTCGTCTGATGATTATGGACAAACAGCAGGGCAAAGCAGTTGGTGCAATAGATCTTTTCGATTATGACCCATTCCATCAACGCGCTGGAGTGGGTATATTAATAAATAACCAGGAGGATAGAGGACGGGGTTATGCCACGCAGGCCATTGAGCTTGTAAAGGGTTATGTATTCAATTACCTTCACCTGAAGCAGCTTTATTGCAATATTGGCTCAGACAATACAAAAAGCTTGCGGTTATTTAAAAAACTTGGGTTTGAGGTTTGCGGAATAAAAAAAGACTGGTTACGCACCTTTACGGGCTGGATTGACGAATATACACTTCAATGCCTCAACAACGAGCTATAATCAGGAATTGATTTTAAAGCTGTAGTGGATTCATTTTCAAAATCGATAGAAAAAGCATAATGTTTTAACCCATTCGAGACCATTAAATATGGTGCCTTTAGGGTTAAATTATATCGCCCTGCCTGATCTACTGTTTTTTGGGTAACCTTTACACCTGGAGCTTTGCATTCCACTATCATTGCTGGTTTGCCTGACCTGGAATACACCACTATATCGCACCTTCGTTCCATTCTGTTTACTTTTATCGGCATCTCAACAGCTATGAGTGAAGGAGGCACATCCTGATAATTAATTAAAAAGTGTAAAATATTTTGCCGGACCCATTCTTCCGGAGTATAAGGTAACCAAAGTTTCCGCACTACATCAAATATTTCTGATACTTTGGCATTTTGCCTTATCTGAATATCAGCCTTTGGCAAGTTCAGTTTCTCATACATTTATAGGCAATCGATGTTTATTTGGTAAACTTTTTCAACAATAAATAACCTGTAACACCGGCGATAAACGATCCGGTTAGTATTCCAATTTTTGCATTATTCAAAAGAGCGTCATCGCCAAAGGCCAAATTACTTATAAATAAAGACATAGTAAAACCAACAGCACCCAGCATTGCAGCTCCGAAAATCATTTTCATATTTACCTTTGAAGGCAACTTACCTATTTTCAGTTTTACCATAAGCCAGGTAAAACCAGAAATACCAATTACTTTTCCTGCGATTAGTGATATAGCTATGGAAAGTGATACTCCGGAAAAAATACTAACACTACCGGTGGTAAGCACCACACCAGCATTAGCAAGTGCAAACAGTGGCATTACCACATATGTAACAAAAGGATGTAGCAGGTGCTCAAGTGATTGCAACGGGCTTTGAACTTTTGATATTGATTGTTGTAAATTATCTATGGTTTCAAGCTGCAAATTACTTAACGTCATCCTGTCTTTGCATGATTCCTTGCAAAAGATATTACTTTGCTCACGTATACGCCCCACAAAATCTTCGAGTCGAAGCTTGCGATTTGCCGGAATAGTAAATGCAACTATAATACCTGCTAGAGTCGGGTGTATACCTGACTTTAAAAACAGGAACCATATGATATGACCTATGATGACATACCATATTAATGAACGGACATGAAACATATTTGCTATCATCAATAAGGCCATGAAGCCCATACTCAAAAATAACAGATTCCACATAATATCGTGGCTGTAAAACAACGCTATAACAATAACAGCACCAATATCATCAACAATAGCAAATGCAACAAGAAAAACCTTTAGGGCTAAGGGAACCCTTTTTCCAATTAAGCTTAATATACCAATTGTAAATGCAATATCTGTTGCCATTGGAATCCCCCAACCATCGGCTGCTGGCGTACCACCTTGTAAAAAAATATAGATAAGAGCAGGCAGAACCATTCCTCCTACAGCAGCCCCAATTGGCAATATTGCTTTAGAGAATGATGATAATTCTCCGGCCATTATTTCACGCTTTATTTCAAGACCTACAAGAAAAAAGAAAAGGGCCATCAGGCCATCATTAATCCAATGATGCAGAGTTTTCTCCAGTAAAAAGTCACCTGCACCAATAGCAATGGGAAACTCAAGAATATGAAAATAAACATCTCTGAATGGGGTATTGGCCCAAATCAATGCGACTGCTGTTGCGATTATAAGAAGAATACCTCCGGAAGATTCAATTTTAAAAAAGCGGTAGAAAGGGCTCATTATATCTTTAACAGCCTCTTTTGTTTTTTCTATAACCATTGTAACCTATTTAATTAAAGAATGCGCACGCACTTTGCTATCAATTTTTTTGCCAATGCGAACTAAATTATAAATCAAATGTAATATTCTTTGCGTCCACACCTGGCAAAGCATTTAATTCTGATTCAAGTTTTAGCATATCTTCCGACGCTCCGGTCAGTTCAAGAATAATCAACCCGTGTGGAGCACAACGGTCATCTGTTGCCTCGTGCATACCTAGTCGGGTTTTAATACTACACCCATACCGGGTTAATAATTCCTGAACCTGAGTAGCTACATTTTGACGCTCTTTAATAAGTACGCCCAACAAGCGAATTTGTTTCTCATTCATAGCCATATATTTATATATTTAAAAATGTGTCAAATATACTGTAAAGCAACTTCTTTAAGAAATTTTTCTTCTAATACCCGGGCTATTCGCTTCACCACTGTGCGTCTAATTTCCAGTTCAACGGGTAATGTCGGATCCTGATGAGCGATATTTATTTTTGTACCAATAATGATATTAATTTCATCCGATTCCAATAACATTTTCACGATTCTGTCGGCCGGCCCGTTGCCTAGTTTAATATTATTGTTATAATCGTGAAGCATATTATAGGCTTTACTCAGGGTAAGAATACCTTCAGTAATAAGATCAACGCCCTGCATATGGCTTACCGGCGGCAAATCAGGATCATGGAACTCAAACTCATCAACAATTTCACGTCCAAGTTCTCTGGCAATGATTTCCGCAGTAGTGGCGCCACAAACAATTTTTTTACCTTCAAACTGATGTACACTCATGGCCAATTCAATATCGCGATTCTTTTCAAAAGGCGGACCTGTGGAGATAAGCAACTTACGAGGTTCTCTGAAATAAATGGTTGCGCAACTGGTATCATCTTTTGATTCGTAGTTATCATTCATCACGGCCATATTAAGCACTTTCTGAGCAAGCTTACGTGCCGAGATATATGGTGTTTTTTGTACTGTCCGCACCACAAAATCAGTACTATCTTCTATGCCCCAGCCAAAAGGGTACTTGTGCGAGCCCAGACCCGACTGAATAATTCCATCGGACCAAAATATAATGCGATCTTCTTTTCGCGGCCTGAATTTAACTGCTCTTAGCTCCTTACCCTTATTCTGTTCACTCTCCATCACAATATTTTCCCAACCTGGATCGTAAACCCTGGAACCCCTCATAATTATGCAATTGGGATTATCATATTCCAGGATACTGACCTCACCGGAATCTTCAACATCAACAATGGTAAAGGTGGAATAACTGATTTTCCTGACACTACACACAGGCAGGGTGTTCATTATTATCTCAGCAATAGTTTGATAATCCTTATGTTCTCTTGTGAAATTAACTGCCATGGTGGCGGTTAAGGTGGCGAGCATATTGGCTTTAACTCCATGGCCCATTCCATCAGACAAAACAGCAATTGTTCGTCGCTCCTCGCGTAAACGTTTAGAAATAAAAACATCGCCACAAATACGCTCACCCTCATGATTACGTTGCTGGCAATTCACTTCCGTATAAAATGCACTCATATGCTATCGCTTTTTGTCTTTTTGATACGATTCAATAATAGAATTGAGCATACGTTCTGTCTCCGACGCCCCTTCTCCCAGTAGGAAACCGATTTTCTGTACCATATTCAGGTTGCGATCTATCACTTCTGAAACACGGCTAATTATCTCCTCCCGCTGAACCTCAGGAACATACATATCTCTGAATACTGCACCGGCAATATGGTGCTTCCTAATAGGAAATACAGAAACGTTCAGCAACTTATCGTTAAGGTGAATATCTTTGTTTTCTACACTTTTATTGTGCTCCAGTACGTAATTAAAAAAGTTTTTAACCGAGGGAGGAACAAGATTCTCAAGCCCTGCGCCGACAAGGCCCGGTACAACATCACTAATTTCTTTTGCATCATCACCCAACAAATTAATAAACGCATGATTTGACAACACAATTTTTTGCTGGTTATCTACGATGATAATACCGGCCTTAAGCTTATTAAACATCTCATTTGTAGTGGTTGAGAGTTCCTGCAACTTTTCCTTCTCTTTCTGAGCTGTAGCTTCCGACTCTTTTAGTGCATTTTTAGTATTTGCAAGTTTTTCGTTGGTCGATTTAAGTTTTTTAATGTAATCTTGTTTATTCTCTATGGCATAAGTATGGCACATATCCATGCGCGCCAAACCATTACATACAGCCACGGCAAACTCACGACAAGAGCTGTAGCCACATGCACCACATCCTGCCTGATTTTCAGTTCCATCTTTACCCAGTTTTTTCAGCACTTCCTGCACCTTATCTTCTGGAGGTGGAGCCATCCGCGTATCGCGGTTCACATATTCACGAGAAAAATTCAGCTTTTCATATTCATTCACATTCTTTTCCCACTCATCTTTATTCCAGTTTTTCATCCGCTTTTTGGTATAACTTATTACCAATGAACGCCTCAAAAACTTCTGACCACCTTTCGATGTTCCGGGCCCCATAATACAGCTACCATCGCAATGAAACAAGTCAAGGTGCTGCTTTAAACTGGTAAATTGTTCGAACTCATTAAGGGCTTCAACAACATTTTCACTGCCATTGGTCGATATTAACCGACCGGTAAGCAAATCTTCGTTAATATCTACTGCCTGAAACATTCCCCGGCTTATGGGAAAAAGAGAACCTTTACCGCCTATGGGTGGATCAAAATCGGCATATTCTACATTATTTTCATTTATACCGGCCTGTTTGAACATTTGCCTGATCTCTTCAAATGTAAGCACAGCATCGATCCGGCTGTCGCCTTCAAAACGCATAGCCTCATCTTTAGCCGCAATACATGGCCCGATATAGACAATGCGTACATCCTTCCCGTATTTCTCTCTTACAACTTTTGTAGTTGCAACCATGGGCGATACGAGCGGAGCCATATTGTCGTTCAAATCAGGATGAAATTTTTCCACATAATTTACGACTGCAGGGCAGTTGGCCGTAATAAAATATTTTCCTTTAAAATTATCAAACAATTTCCGGTATTCTAACCCGATAAGATCGGATCCGAAGGAGACTTCACAAACCCGGGAAAAACCCAGGGCTTTTATCATTCCCACAAAACTCCTGTAATTTGTAATATCATTAAACTCGCCCGATATACTTGGGGCGCATGTGGCAATTACCTCTTCGTCTGATTTGAGCAACCCGCGCACTGTCTTTTTTGCATCAAGGTACTCTATAGCATCATACGGACAAATGCGCACACAGCTCCCACATGCAATACACCTGTCTGGCAAAATTTTAGCGTGCCCTTCTGTTATTTTAATAGCATCGGCCGGGCAAACCTTTATACAGGCATAACATAGCTTGCATTTATCTTTTATTGTCTTAACGATTTGCATCACAAAACCCTCCGGTTAATATTTTTAATAGTATCCATCAAACTCATCGCTCAATATGTCGATTACATTAAGATAGTCGACATGCTCATAAATACGTTTATCGACTTTAAGGATGGGAGCTTTCTCACAATGGCCGAAACAATGGCCGCCATGAAAAAAGACATAATCATCGAGTTTGTGGTCTTTTATAAATTTTTGAATCACCTGTACGGTTCTTTTGTTGCCTCTGGCAAAACAAGAGCTACCTAAACAAATTGTTATTTCTTTCTTTTCCAACATACTTCTACTTATTGGTATTATAAGTAAATATGCAATATTTTTAGAGTAAAAAAAATGACATTTATCGCATTGCAAGATAAAGGTTTTTAAGGGTTAATCTGATGATTTACCGCAGAAATTACTCCTTTCGCACTGCATTGTAAAAGCCCGATGCGAGACCAGACACCATTCGTGCACATACATACATAAAAGAAATAATTCAAAAGATAATCGATTAGAATGATCTAAACTGAATTTCTACCGGTGAATTTTCAATAAAAAAGCAGCACTTTTATATAAAAAAGATCAAATCAGGCAATATAATTTCGGCTTTGCGATGAAATTGGTTTCCAATCCATTGCACTGTTTTCGGAGAATAAAAACTTACATGGGTGAGGTCGTTTTTGTAGTGCCATGTTGTAAAATTGATATCTGGAGTACGGAGTTTTGTCATCAATGCCAGCACACCCTCTTTTTCAAGAACAGAAAACATGCGTTTATAATCCTCAGCCGGATTGTGCATATGCTCCACCACTTCTGTTGCAGTTATAAAATCGTATTTTCGATCGAAAACTTTCAGGTCAGGAGCAAAATAAGGATCATAAATTTCCATTTCATATCCTTTATCCTTCAAAATTTTGGCCAACACAGGATTTGGGCCGCTACCAAAATCCAGGCCAATGGCATTTTCATTTAGGTGAGACTGTAACGGCTGGATGATGCGACTCAAAAAAGCTACATAACCTTTATCCTCTATGGTGTTCTGATGTTCATCATACCTTAACTTCTCTTCTGTTTGGTCCGGAAGAAAGTCTTCTTCAACAAAAACAAGATCACAGACATTACAATGTTTGTAGCGCTTGTTTTTGTCCTCAGCAAAAAAATGCACATCATGATTTTCACAAAGCGGACATAGCATAGTGTCATTTGTTTTTAATGAACCAACTGCGCACATCTGACTTTATAAACTGCCAGTTAAAACCTTTAATATCTTTTGAGGTTTTGTATAACTTTTGGTCAATAACTTCAATAAGCACAAAAAGCTCGGCCATTGTAATAAACATATCTTTTAAATCGAATGTATAAAACGGCCTTATGGTAATGTAATCAAGCGATCCTCCATGAAAAATATTATCAACTACATTGGCCAAAGCCCCAACAAGAAAAAGATGCACAAAACCCTTTCCCCAAAAACTTATTGGACGCTTTGTAGTATAAAACCGCCAGTATTCAAACAACAGAAAAGCTAATACAGATACAAAAAGTACATGCGGAAGGGTTTTTACATTTTCCAGTCCCAATAAAACCCACAAATAACTACCGGCCGTATTATGCGACGGATCAAAATAAAAAACCGGATCAATAATTGGGATGCTTATGGTTTGCCAATCCAGACCAAAAAGATAAATCTTAATTGCCTGATCAAGTCCCAGCAACATAATAATCCATATCCAGCTTATACGCCGATCAGCTTTGTAGAGCTTTTCACCAGCAGTCATCAAGGCCCCAACCACACCCAGCACTATTGCAGGTACACTAAAGTACAATACAGCCAGAGATGCATTTTTTACACCGTATGCAATTGTAAAAACCAACATGGCAGCCATCCAGGCGCCTGCAAAAATGCCGAAATTCCTTAAATATCGCATAACAAGAATTTTTATTTAAAAAAGTGCATGTAAAACTACAAAAAAGCATGAAAAGGGGCTTTTCTGAACTAAAAAAATAGATGATCATGTTCGATTTTCGCACTGAACAACAGCAGAAAGCGAAAGCTTTAATTATTAGCAACACACATTATCAAAAGCCAAAGCCCTGACATCCAGTAGGATAACACAATAAATTAAGATTGCACATATTTTTTATGACCAAATATTTTAACCTTTTTCTGTTATCTTCGTCTTTAGGACAAATTGAGCAATAAAATTGGAGCAAAAACTCACATCAGAGCAATTAATTAAGCAGTGCCGAAAAGGAAATGCACTGGCACAATATCAACTATACGAGCAATATGCAGATGCCATGTACAATATTGCATTCAGAATCACAGGCAATCAACCAGATGCAGAAGATGCGTTGCAAGAAGCTTTTGTGAAAGCATTCCGTAAAATAGGTTCTTTTAAAGGAGAAGCTACACCCGGAGCCTGGCTAAAACGAATAGTTGTAAACCAGTGTCTGGGTGACTTAAGAAAGAAGAAGGTTGTATTTGAACCGATAAATGACGAAAGGATAAATGAACAAAAAGAAGAAAATGAGCCGGCAATAGATGAAAAAATCCCCATGCATAAGGTAATGGATGCCATAGAGGAACTTCCAGATGGGGCAAGGGTTGTATTTACACTCAAAGCCATTGAAGAATATAAGTTCAAAGAAATAGCAGCAATGCTTAATCAAACTGAAACCAATTGTAAAGTTCAGTATCACCGGTCAAAAAAAATACTGAGCAAAAAATTAGAAGGCATTCTTCAAACATAAAATACCGTCAACATGAACATTGAAGAATATATCAATAAAAACAGAGGGCAACTCGACAATAAAGCCGCAGACAAAGCCCGAATATGGGCCGGAATAGCAGACATTCAGGCCAGAAAGAAAACACGACGCATTAAAATAACCCAGTGGGTAGCAGCTTCAGTAGTTATTTTGCTTGTAACAGGCATGCTGCTCCGGCACGAAATGGTAATGCAACAGCATGTTGATAATTTATCACAAATAAACACCAAACTCGCAAAAAAAGAACAACAGTATCAGCAACAAATCAATCAAAAATGGAATCAATTTCAGCAAATACCAGCTCACTCCTCTCCTATGGAATCAATGCTGATTGGTGAACTAAAAGAATTAGACACCTTATATAAACAAGGTTTAAAAGACATAAAGAAAAATCCGGATAATGACCGTGCAGTGATGATACTGCTTGAGACCTACGAAAAGCGCTTACGTATTCTTGAAAAACTCATTTATGAACGCCACAAACAAATCAGATATGAAAAAAGAAACGAAAACATTGAGCTTTAAAACCCTGCTTATTTGCATACTGTCGCTTACATTATTTACAGGTTTGCCATATCAGAGCCGGGCTGCTGCTGACACAAAAGCTAAGAAAAAGGAAGTTTATAATACAGAGACCCTAAAGGCCGAATTATCGCTGGACTTCAGACCAAACGTAGAGATAGAACTTTTTGAGCACGATGCAATCATTCGTCCGGCAAAGGGCAACAAAATCGCAATAGAAGTTTCGTACATTGCAGAAGGATTGGATGAAAAAGATGCCCAAATGCTGAAAAAAGCAATGAAAGCAAACCTCATTGAAAAAACGGGCAAAAACATCAAACTTTCAAACAGATTTTATGAGCACTATTCTCAATTCTCCCTCGGTCCACTATGGGGAAAAATATACATGCACCTGAAAAATGGGGAGAAACTATCTATCGATAAATTCAAATTCACCAAAATTGAAATTTTCCTGCCCCGTGATATGGACCTGACTATAAACTCAAAATACAATTCCCTTAGACAAAAACAATCTGTAAACGGCAATCTAACCATAACAGGTTACGATATGGAATATTCTGTTCCATCGATAACCGGCAATCTAAAAGTAGATGGAAAATACTCCTCATTCTATATCCCGGAAGCTGGTGACGCAAAGCTTAAACTTTATGAGTGCAAGTTCAGGTCAGACAAGTTAGGGAAAATAGAAGCCAGTAATAAGTATTCAGAACTTCATGTAAATGAAATGGAAGTGCTCACCATAACAGCATACGAAGGTGAAATCGACATAAATAGCTTAACCGATGCCAATATCAACACCAAATATTGCGAAATCGATTTAGGGGCCTGCAATAACATCACAGCAGAACTCTATGAAGGACATCTGAATATTGAAAAAGCAAACCAGGTAAAACTTAACGGAAAATACTTTGAATCGCGCATGGGAACAGTCACTACCCTGAAAATGACAGATGGATATGAAAATGATTTTTCGATAAAGCAAATTGATCAATTGAGCTCAAAAAATGGTAAGTACTGTCTTTTTAATATTGGCACACTAGCAGAATCGGCCAGCCTCATAAATTCTTATGAAGACGATTTAAGTATCGACCGGGTAAAAGCATCGTTCAGTGCAATTGAGACTAATGGTAAGTACATGGTAATTAAATTGGGTATAGCATCAGCGGCAAATTACCTACTGGAGGGCGAAATACAATACTATAATTTTGAGCTCGAACAATCAGACTTTTCAAACATTGTACACAAAGAGCATGGAAATAAACTTAATTACAACTACCAAAGAGGAGCAGACGATAGCAGGAAACGAATAAGCCTCAGCGGCTATGAAATCGACGTTATCATCAATCACCTGTAAAGCGCCATTTGTAGTATAAAAGTGAGCGAATCCAGAACTCTGGAATCGCTCACAATATTTTTTCGGCTTGACTTATTCCCCTATAATTTTTACAAGGATTCTTTTACGCCGCATACCATCAAATTCACCATAGAAAAT
>NZ_DATFKB010000100.1:0-19320 GCF_035268865.1 Salinivirga sp. | reverse complement strand
CAACGAAGTATGCAAACCTTTTACCACTTATTAATCAACGGTTAAACGATGTAAAAGGCAGAATAAGCAACACATCCAGTGCAAAATTTCATTTTAAAAATTTCGATTATAAAACCTCAAAAGAGGCCATTCGCAACGGTGATTATTATGGGGCGATATTTATTCCGTCAAATGTACTCTCTTCGCTTAAAATTCAGACCTATGCACAAAAATCGCTTTCTATGGGTCTGAGAAGTCATATTAAAAATTCCATAGAGCGCGAAATAGAGAATCAAAAGCTACGCAATGAGGGTATTGATCAGGAAACGCTCAAAAACATGAAAACCAGCATTAATGTTGCAAGCATAAAAATTACTGAAGATGGGGAAGAAAAAGAGGCGCGGCCGGAAATAGCCATGATCATTGGTTATGTGGCCGGGTTCCTTATTTACATCTCCATCTTTATGTTTGGTTCACAGGTTATGCGAGGTGTAATTGAAGAAAAAACCAGCCGGATTGTAGAAGTTATACTAAGCTCAGTTAAACCAATGCAGCTACTAATGGGTAAAGTACTTGGTGTGGGGCTCGTAGGGCTGACACAATACCTGATATGGATCATAATGACAGGGCTGCTCACTTTTGGAGCATTTACTTTCCTTGTACCTTCTGATGTTACTCAGCTGCAGCAACAAGCCACCGATTTTGTAGGAAACGGCGGCATGCAAAATATGGCTCCTGTAGTAGAAGGCAATATGGGCCAAATTCAGGAAATCATAGCCTCCATCACCAGTGTAAACTGGCCATTAATTCTGGGCACATTCCTTTTCTTTTTTATTGGTGGTTACATGCTGTATTCAGCGCTTTTTGCAGCCGTTGGTTCAGCTGTAGATAACGAAACCGATACGCAACAATTCATGGCGCCCATTACCATACCACTGATTCTGGCCTTGTTTGTAATGATAAATACAATAAATAACCCGGAAAGCGCACTTACTTTCTGGTTTTCGATAATACCGCTAACGTCCCCAATTGTAATGTTGGTTCGAATACCTTTCGGGGTACCCGTTTGGGAATTAGCATTATCAATGGGCTTGCTTGTAATTACCTTTATATTAACGATTTGGCTGGCCTCGCGTATTTACAAAACCGGAATACTCATGTTTGGATCAAAAGTTTCATATAAAGAACTTTGGAAATGGATCAGAATAAAAGATTGAGGCTGTAGGCGTTCATGTCTGGTTAAAATAATTAAATTAGATAAATTCTAAATTGAATATATTTAATAAATCAAAAAACACTGTTAGTCAAATAAATATAGATTAGTAAGTAAGCAGGTTACAAATCATATAGGAAAATATTAAGACAAATTATACCTTAGCAGAATAATTAGGTAAAAAAACAACAGCCATATCAAAAAACCAGATATGAACAAACGTATAGCCATTTTCGATTTGGGGTCAAACGCTTTCAAATTGTTAATTGCCGAGCAAGCAGACACACCAGAAGGGTTTAAAATAATTCATAAAGAACAATCAGGTGTAAAACTGGCAAGTAAAGGAATCACTAAAAAAGTTATTACAGAAGATGCACGTTTGAGAGCGCTTGAGGCTATAGCATCTTTTAAGGTAACAGCCGAAAACTATAAATGCAGGACCATAAAATGCACAGGCACATCAGCCTTTAGAGATGCACAAAATGGTCAGCTTTTGGTAAATGAAATCAAGGAACGATTCCATCTCGACGTTGAGATAATCAGCGGACAGCGAGAGGCTGAATTGATCCATAAAGGAGTACAAAAAGGCTACAAACTGGGAAAATCACCCGTACTCATTATGGACATCGGAGGTGGCAGCCTTGAAATTATTATTGCCAACAAGAATGAATTATTATTCCAGAAAAGCTACGATCTTGGTATGCGAAGGGTTATGGAAAAGCTAAAATTACCAGATCCCTTAAACCAGGAAGAAAAAGACCGCATTATTCAATTTTTTGATGAGGAATTTAAAGAATTGGATATAACCGTAAAAAAATATAAACCAGAAGTACTTATAGGCACAAGCGGTAGTTTTGAAACCATTAGCAAGCTGGTAGAGGTACAAAAAGGCCGGCCTTTAAAGAAAATAGATACAGCCGCCTATAAACTTTCAAGGGCTCGCATCAAGGAATTACACGACGACCTTGTATTTATGCCTGAAAGTAAAAGACGTGAAGTAAAAGGCATGGATATGATCAGAGTAGATCTTATGTCTATAGCCATGGTATTTGTGCATCATATTATTAAAAAGTTTAACTTTGAGAAAGTCTTCTTTTCTGCTTTTGCATTAAAGGAAGGCCTATTGACAGAAGCACTTGAACAGGAATAGATTATGGCGAGAATTCTAGTAATAGACGACGAAGAGAGCATTAGAAACACGCTTCAGGAGATACTCGAATACGAAAAATATTCCGTTGATCTATCTGAAGACGGAGAGCAAGGGCTGGAACTGGTCAAAAAAAACGACTACAATGTAATTCTTTGCGATATTAAAATGCCCAAAATGGATGGTATTGATGTGCTGGAGCGCGTTACAAGACTGCAGCCCGACACCCCTGTGATCATGATATCGGGTCACGGAAACATCGATACAGCCGTAGAGTCGATCAAAAAAGGGGCATACGATTTTATAGAAAAACCGCTCGATCTGAACAGGTTGCTTATCACCATAAAAAATGCACAGGACAAATCCACATTGGTGGAAGAAACCAAAAGACTTAAACAAAAGGTTTCGAAAAACTTTCAAATGGTAGGTAGTAGCGCTTCGCTAACACAGGTAAGACAAATGATCGAAAGAGTTGGCCCAACAGAAGCAAGAGTGCTGATTACTGGCGAAAACGGAACAGGTAAAGAGCTTGTAGCACGTCAATTGCACGAAATGAGCCAACGTAAAAGCTCATCTTTCATAGAAGTAAATTGCGCTGCAATACCATCTGAGCTCATAGAAAGTGAACTATTTGGCCATGAGAAAGGAGCGTTTACCTCAGCCAATAAACAACGGAAAGGTAAATTTGAGCAAGCCAATGGCGGAACACTATTTCTGGACGAAATTGGAGACATGAGCCTCTCTGCCCAATCAAAAGTGCTCAGAGCTTTGCAGGAGAACAAAATAACCCGTGTAGGTGGCGATAAAGATATTGATGTAAATGTGCGGATTGTGGCAGCTACCAATAAAAACATGGATGAAGAGATTGAGGCAAACCGTTTTCGCGAAGACCTCTACCACCGGATTAGTGTAATCCTGATTAATGTACCACCCCTGAGAGAACGCATAGAAGATATACCTGAACTAGCCAGCTTCTTTACTGAACAGATTTGTGATGAATACAAAATTAAACCGGTAAAATTTACCGATGATGCAATAGAAGAACTTCAAAAGCTGCAATGGACAGGCAATATTCGGGAATTCAGAAATGTAATTGAACGGCTCATTATTTTAAGCAATGAGCAAATAACGGGTAAAGATGTAAAATCTTTTGCGCACCCTTTGAGTACAACCAAAAAACAGTAAACATGCAGACACTTCATATAGATGGAACCAAAGTGAGCCCGGAAGTTGAACTCAACCCGAAAGAAGGAATATTTTACATTAAAGGTACCTCAATGTCGGAAGATGCCGTAGGATTTTATATGCCAATTATTGATTGGTTAAAAGCATACGCCGAAAATCCCAACCCAAAAACACATGTTACCTTTCACTTAAACTATTTCAATACAGCATCATCAAAACTCCTGTGGGAAATTATGATTTTGCTTCAGGAAATCTACAAAGGCGGGCACGACGTTAAAATAGACTGGGTTTTCCAGGATGAAGATGAAGACATGGAGGAAGCCGGTGAAATTTATGCTGAGCGTATGGATATCCCTGTCAACCTCATCATTAATGAGGACTAACTAAATGCATCCATTGCACGCTCACTTATTGCTCTAAATTCTTTTAAAAGACATCTGTCTGGCGATTTAATATTGTCTACTACCTCGTTTGCCCACATTACATAATCTAATTTACGCTTTTGGGTCCATGATAAATCATACTCCAGAATATCGTTGATATTGCAAGCTTTATCGGCAATTTTAATTTTGGCTGCATCAGCAGACAATTCTGGGGCGTGCACAACCTGTAGTTGTTTTCGCTTCTTTGAGGGTAAAGACATATCATCGGTCATCTCCGATACGATTCCGGCTACCTTTTCTGAAAACTCCTCTGCCAATTGTTCTAAAGTATATTCCGTATCTTCTATCACGTCGTGCAATACGGCCGCCTGCAAAAGTTCAATGTCGCGGTGGCCACATTCTGCAAGCATAAGCGCAACTTTTACCGGATGATTTATATATGGTATTTTCTGACTACCCTTACGCCGCTGATACCTGTGAAGCCAGGCCGCTTTTGATACGGCTGTAAGTATACATGATGGTACTTCTTTTTTGTTGATCATTGAACAGCTAATTCTATTTTTCCCAGTTTGCCCCATTCATAAATCCGGTCTTTTCCAAAATCCAGAATTATTTCAGGAGTCGATACTTTTACACGTTTAACACCTGAAAAGGCTTGCTGTTCAATTACCACTGGTAAAGTCATTGCATTTTCGCCCGGATTAATCCTCCTGGCCTTAAAATCGCGTTCATCGCGCTGAACTTCTTCTCCGTTTTTGAGCACATAGGTCTGAGCCCCCAAATCAACCCCGAAAAGCGGCTGGGCAGCTCTGTTAACTATTTTCCAGCGCACCTTACCATTGTACCCTTCAATTAAAGTCCCGTAATAGAGTACAATAAAAACTTTACCACCTTTGGTTAATGATGCATAGGGCTGCCATTTCCAGTCGCGCTCATGATATTGAGCATTTGCAAAAAGCGTTATGAAAAGGAAAAATGCTGCAAACAAAAGTATCTTTTTAGCCATATTTTTTATTTTGAAATTTATCAGATATAACCCGTTGGTGAAAGGGTTGTTTTACCCGATTTCAGCAGGAAACAGAGCTTTAAAACTGGAAATAAATAAATGGCTGTATATCTGCAGACTGTATCTGGAAAATAAAGAATACCACGATAACGATAATGGGTATTTTTAAGTACCATGGCACTACAATATACCAACGAATGTAGCTCTCTTTAACCCGCGAAGGCAACCAATGAAATACAAACCCAACCAACATTAACAAAAATATCCATTTATAGCCTGCCAAATACTCAAATGTTTGTCCCCATTGCCAATCGGTACCTATTTGCTGTAACATATTTCCAACAACTTCAGTGCTTTGTGCCCTGAAAAATATCCATGCAAATGATACAATGTGGAAGGTAATAAATATGGACAATGCCCTGCCCCATTGTCCTGAAAATCTGAAACTTGTAACCGATTTTATAAATTTATCAAAAGCCAGTGCCAGGCCATGAATAGCACCCCAAATAATAAAGCGCATGTTGGCTCCGTGCCACAAACCACCAAGTATCATGGTAATCATTAAATTGGTGTAGGTACGTACGGTTCCCCTGCGATTACCACCAAGTGGAATGTACAGGTAGTCTTTTAACCACGATGATAAAGAAATGTGCCACCTGCGCCAAAAATCGGTTATGCTGGTTGCTTTGTATGGAGAACGAAAGTTCACAGGCAGCCTGAAACCTAATAGCAATGCCACGCCAATTGCAATATCGGTATAACCACTGAAATCGCAATATATTTGTATTCCATACCCGTAAACAGCCATTAAGTTTTCGAAGCCGGAGTACAACAGAGGCTGCTCAAATACCCTGTCGACGAAATTAACCGAAATATAATCGCTTATTACAATTTTTTTCACCAACCCGTTCAGGATCAAAAAAGTTGCATATCCAAATTCATAAGCACTGAGCTTGAATTTCCTGTAAATTTGAGGAACAAATTCTGCTGCACGCACAATAGGCCCTGCAACCAATTGCGGAAAAAACGAAACGTAAAAGCCAAAATCCAGAATATTCTTCACTGGCTTCACCTTATACCGGTAAATATCAATGGAGTAACTGATGGTTTGAAAAGTATAAAACGATATCCCAACAGGAAGAATAATGGTATAAATATCAAGTGAGGTATTGACAATTTCATTCATTCCCAACGCTAAATAATTTACCACCTTGATGTCGGTGCCCAGTATGGTATTAATAAGGTCGGTATAGAAATAAGCGTATTTGAAATACGACAATACAAAAAGGTTCACAAACACACTTAAGCCGACTAAAAACTTACGTTTGTTGGGCGTTGTGCTGTTATAAATTCCCCATCCGATAAAATAATCGACAATGGTACTAAATATGAGCAGGAAGAAATAGTAACCTCCACATTTATAATAGAAAAACAGACTAACAACAAACAACCAAATATTACGAAGCTGCATGCGCTTCTGAAGTGCAGAAAATCCGGCAAGCACGGCAAGAAAGAATACCCAAAAGCTCCAATGCGTAAATATCATTGGAACACTTTCCTGGTAGGTAAATATCTTACTTAATAAGTCCTGCATTTAAAATCGAATCAAATGGCACTCCCAGAAATATTATTCTGTTTTCATTTTTCTGGCATTGCCGCGTGCTCAAAACTATGCAACAAAGCATTAAAAAACAAATCGCCCTGCAAATGATAACCCTTTTTCGAAAGATGCACCCTGTCGCGGGCACTCAATCCATACATATCCCACATTCGCATTGAGCCTTCACCACCCATAATGGCATAGAAATCCCATACAGCCGATTGAAATTTAACTGCAAGGTCCTGAATAACCGTTGCCGCCTTTTTTACTTTCTTATTGGGTAAATACCCACGAATAAAATGATCACCCGGGGTAGTTAAAATTAACGCTTTATCGGGAAAAACTGCTCTTATTTGCTGAATTAATGAACCGTAATACAAAGTAAAATCACTCATTTTTGCATATCTGTCATAAATGTCATTGGTTCCGAGAGAGATCACAATTAAGTCCGGATTAGTAAAGTTCAGAAAACTTTCGAAGTTCTCACATTGCGCAAAATCCTCGGCCTGTGCACCATTGAGGCCAAGGGCATGATAGGTAATACCGGGCAACTCATTTTTCAGTCCAATTCCATACAATTCAAAGGGATGCAATGAGTCGGCTCCCAGTATTTTGATCTCCACTTTTTTCACCAGATGCCTTAAAGCAATGTTAAGTTTTCCCTGCCCGGGAAGTACATCTATACAATTGCCTGATGGTGTTTCTAATATGACTTTATCTTTTGAGGCATACCACATCTCAATCTCATTAAACCCTGAGAATGGTAAGGTGTCGTATTGATTAATACTTAAATCGATTACTGAATCAGTTGAATATACTTTTGCCGGGATAAGGCCGGTATGTACATTCTCCTGTTTTACGCCGTTTACTACCTCCCATTTGTTAGAGGAACGAATTAAATAATTCCCGGGATTATTTGTTGCAGCAAGATTGTATGGAAAAACTACGCCTCGTGCACCTTCGGAACCAGGGAAAAACCGTTGCATACGTTGTCGAACCTGACCTGTAAAGAAATCAGCCTGTATGTGAGAATCGCCCAAATGTAAAATTTCAATTTTCGAATCGCCGTTCAATATCAACTCCTGCCACTTTTTAAAAAACTTATCAAATCCGGGTAATTGCGACAAATCGCCCTCGAGCTTGTTCTCATCGTACTTTATAAAATCGTATTGTGGGATATCGTATGGATAATCCTGTGAGCATATATATCCGGGTATTAAAAACAATAAAACACAAAGGCCGGCTACTCGGAGCGTCATGAGGTTAAAATTTTATATATCTGATTGTTCTACTTTAGTAGAATCAATATTTTGGGTACTATACTGATTGTATTCGTACATAATTGCATTATACATCATGCGTGCAATAATGCGCGCACCACGAAAATTGAAATGAGTAAAATCTTTTCGTGCCAGTGGCGGCTGAGCAAAAACCCATGCCGGCATTGAATTGTGTCCTCCCATTGCTTCATACATATCCCAGAAAGCACAATTACTCTTAAAGGCTGCATTTCGCTGCGCATTCCTGATTTTAGTAATATTGGGATAAGATTCGTACCAACCATGTTTCTTGCGCGACATATCACTCACACCTACAACAAGTACAGGAATTTCTCCTGCGGCCTTCTTTAAATGAGTTAACTGACGCACCAATTGGCGTTCATAAAACCCGTAACTATTCACAATGTGTGGTACCACGTTCACACCAAACTGAAAAACAATGAGTTTTACATTTAATTGTCTGAAAAAACGTGAAAGTATATCGGTTCGCATTTTGTAAAACTCCGCTCCTCTGCTACCACGCCAGGCGATATTATCAACAGCTATGCCAGAAGGCTGATCAAATGAAACAGCATAAAAAACTGGTAAACTATCTCCTGAAACCTCAAAAGTTAAGTCTTCGGGCGTGTGATTAAGCTGAAGTCCGAAGTAATTTAGCGGACCGGCACCACTTACAATATCTTTAAGTAAAAGGGAATCTTTTTCGTAAATAGAAAGATTAAAATCGCCACCTCCCCTTCCGAAAAACAAACGTGCCCATCTAAAGTGGCGGCTTGACATGTAGCTGTAATTTGATATTTTATAGTTCAATTTACCATTCAAAGTGGAGTCGTCTCCTTCGAGCACTGAACAAGAACCAAGAATACCATAATTTCGATAATCAAAAGTTGAATCGCTTTGCAGCATTACCGTATGTTTCTCCCATGGCCCCTCGGTACTAATTTGCATACTCGAATTTTCACTTACGGGCTTGTAAGTGGGCAGCAAACCTGGACCGCTTCCGCTGTAATTCTTTTGAAAACGGTTGCGCAAATAACGTGTGATGCGATCGCCTTCAATTTGCGAGTCGCCATAATGTAAAATACGAATAAGGCTTTTTTTAACATTCCCTGAGCGCAATTCCTCAAAAAAGGGCTCGAACATCAGGGTATTGTCCCTGGGGAACTCTATACGTTGAATTCTTTCCCGTAAAGTTGAAGCGCTGGCGCGAACGGTATCAATATCCGGTTGTTTTTTAGCCGAAGTATCTTTTACAGCTCCATTTTGCATTTGCTTTTGCTGCAGACTGTCCGTAATTTTAGCTGCAGCAACAATGCTATCCAAATTGGCATATTGCGGCTCTTCTGCAGTTATTTGGTCAAAACTCAGAAAGCGAACTTTTACATCATCTGTCAACTTTATTCCATCAGAGGGAAAAACCCATGAAAGCAAAGCCAGTAAAACCAGCACAAGTGCAAAAAACAGCACAATTTCTATAGGTTTTACGGGTTTTATGTTCATAATTTAGTTAATGCGTTTGACTTTAATGCGTTGGCCTGCTTTTAAATATCGGCCTGTAGTGAGGTTGTTCATTCGTAAAATATCACGATCGCTGACACCCTCGTAACGCTTGGCAACTTCCCAAAGTGTTTCCCCTTTTTTAAGGGTATAATATTCATATTTTCCGTCGTCGGGATATTTCTTTGATACCTTTTTTGATTGGGTATTTGACACAGGATTTCCTTCACGCTTTTGTTTTTCTGCAAAACTGAGTTTATCAATATTTTTGTAATTGGCAGCCCTTGATTTTGGAATGTACACATTCAAACGCTGGCCAGTGCGAATCATGCTTCCTCTTATACCATTCCAGTAGCGCAAGTCGCGAATTCTAACATCATACCAGTCTGCTATGAACCCTAAATTATCTCCGGGTTTTACCCGGTAATATAACCTGGTATAATTACCCGATGGCGCTTCGCCATAGTAACGCTGCTTACTTGGTTTGCTTGCCAGGGCCTTAGTATTAAAGTAAACTGAATCTTTGTAATTCAGAATAGAATCCTGCAAGGCGATAAAGTCGGTAGCCCGTTTATAGGGTAAACGCAATGCATACTCCTTTCCTCCGGGGATTATGTTTCTGCGGTATTGTGGATTTAAATCCTGTAATTGCCCAAGTGGAAGCTGCATAACCTCTGCTACCTGCTTTAAATGAAGCTTTTGCGTAAGCTTAACGGTATCTGTAAGTAAAGGCATTTCAATATCCTTTGCATTCAGGTTAAGATCTTCCTGGTGGTGAAAAATGTATAAAACAGCTATAAAACCTGGCACATATCCACGTGTTTCCCGGGGCAGGTAGTAGTACAAATCCCAAAAATTGGTTTTACCTCCGCTTCTCCTGATGGCTTTATTGACATTCCCCGGACCGCAGTTATAAGCAGCAAGGGCAAGCGTCCAGTCTCCAAAAATTTCATGTAAGGAGTTCAGGTAATCGGCAGCAGCATAGGTTGAAGCGACCGGATCTCTTCGTTCATCAACAAACGAAGTAATTTCCATGTCCAGGAAACGTCCTGTGGCATACATAAACTGCCATAAACCAGTAGCGCCAACTCTTGAAACAGCCCGGGGGTTCAGTGCCGATTCAATAACGGGTAAATATTTCAGCTCGAGCGGAAGGTTATGTGCATCGAGAATTGATTCAAAATACGGAAAATAATACTCCGATAGGCCAAGTACAGTTTCAGTCAGTTCGCGCTTATCTTTCAGGTAAACCTTAAAATAGCTTTTTACGATGCGGTTATAGGTCATATCGAAAAAAACAGGCATTTCTGCCATATTCTTTCTGATCACTGAATCGTGGGGCATGCTCATTGATCGGTTAGCGATATCCTCCATCGCGATTGTGTCATCGTTATTTTGATTCAGAGATCTGCTCACATACCAGGAATGCAAAAGACTGTCGTAATCTTCTGACAACTGCAGTAGTGCAACTTTATCGTTTACCCGGCTGGTGTCGGTTAGGTAATCTGAGGTGGTAGCCTGAACAGATAGGCTAAAAAAAATGCAGAGGCTAACTATTATTGTTCTCATTAATTCAATATTTTCTGTTAGGGATTATGTCTTTTTATTCGCTTACAAAAACCGTACAATCATTTATGCATCATACATATCCAAATCTGAAGCACGATTCCCTGAAACAAAATTAAAAATTTAAAGTGAGTTTAATGCCCATGGCATTGGAAGTTTTTGACAATGCAGGATTGTATACCAATTGGTTATATGTGGCCTCATATCGCAATGTTAAATCGTCGCTAATGTCGTATTTATACAAATGTGCATCGACATTGGCATCAATAATTTGCAGCAAATAGAGTGCGCCCAGTCCAATGTAGTTTAAATCGCGGTTTCGGCGCCAGTATTCTCGTTGATCGCGAAAGATGGCTTTATCTACATTCTCATATATGGGATCGATCTCACCTTCTCCTTCATCAAAAGCAACTTTTTGTTGATATAAATTACGGTATTTGATATACAAACGGTTATTATACCTTATAAAATATGCAAAAGTGGCAAAGCCCGCATAGATAACGGGAACTTTCCAGTACTTTTTGTTGTATACCTGTCCGGCTCCCGGAACAATCGTGGAGAGCCAGCTAGCCACTTTTGGAGAATGCGGTTTTTCTTCTTCGATACGGCGCCCCGATGGGTCAGCTTTCTGACCTGAAGCCGCCATACATAAAAACATCGCCCCCACAATTAGCCAAAAACGCATGTAAAAAGCTTTAATCGTTTTTAACGTGGTCGAGTAACCCGATAATTCGCTCAAGCTCATCATCGCTTTTAAACGGGATTACAATCTGTCCTTTACCGTTATCATTTCGCTTGAGCTTTGTCTTTGTATTAAAAAAATTATCCAGCTGGCTCTGCAACTCTTTATACCCTTCGCCCAACCCTGGTTTTTTTGTTGTTTTTTGAGTATTCTTGTTCTGCTCCTTTATATCAACACCTTCATTTATGCTTTTTGCCAACTCTTCAACTTTTCTTACAGAAAGTCCCTCCTTAACAATCATTTCAAATAGGAACAACCGATCATCATCATTCTCAATGTTGATCAGTGCACGGGCATGCCCCATTGCGATCACTTTGTGGCGAATACCTTTCTGCACTTCTGCAGGTAAATTTAAAAGTCGCAGGTAATTGGTTATGGTTGAGCGCTGTTTTCCAACACGCGAACTAAGGTTTTGTTGGGTAAGTTTACATTCATCAATCAACCTTTTGTAACTTATGGCAATTTCAATTGCATCAAGATCTTCACGTTGAATATTTTCTACCAGGGCAAGTTCCAGCATTGCCTGGTCATCAGCAGTACGTACATAGGCAGGAATAGTCTCCAGCCCAGCCATATGTGCGGCACGTGTTCTGCGCTCACCGGAAATAATCTGGAATTCCTTTTCTCCAACCTGACGAACAGTAATGGGCTGAATGATTCCCAACTCTTTTATGGAAGCAGAAAGTTCCTCAAGTGCTTCCTCACCAAATTCAGTTCTGGGCTGAAATGGGTTCACCTTTACCTGTGTAAGGGGTATTTCTGTTATAGCGTCATTCTGTACAGGCTCTTCTGCCTTTGGTGATTCTTCAATTAAAGCACCTAATCCTCTGCCTAAAGCATTCTTCTTCGCTACCATCTTTTAAAAAATATGTGATTAATCTACTTGTTTCTCTGCATTCTCCATTTTTGTTGAGTCGTTGCGCTGCAACAATTCCTTGGCCAGGTTCAGATAACTGGTTGAACCAATGCTATTGGCATCGTACTGAATAATAGGCTTACCATAGCTTGGAGCCTCACTAAGCCTGATATTACGCTGAATTATGGTATCAAATGCCATTGATTCAAAGTGTGTGCGAACCTCGTCAACAACCTGGTTTGATAATCTTGTTCTTCCATCATACATAGTAAGCAGGAAGCCCTCGATTTCCAGTTCACGATTAAGATTTCCCTGAATAATTTTAATGGTATTCAGCAACTTACCTAATCCCTCTAATGCAAAATATTCGCATTGTACAGGAATTATTGTAGAATCAGCAGCTGTAAGTGCATTAACAGTAATCAGACCAAGCGAAGGAGAACAATCTATAAGCACCCAATCATAATTCTCTTTTACTTTATTGATTACGCCTTTAAGCATATTCTCACGATTAGGCATATTGAGCATTTCTATCTCTGCACCTACCAAATCGATATTAGATGGAATTAGATCAACATTGTCCATTTCGGTGTTCAAAATAGTTTTTTGAGGGTCGACCTCATCAACAATGCAATCGTATATGCTATTTTTCACGTTTCTTACATCAAAACCAAAGCCTGATGTGGCATTTGCCTGTGGATCAGCGTCAACCAAAAGCACTTTTTGCTCGAGCACACCTAAACTGGCCGCAAGGTTTATTGCTGTGGTCGTTTTTCCTACTCCGCCTTTTTGATTCGCTAGTGCAATTACTTTTGACATGTGTATTTATTTAAAATTCAACGTTCTACGAAAAATAATCCTGTATTAAACAGTTTTTTCTAAGAACCTGCAATTTAATCAAAATATTGTATGTTTTCTAAAATGTTCCACGCAAACATTCAAGTTAAATTATACCTTATTGACATTCAGTAGCAACGCTGTAATAAAATTTCCAAAACAATCGTATAACATTATTGCACAGAACATTAAGCACGAAGCCAATTTCTAACAGGCTATATTACAAGGTATTTAAAAATAAAATAACTTCAATACGTGTCTAAAATAACTTGTACTCACACAAACGGGTTTCAATTGGACCGTTGAACAGAACTGTGCGTGAATTAGTTTTAAGGCCTATATTCCTTATAGCATGGTCATTACCAGACAACACCCAGGCATCGTAACCTTTAAATTGCTGTTTCAAATGATCTCCAAATCTCCGGTAAAGCCGATCGATTTCATGGGTTTTAACTCGCTTATCGTAAGGAGGATTTGTTATTATTGTTCCACGCTCATCTTCACCCTGCACTGATTCAAAATCGCCGGTTTGCACAGCAATATACTTTTGTAAAAAGGCGCTCTGAATATTGGCTTTTGAAAACCCGATCTGTCGTGGAGAGTTGTCCACACCTAAAATTGGGACTTCAATTTTCTTTTGATCATCCTCTTCCTGCACCAACTCCAGTATTTTCCGATCAAAGTCAATCCAATGCTCAAATCCGAACTGCGTGCGGTATGAGCCAGGTCTTATATTAGCTGCAATTAATGCTGCTTCTGTAAGTATGGTACCCGATCCACAAAACGGATCTACGAGTTCATTCTGTCCTTTCCACCCGGTTTTCAGAACCATGCCTGCTGCCAGTACTTCGTTGAGTGAGGCCTGGCCATGATGAGCCCTGTAACCTCTTTTAAAGAGTGCCTCCCCACTTGAATTTAGTGATATTGTGCAATTGTTATTGCTTAAATATACATCTATGCGCACTTGAGGGTTTTCTTTATCAACATTAGGTCTGCGCCCTGCCTTATCTGAAAAATAATCGGCAATGGCATCCTTTGTACGTAGTTCAAGAAAATGCGAATGGTCAAAAATGGGTGAGTTTGCAGTGGCATTAACCAAAATTGTTTTACGCACTTTAAAATACTGTCCCCAATCAATGGCACGTACCTTTTCATAAAAATCATTCTGATTTTCGATTGTAAACTCTTTAATGGGCATCAAAACATTCAGAGCTGTACGCAATGCCATATTTGCGCGGTACATCATGGCTTTATCGCCTTCATAAGCAACAGCCCTTTTATGCGTCACGATGTTTTGTGCACCAATCTCCTTTAGCTCTTGAGCCAGTATGTCTTCAAGTCCGTGAAAAGTCTTTGATAATAGCTGCATATATGCAATTTGCTGATTAATAAACCGCGACAAAGGTAACAAAAACGCATTAAAAAAAGCTGTCCAAAATGTGTTGGACAGCTTTTTTGTGGTTATTAAATTTTCTGGCAATTATTCGTTATGTGGCATATCGCCATCGTTATCTTCATCTGCGATAGAATCACGCATTTTTGTATCGGCATCAATATTTTTCATGCGGTAATAATCCATTACACCTAAATTGCCGGAACGGAAGGCTTCTGCCATTGCTTTTGGAATTTCTGCTTCGGCTTTAATAACTTTTGCACGCATTTCCTGGGCAAGGGCCTTATTCTCCTGCTCCTGTGCCACAGCCATAGCCCTGCGTTCTTCAGCACGAGCTTGTGCAATATTTTTATCGGCATCTGCCTGGTCAATTTGCAGTCCCGCACCAATGTTTTTCCCTATATCGATATCGGCAATATCAATAGAGAGAATTTCGAATGCTGTACCTGCATCAAGGCCTTTTGAGAGTACTACTCTTGTGATATTATCGGGGTTTTCAAGCACTGCTTTATGGTCAGCAGATGAACCAATGGATGAAACAATACCTTCACCTACACGTGCCAGTACGGTTTCTTCGCCGGCACCACCAACGAGCTGCTTTATATTGGCTCTTACGGTTACCCTGGCTTTACAAATAAGCTGAATACCATCTTTAGAGACTGCTGTTACTGGTTTTGTATTTATAACTTTAGGATTTACCGACATTTGCACCGCCTCAAATACATCGCGACCGGCCAGGTCGATGGCGGTTGCCATTTTAAATGGTAAATCAATATTGGCTTTGCTTGCGGAGACCAATGCATGTACAACCTGTTCCACATGTCCTCCGGCAAGGTAATGTGCTTCCAGGTCGTTTCGCTCCAATTTAAGGCCTGCTTTGGTTCCTTCGATTAATGCTCTAACTACTACAGCTGGTGGCACTTTCCTCCAGCGCATCAGGATCAATTGTAAAAGCGATATTCGGACACCTGAAACCAGGGCAGAAAACCATAGTCCGATGGGTACAAAATAAAGGAAAATCCAAAGGACAACGATTATGGCAACCACAATCACAATATAAAAAGTAATATTCATAACTAGCTATTTAATTGTTTAACAATAAGTTTATTAGATTCTACTTTTACGACTTTTATGCGGGTACGTTCATTTACATAAGCTTCATACGAGCGTGCTTCGTATGATTTTCCGTTGACACGGACGCGTCCCATAGGGTTCAATCTGGAGATACAAATACCCTCGTCTCCTACTTTTACCTCATCTTCTGATTCTGTTTGCGACACAACGCCATCCACATTTTCATTGAGCATAAATTTACGCCAGGTGCCCCAACGAAGCGCCCAAATTACGCTTAAAAAAAGAAATGCAATTGAGCCGAGTAAAACGTAATTACCGGTTTCGGCACCGAAAGTTTCATAGGAGAGATAAATGCCCGCCCCAATAAATAATAAGCCACCAATGGCAGCAATTGTGGTTCCGGGTATGACCAAAAACTCTAACAGGAGTAAAATTACACCTATTACAATCAGCATTATTACGGCAAAAGTTGTTCCCATTATTCAATTGTTACAGACAGACCCCTGTCAATCAAAATATTTTTCATTGGCTTAAGGAGCTCCATTGACCCGGTTTTTATATCACATTTACCTTTGTAATGTGTAATGTAGGCACATTGTTCTGCCTGCTCATTATTATGATTACACACTTCAACAAGTGATTTGATTACAAAATCAAAAGTATTGACATCATCATTATAAAGCAGCAGCACACGCTTGTCCACTTTTTTATCAACATTTGTCTGCTTTGGTTCCGGATTAATTCTTGACCCTGTCATTTACTTATAAATTTGAGTTACAAATTTGTTTTTTGATTGGATAATAATTATCCACATCTAACAAAAATAGTGTTTTTTTAGGTAACTCTGCAAATATGCTGTTGAAAAGATAGCTAATAACTAAATTTTATAACGCATTGCAAAAGTTGAAAATATTTTTGCTAAAAATTATATAGTTTTGTAAAAAAAACTACGTAAATGAATGTTTTCGCCGAAGAAAAAGTTGCACAAGGCTACGACGACTATTATAACACTGAATTTGGAAAAAAAGTCGGTCAAATAGAAGAGCAGCTTGTAAGAGAATTGATGCAGGAAATTCCGCAAATACCTCTGCTTGAACTGGGATGTGGAACAGGCCACTGGACCCGGATATTTCTGAACATGGGATATGAGGTTACTGCTACAGATGTTGCTGAACCAATGCTTAGGGTAATTCGCACCAAAGAACTGAAAATAAATATCAGGGAGCTTGATGCAATGAATTTGCCTTTTGAAAATAATAGTCTGGAATTAATAGCAGGCATTACGATGCTGGAATTTGTGAATGATCAGCAGAAGGTAATTGATGAAATATTCAGGGTGCTGAAACCCGGAGGCTGGCTGGTTTTGGGCTGTTTAAACGAAGAATCGGCATTGGGTAAAACAGCAGACAATGATCCGGTTTTTAAGCATGCCAAATTTCTTGATACCGCATCATTAAAACAAAAACTGGGTAGTTTTAAACGTGTTGAAATTAATAGTGGTGTACATTTTTCTGAAAATTTTGAAATTATGGATGGTAAGCCCGAAGCCAAAGCATATGCACCGGCATTCATGGCAGTATTGGCACAAAAAAGTTAAGATATGTTTATAAGTGTAGAAATAAGTTATTATCCGCTTGAAAATAACTATGACCAGCCTGTAAGTGAATTTATTGAGCGCCTGAATCAAATGCCTGACATAAATACAGAAGTTGGCAGTATGAGTACACTGATAACAGGAGAATATCGAAAAGTAATGGATGCTTTAGACGCACTTATGAGCCACTTCTTTGAAAATTACAGCTCGGTATTCAATGTAAAAATTTCCAATTCCTGTCCGGTTTAATACAATTGATTAATTGCATCATAATTGCATGATGACGATTAAAAGTAAAAACTATTATTATGGAATGTCGCCCCGGTTGTGGAGCTTGTTGCATTGCGCCTTCTATATCATCACCCATTCCGGGAATGCCCGACGGCAAACCGGCGGGTGTTCGCTGTATTCATTTATCTGACGATTACAGGTGTTTAATTTTTGATTCGCCTGACCGCCCCGCAGTCTGCGCTGATTTTCAGGCTGAACCAGGCGTATGTGGCACTAACCGTGATGAAGCCCTTGAAATATTGGGCAATTTGGAGCGTGAAGCTAACAAGTAAGTGTGAAAAGCGTGAGCTAATCATCAACAGGCATGAGATATATGATTGTTTTGTTTTGCATTTCATAAATCTCAATCATCTCTCTTTCAGGTTTACCCAACTTTTTCAGTTGTTTTTTGAATGCCGGATAAACGCGCATGGCTCCTATCATAATGGAAAAACGGCTTTTATAGGGAAAAGCCGTATAAATATATTTTTTATGATGTACCTTTTTAAGTTTAATATCTCCAAGGTAATCTTGCGTAATTGAATCGGGAACAATAAAACCGATATCGCTACGGAGTTCAAATCTTTTGGTTTTTCTGGGGTTATCGTAATATATAGTTGCCGGACTCACCACAGGGATAGATGCTTTTTGAAGTTCTTTCATCAAATCCTCCATAATTACCATATTTTTTTGATAATCGCCCTTATGAAAAGTGTAAGCAAAATTAAGGGGGCGAAAAGCGCCTTCTTTCACCTTAATTTTTTTAAACATTTTGTGATATAGCAGTATACTCAAAGCACCCATAAAAAGCACCAGGAGTATAATTACAACCACTAATAATTGTTTTGTTAATAATGTCATCAACCCAGAAATTTACCAATAATTTTAAGGAATAGTTTAAGTTTGATTGGCTTATAAATAATATCATCAACGCCAACCTTTTTGGCTTTATTCTCAACATCAGAGATATTCAATGCAGTTTGAGCCACAACAGGCAGTTTTCTTTTCTTCTCTTTTATATTCTGCGTAGCTTCAAAGCCATCCATCACCGGCATATTCACATCCATAAGCACCAGATCGATGTCATTGTGTTCCATCACCACCTCAACGGCTTCTTTCCCATTACGGGCGCGGATGATCTCTACGTTTGTGCGCCGGAGTGCTTCCACCAGGTATAAATAATTGGCTTCTGTATCTTCAGCAATCAGAACCTTCTTATTACTCCAGTCATATTGATCTCGTGCCAGTTTTTCAGAAGTTTTAAAATCCATTTTAATCCCCATCACCAGCATATCATCGACCTGCATATGGCCTTTTTTCCACTCCATAATGGTGCGGTCGAGAATATGTTTCTGTTTATCGAGCGATTCTTTATGAATTTCAAGCAATAGACGCTTAAAGCGCTTAGACATAAACTTACGCCCTTTATCGCCGCCAAACTGGTCCGGGTAGCCATCTGAAAAGATATATACCAAATCATCGGGCTTTGTTACTATATGATGATTGGTAAACTCAGCAGTATTATCACGATTATAGCTAATGGACATGCCATCGCCGGAATAAATGGTCAATTCTCCTTCACGTATGAGGTATAATGGGTTATTGGCTCCGGCAAATTGCAACTCCCGGGTATTTTTGTCGATTACAACCAAGGCTATATCCATTCCATCGCGACTTTCATGCGCTGTTCCTTTTTGG
>NZ_DATFKB010000099.1:0-7397 GCF_035268865.1 Salinivirga sp. | reverse complement strand
ATGAACCAACCTATTCCACGTACTTTTTTCAATTTCCCCGGAATACGCACATCATTTCCATTTTCATCTTTTACTTTTTTACCTGTTACAGGATCGCCCTCGCGTTTTACACGGCCGGCTTCGCGTACATCAAAAGCCACAGAGTTTGCTCTTCTTACAGATGTTGTATTAAGGTTTACGTTGTATGCCACAAGAAAATTTCTTGCTCCCACAGCTGTCACGCCTGATTTAGCCACGCTATCGTTCCATTCGGCCGGACCAAAATCTGGTTTCCACTCGTCAGAGGTAATGCGCTCTTTCAGAGCTTCGTATTCGCCTTTACGGCAATTTGCCAGGCTGCGACGCTTTTCCTCGGTTGCCGCAAACTCATAGGCAAATACCGGAATACCCAACTCATCGCCAATGCGTTTACCCAATCTGTGGGCATACTCTACAGTCTCTTCCATAGTGATGTTCGAAACCGGTACGAGCGGACATACATCAGTAGCACCAAAGCGTGGGTGTGCTCCTTTATGATTGCGCATATCAATGAGTTCCTGGGCCTTTTTAACAGCACGAAATGCAGCTTCAATAACATCTTCGGGTTCCCCCACAAATGTTACAACTGTGCGATTGGTAGCCTGACCGGGATCTACATCAATTAAACGCACATTTTTCACCGATTCTATTTGACCGGTAATCTGAGAGATAATATTTTCATCGACCCCTTCACTAAAATTAGGGACACATTCAACAAGTTTTCTCATATTTTATGGTTTTGGATTTATTTCTTTTTATGAATTAATCAAGATTAATAAGTTCTCCGTTAAGCATTACCTGTTCAACCAAATGACTGGTGTAGGCATATGGTAAATACTCATAAGATGGAATAGGTTTGGTAATAATGAGGTTGGCAATTTTGCCTTTGGCAATAGACCCCAGGTCTTCTTCCAAACCCATAGCATAAGCTGAATTTAAGGTAGTAGCGTTAATAACCTCCTCTGGTGTCATTTTGTAATTGATACAACCCAGCGACATAATAAATTTCATATTGCCAGAGGGTGACGAACCCGGATTATAATCTGAAGCCAGAGCCAGTGGCAAACCGGCATTCATCATTTCGCGTACGGGTGAAAGCTTCATGTTCAGGAAGAATGCTGCACCCGGCAATACCGTAGGCATTGTTTCGCTGCCCTGAAGGGCCTTAATTTCATCGGGGCCAACAAACTCAAGATGATCCACAGAACGGGCGTTGTACTTTACGCCAACCTGGATTCCTCCACTGTAATCGAGCTCATTGGCGTGAATTTTTCCAATTAAGCCGTATTTCATTCCTGCCATCAGTATGCGCTCTGTATCTTCAACAGTAAAGAAACCTTTATCGCAAAAGACATCAATATAATCGGCTAGCTCCTCCGCAGCTACTGCAGGAATCATCTCATTGATCACTTTATCTACAAATTTCGTTTGATCATTACGGTACTCCATTGGTATGGAATGAGCACCCAAAAAGGTAGTTTTAATGTGAATTGGAGTAGTCTCTTTCAGACGGCGGGCTACCCGTAACATTTTGAGCTCATTTTCAGTATCGAGTCCGTAACCCGATTTAATTTCAACAGCTCCGGTACCAAATCCTATAATTTCATGAATACGCTCAAGGGCTTGTTCATAAAGATCGTCCTCGCTGGTTTGCGCAAGTAGTTTTGTGGAATTTAAGATGCCACCGCCTCTTTTGGCTATTTCTTCATAAGATAAACCACGAATTTTATCACCATACTCAATTTCGCGGCTTCCGGCATAAACCAGGTGTGTATGCGAATCGCAGAATGTTGGCATTACAATGCGACCACTGACATCAATCTCCGATGCCTCATCGGGTTCGGGACAGTTGTCCATGGTTCCAAAGTCCAAAATTCTATCATCCTCAATCATGAGCCAGGCATTATCAATTGCAGGCAAATTGGCCATTTCTTTTCCTGCAACCCATTTGCGGGGCGTATCTTCTGTTTGTATGAGTTTTTTAATATTCTTGATCAGTGTAACCATAACCTTATATTTATTTGGATTCTGTTTCGAATAATTATTTTACTTTTGGAGTTACGAAATTAGCAATTTAAGCGGCATTTTTCGGCATGTTTTACAAAAGATTTTATTTCATATGCACCTCAAATCAATATTTATTTTGCTACTGTTGGTGGGCACAATAAGCAGTTTTGCCCAAAAAGACACTAAAGAAGACAGCGTTAAAACAGGCCTTAATTTTGGGGCATTGCCTACCATAACATATGATTCTGATTTTGGTTTGCAGTATGGCGGTATGGTCAATTTTTATTTTTATGGCGATGGATCAAGCTACCCGGAATATCGCCATTCGCTTTACATGGAAGTAAGTCGATTTACCAAAGGCAGCGGTATAAACAGGCTTTTCTACGATTCGAAATACCTCATTCCCGGAATCAGACTTACAGCCGATATGAGTTACCTCACAGAACAGGCTCTGCCATTTTACGGGTTCAATGGTGCTGAAGCCATTTATAACGCCGGTTGGGAAGATGATCAGAGCGACGATTATATTTCAAGGGTGTTTTACCGGCACGAGCGCCAGTTTTTTCGTTTCAAAACCGATTTTCAGGGAAAACTGCCTGTTAAAAACCTGGGTTGGATTGCAGGTTACCTTGGGTATAAATTTAATATAGGATCGGTTGACATCGACCGTCTCAATGAGGGGAAGTCCGGCGATGATGCCTTGCCAGATACAGCAGGGCTATACGATTTATACGTGCGCTGGGGCCTGATTGATGAAGCTGAAAAAGATGGCGGCACGCACCATTATTTTAAAGCCGGACTCGTATACGATACACGGGATAACGAACCAAACCCAATGCAGGGAATGTGGTCAGAGTTTGTGGTGCAGGCTGCACCCGAATTTGCCGGAAACAATAATTTTGGGCATGCAAAAATTTCACTCACCCACAGACAATATTTTACGCTAATCCCCGAAGATCTGTCGTTGGCCTATCGTGTTCTATATCAAACGACTATTGGCGATTGTCCTTTTTATCTTTACCCATTAATCAGCACATCGTTTTTAAAAGGTGCCAACAGCGAAGGGCTGGGTGGTGCAAAAACCGTACGCGGTGTGTTGCGCAATCGTGTGGTTGGAAGAGGTATTGCCTTTGGAAACCTTGAGTTGCGTTATAAATTATGGCGATTCCACCTGTTTAAACAAAATTTCTATCTGGGCACCAATGTTTTTGCCGATGCCGGAATTGTGACTGAACCGATAGAGTTCGATGAAGAAGCTGTCATCGAAGCAGCAGAGGCGGATTTACCTGATTTTAATGCAGATGAATTTTTTGATAAAGGTGAAAAACCACATTTTGGTGTGGGTGCCGGCTTCAGACTGGCCATGAACCAGAATTTTGTCATAGCTTTTGATGTAGCACACAGCCTTGACCCGCAAGATGGTGGTCTTGGGATTTATATTGGGTTGAATTATTTGTTTTAGTGGATCAGTGATCTTGATATTAGATCTTAGATGATTGATAACACATTTTGATCTTCCTCAGGCCATTGAGTGGGATGTGCGATGGATTGCAGGGAATCGAAATGGCCGGTAGTAGATATTAGATCTTAGATGATTGATAATACACTTTGACCTTCCTCAGGCCATTGAGTGGGATGTGCGATGAATTGCAGGGAATCGAAATGGCCGGCAGTAGCTGCTAGTTTAGCATTTTCTTTACATACTCAGGCATGGCAAAGGCTGCCATATGGGTTGCATAATTATAATAACGGGTGCGTTTTTGACTTACAAAAAGTTTTACGGCGGCCTGATCCACATCGCGCGGATCTTTTCCACTTTGCATTACTACCTGAAATGACCAGATACCCGAAGGAAAAGTAGGTACATTAAACAGCATATTAAACTTATGCTCAATACCAAAGACCTGTTTCAGATTCTGATCGATTTGTTTGAATGCCTTTTCATTAAATTTAGGGGATTCGCCCTGTACAACAATAGCTCCTTCTGAAGAAAGTAATTGCCGGCACCTGTCAAAAAATGCCGGGGTATATAATTTTGATGGTTTCCCCGAACTGTGTGGTCCATCAATAATAATTAGGTCATAGGGCACATCGCCATTGTTTTCGACAAACTCCAGTGCATCTCCTATTATTAAATTGAGCCGTTCATCGTCGTAAGCTTTGGAAAGAAAAGGCAAGTAATTTTTCGAGGCTTCCACCACCTTTTCATCAATCTCGACAAGATCGACATGTTTTACACCTCCATGCTTCAATACTTCACGTGCAGAGCCACCGTCACCACCACCCAAAATCAGCACACGTTCAATGTTTTGGCACGCCATCATTACCGGATGTGCAATCATTTCGTGGTAATGATATTCGTCTTTTTCAGTACAAATTAACCTGTTACCTGACGTTAATGCTTTTCCATAAGCATAGGTCTCGATAACCCTTATTCTATTGTATGCTGATCGTTCGTCGAAAAGTACATTTCCGGTATAGCGCAATGACAATGCCTGGTAATTATCACGATCGGTAAACCAAATATTACGTTTAAATCGAGGGGTTACTTTCTCTTCCGTGTCAAGTCTTGCATCTTTTAGTTTAAGCGCTGAATCCAATAATCGAATGGTACCCCGCCTCATTTCAAGTGCTGAATAATTGCGGGCCTTGAAGGCTTTTTTCAAATGTTCAAAAGCTACCCAGGGCTCAACAGTATCGCCACAGGTAAACAAATCAACCGCAGCATATTTATATTCGGGCCAGGTATGTATTGCAAGGTGACTCTCCTGTATTACAATTACTCCGGAAACACCAAGCGGTGAAAAATGATGAAATGTGGAATTAATTATGGTTGCACCGGAATGTTCTGCAGCTTCAACCATCTGCTCCTCAATGACCTGCACATCATCCATCACATCCGGATCACAGCCGGTAAATTCCACTAAAATATGTCGTCCCAATGATTCCATAGACAAAAGTCAAATGTAGTCAAAAATTCGTTTTTTTAGTACCAATTGGTTATTTTCGTACTATAAAATAAAAACACATTTAATCGTGTATAAAATACTTATAGCAGACGACAATCACCATTTTACAAAAGCCCTATCATACTTATTAAAAGAGCTTTACAAAGAAAAAATACAATTTATCCGTTCGGTTAGCAATGGAGAAAAAGCTGTTGAAATCACCAAAAATGAGAATTTTGACATCATTTTTATGGATGCCGACATGCCGGTTATGAACGGTATTGAAGCTACACGCAAAATAGTTGACAAAAACCGGTTTGTGATCGTAGTTGCTGTTTCATTTCACCAGGAGATGGAATATATTCAGGAAATGCTCGAAGCCGGAGCACGAACATACATAATCAAGGAAGATATGGATGGAAAATCCATTGAGAATTGTTTTAAACTCATCGTTTAATAATTATAGAAATGCTAAATACTATTTCCAACATTCAGGACCTTGACAGTGGTCAGTTTTTTTTATTGGCCGGACCCTGTGTAGTCGAAAATGAATCTATTACTCTAAAAACAGCGGAAACACTCAAAACGTTAACGCATAAATTCAAAATACCTTTTGTATTTAAATCGTCCTATCGCAAAGCAAACCGCTCTCGCATAGATAGTTTTATGGGTATTGGCGACCAGGAAGCCCTAAAAATACTTGAAAAAGTGAAAAAGGAATTTGAACTACCGATCATAACCGACATTCACTTGCCTGAGGAAGCAGCAATGGCTGCAGACGTGGCAGATATATTGCAAATACCGGCATTTTTGTGCCGGCAAACTGACATATTGATAGCTGCCGCTGAAACCAACCGTGTGATAAACATTAAAAAAGGTCAGTTTTTATCGCCTGAATCCATGAAATTTGCAGTTCAAAAGGTTGTAGATTCCGGTAATTCAAGAGTTATGCTCACCGAACGGGGTACCATGTTAGGTTATAGTGACCTGGTTGTTGATATGCGCAGTATACCAAAAATGCAGGCGCTTGGTTTCCCTGTTGTGGTTGATGTAACACATTCCCTGCAACAACCCAATACTACTTCAGGTGTAACAGGAGGCGAACCTGCCATGATTTCCACCATTGCAAGGGCCGCTATAGCAGCAGGAACCAATGGGATTTTTATGGAAACACATCCGAACCCGGCAGAAGCCAAAAGCGATGGAGCGAATATGCTGCAACTCGACCAGGTTGAAAAAATGCTTAAACAATTGGCAGCCATTAAAAATGTTTTATAAATTTTTTACTATCCGACCTCATTGCAAATCAATATTTTGAGACAAATCGGGATTTTAAGAACAAAAAAAACTAAAATAAAATTTTGGAAACATAATAAAATAGCCTACTTTTGCAACCGCCTTTGAGAAAGGAATGACTCGGTAGCTCAGTTGGTAGAGCACATCCCTTTTAAGGATGGGGTCCTGGGTTCGAGACCCAGCCGAGTCACAAAACAGTTTGGAGTGTGAGTTTTGAGCAAGAAGCACAAAATTTACACTCCTTTTTTTATTGCTCAGCACTCAACAAATCAAGCACAAGCCGGAAAATATCCCAAGCATAGCCATTAGAACACGGATTAAACTGTTAAATTTTTCCATTAGTCAAGAAAACAGAATAATCGAGCGGCTTTAAGCTCTTTTGTAGGGACGATTGAAGTATCGTGGATAAACAGATTAAAGCTGATACCGTTTTTGACTCTTATCTGTGAAAATCCGTTTATCGACGATATCGTTTTTTGGTAATAAAATTTGATCATCGTAGCGAAATAAATGAGTGATAAAACCACCAACATTTAAGATGAATTAATCTGTCTTATCCGCGTTCTATATGCAGTTTGGAGTGCGAGTTTGGAGAGTGAGTTTGGAGTGCGAGTTGCGAGCGAGAGTTTTGAGCAAGAAGCACGAAATTTACACTCCTTTTTTTATTGCTCAGCACTCAACAAATCAAGGACAACCCGGGAAATAACCAAAACATAGCAATTCGAACACGGATTAAACTGTTAAATACTGCCATTAGTAAAAAAAACAGAATAATCGAGCGGCTTTAAGCTCTTTTGTAGGGACGATTGAAGTATCGTGGATAAACAGATTAAAGCTGATACCGTTTTTGGCTCTTATCTGTGAATATCCGTTTGTCGACGATATCGTTTTTTGGTAATAAAAATTGATCATCGTAGCCGAATAAATGAGTGATAAAACCAATATTTAAGATGGATTAATCTGTCTTATCCGCGTTCTATATGCAGTTTGGAGTGCGAGTTTGGAGTGTGAGTTTGGAGTGTGAGTTTGGAGTGTGAGTTTGGAGTGCGAGTTGCGAGCGAGAGTTTTGAGCAAGAAGCACGAAATTTACACTCCTTTTTTTATTGCTCAGCACTCAACAAATCAAGC
>NZ_DATFKB010000098.1:0-11753 GCF_035268865.1 Salinivirga sp. | reverse complement strand
AGCTTCATCAGGACTGGGCAAATCATAATAGTGAATCAATTTTTCATCTATTTTCCGTCGTAAGTTTATATCAATATACCCTTTGATCTGAATTTTATACGCTTGCAGCATTTGAGCGCGTTTTCGAATCCGCCTGCTTGCTCCCCAGATATATACGTAGGGATCCAGGGCATTATGCCTTTTTAGCCACAAGCTAAGATAGTACGCCTTAATCCTGTAAAATGCATCAAAACTGTACCGCTCATCATTGCGTGTTAATCTACCGGGCGGGTCATTCCATAGCAAAAGCGCCTCAGGTAATTTAGCAATTTTCACACCATTTTCCAGCCATCTGAGCCATAATTCATAATCTTCAGGAAAATTTCCATCTCTAAAGCTCCCCATTTCTTGTTCGACACACTTACGCCACATAGCCGTTGGGTTTACAATAGGCGATTCAACGAACCTGTTGGCTAAAATATCTTCATAACTCACCAATGAATTATTCCAATCTACAAATCGCTTAATACCTGCAGCCTCCTGGGCATCTCCTCCAAATTTAACGAGTGAACCAACAGCTCCGTAATCGTGATTTTGCTCTAAAAAGTCTAATTGTTTTTCCAGTTTTGTTGGTAATGCAATGTCATCTGCATCCATTCTGGCCACATACGGACTTTTAGCATAGCTGCTACCGGTATTGGTAGCGTAAGTCACTCCCTGCCTGGCTTCATGATATATTCTGAATCTGTTATCTTTAGCCGCATGAAGTTCTGCATACCTCAAACTACGATCTGTAGCGTTATTATTTACCAGTATGCACTCAAAATTTTGTAGCGTCTGGTTCGAGATACTCTCCATGGCGCCGCTGAGGGTATCTTCAGCATTATAAAACGGAAGCACAACAGAAACTTCAGGCATAAAAAATATTGTATGGTTTAAAAATCTATTTGGTGTAATACTTCACCTGATTAACTTTATTCCAGGCGCCCCGCGTAAAGTCGGGTACTTTTACCGGCATACCCTGATTTTTATTTGAAATTCTAGACAGTTGAATAATTGCAGACCATTCAGCGGCATCATATACATCCTGGTCAAGGGGTAATCCATTTCTCAGGCAATAGATCAACCGGTAATCCATAATAAAGTCCATACCACCATGTCCTCCAACCTCTTTGGCCTTTTCTCCAACCTCTTTTACAATTGGATGTTCATATTTTTCGAGCATTTCCTGCATTTCATCCTCGTGCAGAAAATGGTGCGCATTCGGCTCCAGGGCGATTCCTTTTTCAGGCCATTTACGAGCAAATCCTTTAGTGCCGCTCACCAGGTGTATACGGCTATAAGGCCGGGGGCTTGTCACATCATGCTGTATAAGCATCGTCTTACCTTTTACAGTTTTGATAATAGAAGTATTCATATCGCCCTTTGCATATTCTACCCGGGCGTATCGAGAGGTATCACCAAACTTGTCTTTTGCATAAGCTGACATGCCGAACTGGCCAGATGAAATTGATACTAAATAGTTCATTCGGTCGCCACGGTGAATATTTAAAATATGAGCAATGGGGCCCAATCCATGGGTTGGATAAGTATTGCCATCTTCTTTTTCAAGATGCTTAAGTCTCCACATATCCCAATAACCATCTTTTTCCTTAAAGTTTAACCATCTGAGATCATGAATATAGGCACCCTCAGCATGTACAATTTCTCCAAAAACACCTTGCTGAGCCATATTCAAAGTAGCCATTTCGAAAAAATCATAATTACAATTTTCGAGCTGCATGCAGTGCTTTCGTGTGCGCTCTGCGGTATTTACCAATTGCCAGCATTCTTCTATTGTTAAGGCTGCAGGCACCTCAACAGCCACATGTTTACCATGTTCCATGGCATAAACCGCAATGGGCGTATGTAAGTCCCAGTGTGTACACACATATACCAAATCAATATCATCACGCTCACATATTTTTTTCCAATCCTCTGCACCTGTATATTCATCTGCGGCAGGGTTGCCTGCAGTGGTTAACATTTCCTGAGCTCTTTGCACATATTCAGGTACAACATCGGCAATCGCAACAATCTTTGCGCCTTCAATATAATTATAGCGTTTTACAGCCTGCGATCCGCGCATACCCAGGCCAATAATGGCCATTCTTACGGTATCAATCGGATCGGCTCGCAGTTCAATTACATCTTTTTGCCCATCTGGCCTTGCAGGTTCATTAAAAGCCTCAATAGCTTTAAAATTTGTATCAGCCGATTCTTCATTGGTGTTTTTGCATCCTGTAAGTAAAACCAGGATCAATGCGAACAATGCAGCCCCTGAAATGAAATATTGATTTTTCATAAGAATAAATTATTGATTGTCAGTTAACATTTGTTCAATTATTGTTTTAATTGGATGATAATTAGATTCCATTGAAGCTATTAGTTTGCTCTGAACCTTTGTTCTAACCAAATTATGACCTTCATACTCCGTTTTATAATAAATATCACCGTTTAAATAATCGGTTAAAAACCGCACGCCCATAATTAGTGTCATGTATAAAGGTGCCTGCCAAAAATGAAACTTTTCTGTGTCTGAAAGCATATCTTTTGTTTGAGAAAGATAACCCTGAGCAAATGCCTTAAAGAAATCCATATTAAATGCTACATTACCTAATTCCTGCTCATCCTCATCTGAGCTGTTGGCAATTGTGCGAATGGCATCACCAAAATCGAATATAACACTTCCGGGCCCTACTGTATCAAGATCTACTACTGCCCTTACCTGTTCGCCCCGATACATTAAATTATTAATTTTTGTATCGTTGTGGACAATCCTTACAGGAATTTCACCGGAATTTAATACTGCAATTAAGCCATTAAGCCGTGCATATTGATTTCTATAAAAGCTCACCAGATCAGTAACTGCACTCAAGCGCTTCGCGGTATCCTGCTCAGCGGCCAAATCGAGCTGTTGCATGCGCCACTTCAGATTATGAAATTCCGGAATAACTTCCTGAAATTTACCAACCGGACACTTAACGCACCCCTTCAGAAAAGCACCATATCCAAGACCCGCCTGATATGCCTGTTCTTTATTCACAATATGGTCCAGACTATAAGCAAACTCAACAAATTCAATAAGCCTCCATGGATTTCCATGCTTATCGAATTCCAGCAAATTATTATTCACAGACTCATAAAAACCAGGCAGACACACGCCTGCATTATTCAAAAAATTATTCACAAGCAGTTTATAATTATACATTACAGCGTTTGTATCTTTAAAAACCTTCTGGTTAAGTCGCTGCAGCACATACTTACAGCCGTCAGATGACCTAACAAGAAAAGTATCGTTGATATGGCCATTACCAAGCGGCTCTATACCCGGATACTTTTCACCTGGCAAGAACAATGATAGGATTTCGCGGGCTGGCAACTCCATTTAATGAGTGATTTATATTTTCAAAGATAATATCTATTGTTTTTCTGAATAAAGACTTTACTCATGTTTTTATATCCGTGTCGCATAAAAAAGATTAATCCGGTTTTATTTTTAGCGGATTTTAAGCTCACCAATACTTAAAAGGCTTTTATCTTTCGTTGAAAAAAGCTAAATTGCAGATAGATATTTCATTAAAACTGCATAAATTATGGCCAAAGTAAACAAAATTAAAGGCGTCATTGGTATTTTAACCGGCGGCGGAGATGTTCCAGGATTAAACCCGGCTATCAGGGCGGTAACAATAAGAGCTTTGCGCGAAGGCTACAAAGTAATTGGTTTAAGGAAAGGCTGGGGCGGAGTTGTAGATATGCAACGCAAACCAAAAGTGGACGAAGGAGAGCACTACATTGAACTTAACGAAGACATAGTAAACAAAGCCGGGCGAACCGGTGGTACCTTTTTGCACAGTACCAGGACACGTCCAAGTCACATACCAAAAGAACGTGTGCCTGACCACCTCAAAGAACAATACACCGATGAAGTGAATGACCTTACTCCGGAAGTACTTAAAAACCTTGAATACCTCGGAATAGATTACCTCATCCCTATTGGCGGAGACGACACAATTAGCTACGGTGTTCGCCTATACCAGGAAGGTGTGAATGTAGTGGCTATACCTAAAACAATGGACAACGATGTTCCGGGAACCGATTATTGTATTGGTTTTAGCACTTGTATTACCAGAACCATTATGATGACGAATATTTTGCGCACATCAGCCGGATCACATGAACGGTTTCTCGTTTTGGAGGTATTTGGTCGTTATGCAGGTTTTACTGCAATGTTGCCAACCATGGCAGGTGCTGCCAACAGATGCGTCATTCCGGAACATAAATTCGATATTGAACATCTTACTGAGTTACTTACAGAAGACCGTAAAAAGAACCCCAGCAATTATTCAGTAGTTTTAGTTTCTGAAGGTGCTATGTTTAAAGGCGGCGAAATGGTATTTGAAAATAGCCAAAAAGATATGTACGGCCATGCTAAACTTGGCGGAATTGGAGACCTCGTATCTCAAAGGGTAAAAGAAATTTCACCAAAGTTTAATAAAGGCCGTAAAGTAAATGTGATAAATCAAAAACTCGGATACCTCGTACGTGGTGGCGATCCGGACTCTATTGACTCTATTGTTCCAATGGCCTATGGCAACCTTGCGCTGGATTTAATTTTGCAGGGAGTACATGGCAGGCTGGTGGTGCTCCAGAATGGCCGTTATGACAATTTACCCATCGAAGTAGTTACAAGTAACACTAAAAAAGTTAACGTAGATAAACACTATAATATTGAAAGATTACGTCCGTATTATAAAAGCTTTGAAATGAAACCATTATTTCTCATGACAAGCGAATTTTAACCGAAAAAATTTTCTTATCAAGGATCAAAAGTTAACTTCGGGAGCTAAGAATATATGCAGAAAGGTTTATGAGGTTATCTAACATTTCATGGTTATTTATTTTTATAGTTGGCCTTACAGGCTGTGCTACACTTAATCAAAGCGAAATAAATCAGGCAAACAGAGTACAGCCTGACTCACTGGAGCTTACACCAATGCTCGATATTTACGGGCAAAGGATTGATATTGTTCGGAACAAAACAGATCGCGATCGCAGCACCGAAGGTGAAGGAAGCGAAGAGATGCCATACCATGATGCAGGCTTTTATCTAGGCAACGGACTTTTTTACGATTTAAACGGCAATTTATGCCTGCTAATTCCTAAAATTATGGGGATAAAAAATGATCAACCATTTCACATTACCAAGAAAGATCATACTACCCTTTTTAACCGCGTTACAGCACTCAAACGCGATAACAACTCATTTACCGTTAGAATAAAAAAAGGGATAGGATTCTCTGCGCACTATAATATTCATCAAACCGATTCGGTTACTGAACTTATTAAAGGAAAACTTTCGAACCAAAAGCTGTTATTAAATACTAATGGCGACTATGAATATAAGCGTGCCCTGGCTGGAGAAGACATACAAAAAACAGCTAAAGGTTACTATATCAAAAATTTATTGAACCGGGATGATTATATAAAAAAAGACCATGCTTTAGTACTTAAAAATGACCTTACAATCAGGCATCGAAAAAATGCCATTGAGATACTCAAACTTGGTTGGGGAAAAGAAAAGCTACTGTACCAAATGATTTTCACGGAAAATGCAGTTCTCATATACAACAATAAGTACACGGGTTATAAAATATCACTTAAAAATCAGAACTCTGCAGAGGTATATAATAATCAACGTTTAATAAAAACTTACCAAAAGAAATAAAAGCCAGCTGGTGCGCAATAGAAAATAACTATAAACATCTCATCAATCAGGGGCAAATGGAATAACACACAGATGAACGAATTTAAAAACATAGAACAATTATTCGAAAATGCTCCGATAGGGATCTTCGAGACAACAATTGACGGAAAATTTGTTGATCTTAATACTGAATTTGTAAGAATTCTGGGCTATGAATCAAAGCAAGACGTTTTTCAGCACATTCAGCAATTGGAATACGACTTATACGAGTTTGCGGGCCTGAGGAATGAAATACTGGAATCAATTGCAGAAGAAGATAAGTTATCGGTATTTGAGGTTCGGTTTAAACAAAAAAATGGTAACCTTATCGATGTAAGGATGTCTATCAGGCATCATTACAACGAACAGATGAAACAGATCAATAATATTGGCATTATTGAAGATATCACTGAAAAAGTTCGTATCGAGGCAAAAAGAAAAGAACAGGAAAAAAAGTATAAAACCCTCTTCGAATATTCTACTGATGCGATACTAATTATTAAGCACCCGGACATAATAGAGTGGAACAATAAAGCACATGATTTATTTTGTGGGAATATTGAATGTAAAAGCATACCTGACTTTAATACACTGCACCCGGCAAAACAACCTGATAATCAGAATAGTCTAAATAAAGCTACCCGGTTAATAGAAAAAACACTTAACGGTGAACCCCAGTTTTTTGAATGGGAGTTAAAAAAAGTCAATGGAGAAACATTTTTCGCAGAAATTACGCTCAGCCTTCTTGATCCTGAAAAAAAATTGACTCAAGCGATTGTCCGAGATATTACAGAACGAAAAAAAGCAGAGCAAAAAATACGTGAAAGCGAACATAAATACAGAAAAATTGTTGAAACGGCTCCCGATGGAATAATTACAGTAAGTAAAGAAGGAATTATTCTGGATGTAAACAATTCATTTTGCGAGCTCACCGGTTACACCAAAGAAAAATACCTTAACAATCATTACGAGGTTTTCACCGGACTAACAGAAGAAAGCAAAAAGAGCTCATACGCACTTTTTAGTTCATTACTTAATAATGAACCTGTTGAACCAATTGAGATACAATGGACACACAAAAAGGGGGAATTAAAAACAGGAGAAATTAGGGCTATAGCGTTTTATGATCAAAACCACGATTTTGTGATGCAGGCAAATCTCAGGGATATTACAGTGCAAAAGCGCGCAATGCAAACAATTGTTAAAAGAGAAGCTCTGCTAAACTCCATATTCAACTCTATTCCGCTTGAGCTCTGGGTACTCGATAAAGAAAAAAACATCCTGGCTCAAAGCGGATTTTCAAAAAATAAATGGGGTGATTATATAGGCAAAAATGCCAGGGATTTTCCGACTGCCATAGACAAAAAAAGTTATGATGAAATACTAAAACAGGTAAATAAGGGAGAAGTGGTAGAATCTGAAGGTGAGTTTAGTTTCGAAAACAAAAGCAAAAATTTTAAACGTGTTTTAGCCCCCTATTACGAAAATGCTGAAATAAAAGGACACATTGCCTTTTCTTTAGATATCACAGAATTAAAGCAAATGCATAAAGAGCTTGAATCCCACAAGCACAACCTCGAATCACTCGTAGAACAAAGGACAGAGGAAATTCAGGCACTTAACGAGCAACTAACCGACTCAAATGAAAAACTTGAGTTCCAGCGGGATGAATTAAAAAATGCCTTAAGCAAACTACAAAGCACTCAAAACCAACTTATACACACAGAAAAAATGGCCTCCATAGGTATTTTAACTGCTGGAATAGCGCATGAAATAAACAACCCCGTAAATTTTATTCATAGCGGAATTATGGGTCTCGAAATCATGTTGTCTGATTTAATAACGGAACTCAAAGAAATAATAAAAACAAATAAAGAGCCGGCAAACAACCTTAATATTAACAGGTACTCAGTAAAAACAACAGAGTTGGTTAAAGCCATAAAAACAGGTGTGAATCGAATAACAAATATTGTAAATGGCTTAAGAACATTCTCACGAATGGATAATGAGGATAAAAGCCCTGTCGATATTGAAGAAACCATTAATTCCTCGCTGATAATTCTGCAAAATAAATTTAAATACAACGTTGAAATCAGCAAGAAACTCGCAGAAAATAATACTATTAACGGGTTCCCCGGAAAAATGGGTCAGGTCATTCTGAATATAATAATGAATGCTATTCAGGCTATTACCGATACAGGAAATATTGAAATCAGAACCCGCAGAAATGATCAAAAAAATGAATTTAAAATAATAGTTCAGGATGATGGTATAGGTATGGACAAAACGACCCAGGAAAAGCTTTTCGACCCGTTTTTTACAACAAAAAAACCAGGGGAAGGCACAGGCATTGGGATGTCGATTGTACATACAATAATTGAAGATCATAATGGAAAAATTCATATAGATTCAGAGCCGGGTAAAGGCTCTGTTTTCACAATTGTTTTACCTATTGAATAGTATGAAACATAAGATTTTATACGTAGATGATGAACAAAACAATTTATTGACGTTTGAACTTGCGCTCAATAACTGGTATGATGTCGAGATTACAACATCTCCACAAGAAGCTTTGACTATCATCGATCGCGGAGATATTGACGTTTTGCTTACAGATCAGCGGATGCCTGAAATGACAGGTCTTGAATTGGCCCAAAAAGTAAAGCAAAAGCATCCCTGGCTCAGTATCATAATTGTAACTGCTTTTGATGACTCAAACACGGTAATGCAAGCGGTAAACCAGGGTGGTATTTATCGATACATCTTAAAACCATGGAATTTAAACGATATAAAACAATCCATAAATAACGCCATAGAAAATTCCACCCTAAAAAAGAATAATGAAAACCTGATTAACGATCTGAAAGCGAAAAACAAAAAACTTGTTAATTCATATAACTTCATTCTTTCTCTTAAAAAACAGGTAGAAGAAGAAAATACACAGCTAAAACAATTAATAACTAATGAAGAGACCAACAACAAATACATTGTAACCCAAAACCGGGAATTTCAAAAAACCATAAGTCAAGCACTGCAGGTAGCAAAAACAGACTCAACCGTACTGCTTTTAGGCGAAACAGGAACAGGGAAAGAACTTATGGCCCAAATTATTCATGAAGAGAGCACAAGAGCCCGACAATTGATGATAAAAGTTAACTGCGCAGCTATTCCTGAAAACCTTGTTGAGAGTGAACTATTCGGACATGAAAAAGGAGCCTTTACAGGAGCCGATAAACTAAAATATGGTAAATTTGAACTTGCCCATAAAGGCACCCTCTTTTTAGATGAAATTGGAGAACTCCCCCCGGCTATTCAGACAAAATTGCTTAGAGTTTTACAAGAAAATGAGTTTGAAAGAGTAGGTGGAACAAGAACAATTAAAACCAATTTCAGGCTCATCGCAGCTACAAATCGGAATCTAGAAAAAGCGGTGCAGCAAGGCGAATTCAGAAGCGATCTTTATTATAGAATCAATATTATTCCGATAAAACTCCCGCCGCTCAGAGACCATCTTGAAGACATTCCATTGTTAGTCGGGCATTTTATTGAAAAACTCAATAAAACCAGTCATAAAGCAATCGACACAGTGCCGCAAAAAGCGCTAAAGAAACTTCAGGCCTACCAATGGCCGGGAAATATCCGCGAATTGCAGAACATAATAGAAAGAGCACATGTTTTAAGCCCCGGAAATAAGCTTGTAATCGATGATTGGTTTCAGGTACCAAAACCCCAAAATGCAGAAAATGAACCCACAGCACTACACGAGCAGGAAAAAAAGCATATACTCAAAATATTAAAAAGTACAAACTGGAAAATACGAGGCGAAAACGGCGCTGCCAGATTGCTGGATATAAAACCGACAACGCTGGAATCACGAATGAAAAAATTAAACATTACCAAGCCCAAATAATATACGAAATATCGTATATAATACGAAATATCGTATATTTCAGGCATCCCAGGCCAAACATACAACCACTCAAAAACATAATAAACAACACCTTACGCACATTGGCATATCTATTGGATTTGTTAGAAAAACTAAAAGCCAATAGATATGAAAAAAATCAACGACATTAAAATTGGAGCCAGACTAAATATTATCCTTAGTCTCACAATTGGTATAATTGTAATTGCACTGGGCCTATATATGATGAACACTCAGCGTGCAAAAATTATAGAAGATACTGACACGCGCATGTATGAACAGGCGGAAGATCTGACCAGACTCATTGAGAACCAGATTACACAAAACCAGGAAAAAGTGAATACAGACCTGAAAGTAGCGCACCAATATTTCTATAGTTTGGGAGAAATTGAAGTCAATGAAGAATCGAAAATCCCATTCCAGGCAGTAAACCAGGAAACCAAAATCAGCACAAGCCTAAAAGTAAATGAATGGACTTTAGGTGGACAAACACTACAAAACAACACAAAGGTTGTAGATAAACTAGAATCGCTGACAAATTCCACTGCCACCATATTCCAAAAAATAGACCAGGGTTTTCTCAGAATTGCAACTAATGTGAGAAAAAAGAGCGGAGAAAGAGCTGTAGGAACATTCATACCAAATAGTTCACCGGTAGCACAAACAGTAATGCAAGGCGGCACCTTCAGAGGCAGAGCCTTTGTTGTAAGTGATTGGTACCTTACAGCATACGAACCAATTCGCATCAATGGAGAAATAAAAGGTATTCTGTACGTAGGTGTAAGAGAAAAAGATATCGAAAGCATAAAGAATATCTTTTATGCAAAAACCTATTTTGAATCAGGATACCCTTTCCTTGTTGACGATGAAGGTACACTTATCATACATCCATCAAATGAAGGAGGCAGCTCTACAACAATAGACAAAATAAAAGCCACAGGTAAAGAAGAAGGAAAACTTACTTACGAATACGAAGGACGTAACAAGATATTGTATTTTGAAAATGTGGATGCCATTAACTCATATGTTGCAGTATCAATTTACGAAGATGAATTGATGGGTATTGTAAACAGCACCCGGAACGCCCTTATAGTGGCCATACTTTTGGCAATAGGGATCTTCATTTTAATCAACTCATCCATCAGCAGGGCCATTTCACGCGGACTGAATAAAGGTGTTCAACTTGCCGAAGAAATATCCCGTGGAAACCTGGATGTACGGGTCGACATTGACCAAAAAGACGAGATAGGAAGACTGGCCAATGCATTAAACACAATGGCAGGCAAGCTGCGTGAAATTGTAACCGATATAACCAACGAGACCGAAAATGTGGCTTCGGCAAGTCACCAAATCAGCAGCAGCTCACAAGAACTCTCACAAGGAGCCAGCGAGCAGGCATCGAGTGCCGAAGAAGTATCTTCAACCATGGAAGAAATTTCGTCAAATATTCAACAAAACACCAATAACGCCAATGAAACAGAGAAAATATCATCAATGGCCAATAAAGGTATCCAGGAAGTAAGTACAAAAGCAACTCAATCAGAGGAAGCTGTAAAGTCAATCTCTGAAAAAATTACTATAATCAATGAAATTGCCCGCCAGACAAACATTCTAGCACTAAATGCAGCGGTTGAAGCAGCCCGTGCAGGAGAACATGGAAAAGGATTTGCAGTAGTTGCTGCAGAGGTAAGAAAATTGGCAGAACGCAGTCAGAAATCAGCCGATGAAATTATAGAAGCCGCTAAGAACTCGGTTAAACTTACTCAAGAGTCAGGAGAACAAATGCAACAACTCATGCCTAATGTGGAAAAAACAACTCAGTTGGTGCATGAGATTACTGCAGCCAGTAATGAGCAGAATTCAGGCGCCGATCAAATTAACAATGCTTTACAGCAACTCAACCAGGTAACACAACAGAATGCTGCCGCAAGTGAAGAGCTGGCAACAAGTGCTGAGGAACTCAACAGCCAGGCAGACAATATGCGTGATGTAGTTTCATTCTTCAAATTTGATGATGGCAATAATAAAAGAAAAAAGAAACAGCAAACAAAACAAAAAACT
>NZ_DATFKB010000097.1:0-5626 GCF_035268865.1 Salinivirga sp. | reverse complement strand
ACACTCTTCTTTTAATTTAATGACCCATCCATCTCCTTCTATCGTGTCCTGGTTTATTTTAGTTGGTTTTGAGATGTTTACACGGTTCCAGTCATTGCTCATTAGCGCTCCTTTTTTAGCTGTAAGTACACCAAACCAATCCCTGAGTACAAAATATTCATATACATTTCCATTAGGTTCCAATGGAATAATGCTGTTGGGATTGAACCCAATCTGCTTGTCGACTAATTCAATTATCAGGGGTTGGTCTTCCAGCAATTTATTAGTGTATTGTTCGATTTTTTTCTGGCGTTTCTTCCACCGCAAATTTTCTTCAGATTCAATTTTATCGAAGTTGTAGTGCTGCTTTATTTCATCGTATTGTAATTTACTCAGACTTTGCGGGTCAATATCAAAATGTTGCAGCGTTAGTTCAAATGCATTGAAGTTTTGCATTGTTCCGTTTTTCCAGGGTTTCCCTGAAGCATCCAATAGTAAACCGTATAATGGTCCGGAGGTGTAGGCTGTGGCCCGCGAAAGGGATGACTTTTTAGACATATTTCTGATGTTTTCCTGTAGTCGCATTTTTAGCCTTTGTGCATTGTATCCCAGTTTAAATCCGGTGTATTGGGCCAGCCCTTCCTGTGTCTCCAGTAGTATTTCTTCGTTTTTCGTCCCAGGATATTGATCAAAGCGCATTTTTCGGAAATATAAAGCATGTTTCACTGCTTCCTGGTTATTGCTGTACAGAGCTTCGTACAAGGCATTCATCTCAAGGCGGAAAAGCATTCGTGCATCTTTTTTATCCATATGTGGAATTGCCATTACGCTTATTTTTATACCCAATAAGTTCTGCAGGTTGTGAAACGATTCATGTGCCATGAGTTCCAGGGCTTCATCGCTTTTCTCACTCAATGGCCACATGACCATTGTCCAGGGCGTGCTGTCTATCAAAACCGATGTGTTGGCAATTGCCTTATTTTGTGGGTATTGGCCCCGGAATAATTTTCCATCCTTTTTAGCTCCGTAGGCTTGCAAAGGTTCGTTGGCTACAAATTCATAGTTTTGCGGATTTATGAAAAGCATTTTGTGTGGCAATTTCTGTCCCCAAAGTGCTCCGTTGTCACTTTCCCGCAATTGATCAAACTGTTTGAAATATTTTGCGGCACGATCATGATCTATTGTTTTTTGTTGTGCAGGTAGCATTGTAATCGATGCCAGGAGCAAGATTGAAATTGTTAAGGTAATAGGTTTCATAATTTTTGGCTTTAAAATTCAGTGCTAAATTATGCAGGGTATATGAGATCTTCGGTTAATACTGGGTTAATGCTGGGTTAATGGTTTCTTTTTTAGTGAAGTAAGTGTATTTTTGTGTCATGGACAGAAAAAGTAAAATCAGTTTATACCTGCTTCTTACAGGTGCCATATTGTTTTTGGTATTATCTGTTTTTATGGTATGGAATGCTTACCAATCGGCAGAACGGCAGTTTAAATTTACAAAGCAGTATTACCTCAGTACTGCATTTTTTCAAAGTGGTATGGATGGGCAGGAACTTGGCCCGCTGGCCGATTCCATAAACCAAATGCTCGGGGCCGCCGAACCGATTGTGGGTAGTAACCGGCAGGTGATCGACAGCCTTACTATACAGGCCACGAAGGAGTATCAAAATGTGGAAGAAAATTTTGCCAGGTTGTTGCAAAAAGATGGTATTCAAACCAATTTTAACATGTCTGTTATTGTGAATAAGTTCTTTATACGACAGGCAGACACCGTAATTACATTGTACGATATTGATGAAAATGGTAGTTTCTTGACGCTTTCAGGCGATATGAAAAACCTGGGTTTCCTCAAGCCCGATAATTCTTTTTTCTATAAGCTTAACAGATTTAATATCAATCTGCAGGTGTCGGTATATGTGAATTTTCCAAATATTACATTTTTTCTACTTAAACAAATTTGGTTGCAGCTGCTCATTTCATTAATCATGTTGTTTTTATTCGCAGGAATTGTGGCTTATACCATAAAAACCATACGTAAACAACAATTGGTAGATCAGATGAAAACAGATTTTATCAACAACATGACGCATGAGTTGAAGACTCCTTTAACCACGCTTTCTGTGGCAGCCAAAACCATTGATCCTGAAAATCTAAATGCAACCAGCTCCTTAATTACGAGTCAGGTGAAACGTCTCGAGTCCGTAGTAAATCAGGTGATGGAGCTGTCCACCCTCTATGAAAAAGGCATAGCCCGGGAACGTATACCTGTGCAGGAATTTTGTATGAGTTTGCTTGAAACGTTTGCCCGTCAGTCCGGAGAGGTTGAGCTTAGTTTTTATAAGGTAGAAGATGTAGACCATGTTTGGGCTGATCGTTTTTTGCTCGAAACAGCAGTACTTAATTTGCTCGATAATGCCCGGAAATATGGTGGGCAAAGTCAAATATTTATGCATGTGGCAAAGTCGGGTAGCTGGCTAAGCCTTACAGTCGCTGATGAAGGCCCGGGTATTCCGGACCGGTTTCAGAAATATGTGTTCGATAAGTTTTATCGTGTACCTGAAGGTAATAGGCATGAAGTCAAAGGTTCAGGGTTAGGGCTTTTCCATGTCAGAGAAATTGTGAAGGCTCACGGTGGGAAAGTAAAATTGATTTCAGAACCGGGCCGGGGAACCAAAGTAACAGTTTTAATTCCTTTTTAAATGAAAAGCTTACTACGTATATTGCTTGTGGAAGACGACCATGATTTAGGTAATGTGTTAACCCAATACCTTAAGATGAACAAGTTCGACGTGGAGTTATGCCGTTCGGGTGATGAGGCCATGAAACGCATACTTTCACAAAGCTATGCTTTGTGTATTCTGGATGTGATGTTGCCCGGTGTAGATGGTTTTACTTTGGCTGAACACATCAAGAATAAGCAAGATACGACACCCTTTCTGTTTTTAACTGCCCGCAATATGAAAACAGATGTGCTCAAGGGGCTTAAAATGGGAGCAGATGACTATATTACAAAACCTTTTGAGCCAGAGGAGCTGCTTTTGCGTATCCAAAATATATTGAAACGCGCTGGCAATGGTGCAGAATCTGTTTATAGAATTGGTGAGTTTTATTTCGACTATAGTCGCTACAGACTCAGGCATGGTGACCAGCAGCGTGATCTTACTGCCCGGGAAGCAGACTTGCTAAAGCTGTTGATAGATAACAAAAATACCGTACTCAAGCGGTCTGATATTTTGAAAACAGTTTGGGGCGAAGATGATTTCTTTTTAGGTCGAAGTATGGATGTTTTTATTACGCGATTGCGTAAATATATGGCTGCTGATAATCGCATCGCAATTCAGTCTGTGCGTGGTGTCGGAATTATGCTTGAGGTCAAAGAATAGTGGTGTTTCGGGGCTGGTTATGGCCTTCATTAAAGCTTATTCTTTTATATAGTTTCCACTGACCTTGGCCGCATTGATATAGCTTGTGTACAGAAATGATACAAAAAATTGTTCGTTTATGAATACAGCTTTTATTTATCATAATTTTTGTTATATTTGGGTTTCCAGTATTAGTGTTGTTGCTTTATGTTACTGATATTAAGCTTATTATTTTCCAAATGAAAACAATTACAGTTCTAAATGCACCGATTTTTTAAAACCCGGTTTCTGCAAATATTTATTATTTGCATATATGTTTTTCCTGCTCATGCACAAAATTCTTTAGGTGAAGAGCAGTCGTTGTATAACTATGTGAAAGAACAGTATAAGACCAGCGACATACTTGTGAATGGAAAAGAATTGTTCCCGGATGATCCCCGCATAAACAATTATCCATATCTGTTTACTGAAAACTGGATTGCTGCAGATATCTATATTAAAGGTGAAGTTTTCTATAATGAACTTATTCGGTATAACCTTTATTCAGATCAATTGGTTTTACAGTTTTATCAAGAACAAACCCTTCCTAAAGCAATTATACTTGATAATCAGCTTGTAGATTCTGTTGATGTTAACGGGCATATGCTTGTTTCAGTATTTCGTCTGGGATTTTCAGATATTGACAGAAGTTTTGTTGAACTCATCGAAAGCGGAGAAATGAGGTATTGTATTGCTTATTACAAAGATTATATCCGTATGTATTCAACCCTTGATCCCTATGGAAAATATTCTGAATTAAAAACAAACAAATATTTGTTCAGAAATGGAAAATCGTTCAAGGCCAATAATAGGAGGCAGTTTTTAAGGGCTTTTCCGGATAGTAAAAGAGAAATTCGTCGCTTTTTAAGAAGAAATAACATGAAATATAAGAATGCGACTACCTCGCAAATAAGCACATTAATTGAGTTTTGCAATGAATTGGATTAAGAAAAGCTATGTGTCCTTGACCGGGATTATAATTCTGGTGTTTTTTAGTTGGCTTTCTGCAACAGGCCAGCAGAAAATCATTGTCTCACCGCAGGAATACGATGGTTTAACATGGAGCGATTTTTCTAATCAAATATCAGAAAATTATAATGTGCGCTTCTTTTACGGCGATGATCTTCCTGTAATTGAGTATGTTAAGGTGTCGGATAGTACAAGGCTCGAGGTTTTCCTGCAGGAGTTGTTTAATGATTTTGATATCTATGTGGCAAATGATGGCACAGGAAACTACTTTTTCATCAAAGAAAACCCACTACATACAGAACTTGCTCCGGGATTTTTTAAATCTGAACGGGAAAAAGAGAAAGAACCTGAAGAAACGAGCGATAGTAGCGATGATTTTCTTCGGACAAATAAAGATTATGCAAGCCGTACAATTGTAATCGGCAGTTATGGCGAAGCAAAAAATGGTAAAAAAAGTAGTGTTTACGGATTTGTGAAAAGTGCCGAAGATGGTGAACCTGTTGTTGGAAGTTACGTGTATATTGAGGAACTTGGTATTGGAGCAGGTACAACAGGCAATGGTTATTATGCCATATCGGTCCCGAAAGGGAAACATGTATTAACGGTCTCCAGTATTGACCGGAAAAAGAAAAAATTTTCCATTGATGTCCGTTCCGACGGACAGTTCGATATCTCCCTTGAGCGTAGATTAGTGGCGCTGAATGAAGTTGTGGTAACTTCAGATAAATATCACAATGTGCGGAGTACCAATATGGGACTTGAACGACTGACTATAAGGGATGTAAAAGAAATACCTCAGGTGCTCGGTGAAAGCGATCTTTTAAAGGTTGCCCTTTTGCTCCCCGGTGTACAAAATGCCGGTGAAGCCTCTTCAGGGTTTAATGTAAGGGGAAGCCCATCAGACCAAACGCAGTTTTTTATTAATAATGTGCCCGTATACAATACATCGCATTTATTTGGTTTTTTCTCTGCTTTTAATCCAGATGCAGTAAAAGAGTTTAAACTTTATAAGAGCAACATTCCCGCGGAGTTTGGTGGCCGGTTGGCATCTGTATTTGATATATCCACCAAAAAGGGAAATCGTCAGGAGTTTTCCGCAAGTGGCGGTATTAGTCCGGTAACAGGACGGTTGTTTCTCGAAACACCTATTCAGAAAGATAAAAGCAGTGCTTTCATCGGGTTGCGCTCCACCTATTCAGATTGGTTGCTGAGCAAAGTTAAATCGCCCGATATAAGAAACAGTAAAGCCAATTTTCGGGATGGAATAGGTTCTGTTT
>NZ_DATFKB010000096.1:0-7723 GCF_035268865.1 Salinivirga sp. | reverse complement strand
TAAGTAGGTTGCCCATATTGAGTCTGTAATAAGGTGCTGGCTTTTTTGGGCTAGTTCGAGGCGCAAAAATCGCGGATAGCCTAGCTATCCAAGGCTTTTTGCAACGAAGAAATCGCCCCAAAAAGACGCAGATTATTACTTGATTTAATTGGGCAACCTACTTATCATTTCTGTTTTCGAGTTTTGTGTTTAAGTTACCGCTAACGGCTGGCTATGGCGCGTTTTAATGCGCCACAGGCATTGTTGTGCTTTCGTGCTTTTGGCCATTCACATTCTTATTATTCTTCCATCCTCAAGTTCTATGATGCGCCCTGTTTTATTTGCAAATTCTAAATCATGAGTGACGACGAGTAATGTCTTGTTATAAACCTCGGTAAGCTCTTTGAAAATATTGAACACTCTATCTGCATTCTTGCTGTCTAAGTTTCCTGTTGGTTCATCGCACATAATAATATGTGGGTCATTGATTAGCGCGCGAGCAATGGCAACACGTTGTTTTTCACCTCCAGATAGTTTATTGGCCATTTTTTTTGCCAACTTTTCTATGCCGAGTGCTTTCAATGCCTCATAAGCTTTGTGTTCCAATTCTTCTTCACTTTTTTTATTTAACCTGTATCCAGGTAGCATAACATTTTTGATGGCAGAAAACTCGTTTAAAAGATAGTGAAATTGAAATACAAAGCCAATTTTTTCATTTCGAATGGCGGCTAATTCTTGCTCTGATTTATTTTTAGTGGTAATTCCATCGATTAGCAATTCACCCGAAAAGTCGGTATCCATGGTTGAAAGGATGTATAATAAGGTGGACTTTCCACAACCGGATCGACCTATGACGGAAGTGTATTCTCCATAATTTAAGTCAAAAGAAATATCCTTTAACACATCAACACGGACTGGATCAAAAAACGATTTATTGATAGCTCGTGCTTCTAATACCTTTTTTTTCGCCATTTACTTTCCTCTTATTATAACTACTGGATCCACTTTTGAAGCTTTTTGGGCAGGTAGCCAACCCGCTAGAAACGTCATTATGATTGCAAATATGATCGCAATAGAATAGTATTGAACTCCATAGTCTATTGGGTAGGTTGTTACGTTGGGCACAGAAGGTGCGTCAAACGGAATCGTATCCACGATATTCGATAATAAATAGCCCAGCAATACTCCAAATAATGCTCCTGAAAGACCTATACTTAATGAAATGGAAATAAAGATTTTTTTTACATCGCTACTATTATAGCCCGTAGCTTTCAATATCGCGATAGTATCCATTTTCTCATAAATTAACATATTCAGAATGTTGTAGATCCCGAAGCCAGAAACAATCAATAAGGCAATTCCAACAGCATAGGAAATAATAGACCGCACACTACTTCCTGTTTCAAACTGAGCATTGGCTGTTTGAAGATCTTCAGCATTGAGATTAAAAAACTTTTCATATTCAATCGCAGTTAAGGGGGCTTTATCAAGGTTCTTCAACTTTATTTGAATATCTCCAACATAATTATTGCTGACACCTTTGATTCTTCGGGTCGTTTTTAAGCTGGCATAGCTTTGAACTTTATCAATCTGGGCCATGCCGGTTTGATAAAAGCCTACTACTTTTAAAGAGAACTGCTGACCTTCGGAGGTTGTAATATTGATAAGGTCATCAATTTGGGCATTGATGAGTTCTGCCACACCTTGCCCAAGGATAATGCTATTTGGAATGTTTTCAAGATCTTGATAATTGCCTTTAGCCAGGTATTCCTCAAATGCAAAGAGCTTTGACTCTTTATTGACCTCCAAACCATTAATGATTCCATTTATATCCGTGTTCCCATAATTGTAAAATACCTGGGCGGAAAGCTTGGCAGAAACACCTACAACTCGATTATCATTATTAAGTTTTTGAATAATCTTTTGAGCGTTATAAATCTCTTTTCGAGTATTGGTTGGTTTGATAGAACTAATAAAATTATGATGATCCTTATATTCATCACTCAGGTCAATGGGTTGATTTTGGCTAGGCTGGGTATCATTATATAATCGGATGTGTGGAGTTCGGTTTAATACCATACCATCCAGTAAGTTATTCAATCCTTCCATAAAGCCGAGCAGTGTTACAAAAAGAGCAATACTAAACGTAACACCAATAGCAGCAATGAGCGTTTGTTTCCATCTTGCTAAGAGGAGCGCTCCAGCAATCTCTATAAGGTGTTTTTGCTTCATTCTTCTGATCGTTGAATGGAAGTGTTTTCATCGATTCCGCTGAGTATTTCAACAATCTCATAGTCCATTAACCCAACCTCTACAAATTGCATTTCTCCGTTGCTAAGCATCACAGTAGAATCATTAAATAAAAAGTTTCTTGGAATAGTTAATGCCTCTTTTTTTGTTTGAATGACAATATTGGCTTCTACGGTGAGATTCGGAAATAGCTTAGGTGGTTGGTTTGTGAATACTGCTTCTGCCTGAAAAGAGCGTGTTCTTTTATTCATTATTGGTTCTATGGTAACGATTCGGCCTTCGAAAACCTGTTCGTCATAACTATCCATACGAATGATGACTTGTTGGTCTTGATTCAGTTTAACGATATCTTTTTCATCTATGCTCAATTCTATGATAAAAACATCGGCACCTATGATTGCAACAGGTTCACGACCATCGGTTAATTCCCCTTCTTCTTTATTTAATTTATATATGCGCCCATTTAATTCGCTTTTCACAATGAAGTTATCTTCCTTTATTTGCGCAATCTTTAAGTTATTTTTACTTTGGTCTGAAGATAGTTTCAATTGACGTTGGACATCTTCGAAATTTGATAGTTCGCGCTCTAGCTCCACCTTAGCTCTCTCTAACTTTAATTCGGCTTGCTCAAATTCACGTTTGCTTCCAATGTTCTGGCTCCATAGATTTTTTTGTCTTTGGTAAAGAAGAGAATCGTTTATGAATATTTGCTTAGCAAGCATAACTAATTTTTTGGCGGCATCAAGCTTGTCTTTATTATTGGCATAGTCAGAAGCAACGGAATTAAGTCGAGCATTTTCTGTGGCTATTTTTTGATTTCTATTGTCTATTTTAAAAATGGAGTCCCCCCTTTTTACTTTTTGCCCTTCTAGAACAAAGATTTTTTCAATAACTCCACTCACAGGGGCAAAAACTTCATACTGGTTTTTACTTTTTATCACTCCGGTAGAATAGACACTTTCAGTAATACTTTTGATTTCAGGTGTTATTGTCTCCGTTTTTGGGTTACAAGAGAATAGCACTAAAGAAACCACTCCAAAGAGAATAGATTTTAACATTTTATTTATCTGAATAGACATTTGGATTCTCATTAGATCTCAGCTAATTGGTAATTTATATTTTTGTTCAGCGAAAGCTGCTTCCATTATTGCACGAGAAATTGTTTCGAACCTTGGAAAGTGTTTGAAGAGTTCCTGAGCTTGCTGTTCATTACCCACAACTACAGTAGTATCTTCCATACAAATCCAATTGTGGTTTGCAGAACTTTGAAGAGATAAACTATTTAATGAAATAGCCCATTGTTCCTCAGAGAAGAAATTCGTAGTCTTTTCTTCCCCATCAGATAGTATATATTCTCGAATACAACCTTCAAGCACAAAATACGTGTTTGACGAAATTTGCCCTTCCTTTAATAAGTACTCTCCTTTTTTGAATGCTTTGGTTTGCATGCTTTTAACAATTGCTTCAGACTCTTCAATAGAAAGAGGCGATATCTTAGAAAAGTAATTGATAAATTTCTCGTGCATTAAGTTTTTTTTTAATTACCGATAATGGCTTTGTGCAAACGATGTAGGCGCGTTTAGCGACTATAGCCGTTTTACACTTTTTAGCTGTCGGATTCTTTTCTTTTATTGGCATACTGAAGGCGATGGGGTTGCTACATTCTTTCCTTATTGTATAAGTAGGTTGCCCAATTAAATCAAGCAATAATCTGCGTCTTTTTGGGGCGATTTTTGCGCCTCGAACTAGCCCAAAAAAGCCAGCACCTTATTACAGACTCAATATGGGCAACCTACTTACTTCACAATTTAAGATTATAATTTTATATTTGATATCAACTTGCTCATATATCTGAGTTGTAGCCGATTAAAAGAAAAATCATTAAAAATTCAATGTCAGTTCGTAGAAGCCCCGATGAAGTATCGTAAAAAATGAGCAACCATCTACCTATATCATCATCTAATAAGTCCATTGCGGTTCTCCCTTTTGTTAATATGAGTGCCGACCCTGAGAACGAATACTTCAGCGATGGCATAACTGAAGAAATAATCAATGCCCTAACCACCGTGAAGGGCTTGAAAGTCATTGCCCGCACCTCCTCTTTTGCATTTAAGAATAAAAATATAGATGTGCGTACGATCGGTAGCCGATTGGGCGTAAGTACTGTTTTGGAGGGAAGCGTCCGCAAGGCCAAAAACAGGATTCGAATTACTGCCCAGTTAATTAATACCAATGACGGAACACACTTTTGGTCCAAGAATTTCGATCGGGAATTAAAAGACATTTTTGCCTTACAAGATGAAGTGAGCCTGCTCATTGCTGACCAGATCCGGGAAAATTTTGGTCACCTCAATATTCAAGAACATTTAATTGAAGCGCCTACACAAAATATAGAGGCTTACAACCTTTACCTCAAAGGTCGCTACCAACATTTAATGTGGGATGGACCAGGAATCGCAAATGCAATAGAACTCTACGAACAATGTGTAGCGATAGATCCCTCATTTACTTTGCCTTACTTTGGGTTGGCATATTGTTATGCCATGTCTGGATCCTGGGGAAATGATAGAGGCTTATTGCAGAGGTCAGAAGAGAATCTCAGTAATGGTTTTAACCTGGACAAACAATCTTATATAGGGTATTTCAGTAAAGCGACATTGTCCTTTTGGGGGCATTGGGATTTCGTCAATGGGCATATATTTTTTCAAAAAGCAATAGAACTTAATCCCTCCTATACGGAAGCAGAAGAAGGTTTATGCGAATTGTATACAGCAGTAGGTTATTTCGAAAAAGCGCTCTGGCATACTGATAACATTTTAAGAATAAACCCTTTGTCTGCAAATCATTATTTCACCAAGGCGAATATTCATTATTTAAAAGAGGACTATACAAAAGCGCTGGAATGTATAGAGACCTCATTGAGCATCAACCCCGATTTTACACATCCCATTGCACTAAAACAAGTGTGCTTAATTCTTACAAAAGATTACGAAAAACTAAATGACTTCTTAGATAAAACCCCTTTGGCCGAGCGACCAGAAGAATGCAGAGTATTATACCAATTGGTCAATCCAGAAGATAAGATCGATGCTGATATCAGCAGGGTGAGCTCAATGATAAAAAAGGATTCTAAGGGAGCGCTTTTTCCCTGGCAACTTTTCTTGTTGGTCCATTTGGACAAACACGAAATGGCATTGGACTTTTTGGAAAAAAATATCAAAATGCGTACCGGTCAAATCATAAACTTTATGAATATTCCGCTACTTAAACCTTTACATCGGTATGATAGGTTTCAGAAATTATTACAAACCACTTTCCAAATAAAACTATTACCACCTAATCCTGAAATACAAATTACCTCTCCTGCCTCCAACGCCTTAATGTCAGGTGCTGAAGTCGATATCGTTTTAGAAATACTTGGCAAAGGAATGAAGGAAGAAAAGTGGTTTCAAAACCCATCTTTATCTTTACGCTCGCTAGCCGAAAACTTGAATATTAGCCCTAACAAGCTTTCCTGGTTGCTAAATGAACAAATTAGCCAAAACTTCAATGAATACATCAATAGTTTTCGCTTGGAGAACTTCAAAGAAAATGCCCTAAATCCTGCTAATAGCCACCTTACCCTTTTAGCGCTGGCTTATGAAAGCGGCTTTAATTCTAAATCGGTATTTAATGGATTCTTTAAAAAGATCGAAGGAATGACACCGAAAGCTTGGGTGAAGTCTAATCAAGTTTAAGCCTGTATAAAAGGTCCCAAATCTCACTAAAAGGTCCGAAATTTCATTTCAGGACGATTCTACTTCCTTTCCACTCCATCTTTGTATTGTCAATTCGATAAAGCAGAGTGCATAATCATCGGATGATGATTCCTTTCCCATTTACTAGACGATTTAACCATAAGGAGAGGTGCTTTGTAGAAATCGATTTTTTCAGAAAAATATATTACCGTCATGAAAAGTCTATTAACCATTCTTTTATTTTTTTGCACACTTAGTGCTTTTGCTCAAACTAGCTCACCGGAGGGTAAAGAAACTGAAGTAACCCATAAGTGGAGGGTAAGTTTACCTTATATTGTTCCTGATGAGCTTATCTCTGGTTGGAATGATCGAACAAGTATTCAAATGGTAGAATTACATGTAAAACGCAACCTGGATAATAAGAACATCATTGGGGTAAAGTTTGCCACCTGGCGATTATTTCAACCCATGGGAATCACATGGTGGGATGGTCTTTTGGATAAAATAGATTCTGGAAGTGAATTTTACGATGGATACTTAAGAGAAACAGGAATTGGCATCACCTACCAACGCATGCTTTGGAAAGGGCTTTTTGCCTCTATTGAAGTGCTGCCACAGATTCAAACATATACGGATTTAGAAGGCAATAAGATTAAAAATGGCTTTAAAGTTTACAATTCGTATCACTTGGGCTACCATATCGCATTTGGTAAGAAAAAAAGAATTTTTATAGAACCTCAAGTTCATGTTAACCAATGGATGTTTGACAACAACTCGCCTGCAGGATTTAAGGAGTTCGATGATAAATATGGAAACATCTTTCTTTTTGAGCCTAACCTTTATATAGGGGTGAAGTTTTAAGCTTTTGGCTAACAAGTCAAATCAATTCCTTTACCTATAACCTTCATAAATATTAAAAATGAAAAACTTATTAATTGTTGTGTTTACGTTTTGTACGCTCCTCTCTTATGGTCAAAAGGATACCGACCAAATTGAAAGAAAAGGGTTTGTTATTGGTTTTGGAATAGGCGGCGGTGTCATCAGTGTATCTGATAGTGATCAAGAAGTACCTTTCGACGAAGCTCAAGGCGGCGGCAGTTTCCCTAATTTAAAAGTGGGATGGATGGTCAATGATCGCCTGGCTATTCTAGGAATGTATTCTGGAATGAGCTACGAATACGAAGGCAAAGACCGAAGTTTTGATGCATTTATGCCATCCGTTCAATACTGGGTAAAAGACCGATGGTGGGTAAATGCTGGCGCAGGTCTAGCTATGGATTTTCCAGCATTCTATGAAGACAACATTAAAGAGGAAGATTGGAATTTTGGTGGAGCAGTTGCCTTCAGTACAGGGTATGAATTAGTACAAAAGAAAAAATTTGCGCTAGATCTTCAAACCCAACTGCAGATGGGATGGACTAATTTAGATAATGATCGAGATCGAGACGTTGTAGTGCTCTCTATTGGACTAGGATTTAATTGGTATTAAGAAGCAAAATCCTCATTACCCATACTGCCGACTTCCAATACCTGGCTCCGGTTTCGTACAACACTAGAGCAGAAAGTCTCGGCTTCCAGCCAACTTTCGCTCTTAGTTGCGTATTCCGGTCACGTTGGTTCTTCGTCACTTTTGGTGGTATTGATCAACTGGAATCCATCAGCACCCGCTTTCGCAGTAATATGAAGCCGGCTCGGCCATACATTTGGCGCTTGATATTTTCAATCGGTTTACCTGTCCTTCCACCTGACCATTACTC
>NZ_DATFKB010000095.1:0-2200 GCF_035268865.1 Salinivirga sp. | reverse complement strand
TAACGACCTAAAGTTTGTGAACAGCTGGTTCCTTTTTCAGAAATCAAAACTTTTTCTTTATACCGGATTAACCGCAGACTTCTTTTTATTTCTTTAGCAATCCAGGGGCTGGAACATTCAGTAAGTTGTTTTGACAGAAAGTCCAGACTTTCCGGGAATGCACTCATTGCCCGCATTATTTTCCATTTTATCAGGTCATTGGCTGAGTTGCGATCTAACCTGAATAATTCATAAAAAAAAGAGGGTTGTTCCTGAAAATGTCCTGAATTATCAGTATTTTCAGGGTGTCCAACAACACCTCTTTATACAATGATACAGAAATTTTCCGAAAACAAAGAACAAACTCTCAGACTTTTTCCAGTTGAACATAAAAGTGTAGAATTGAGTTTTACGGGTGATCGCATCAGCAGCGATGGTGGCCTCCTTTTGTTGCGTGAAGTTAATAGACAAATTGGTTTAATTGAGCGTATAAGCGATTGTATTTCAGACAAGCGCGACCAACGGTATATTGATCACTCCATCGAAGAATTAGTTAGTCAACGAGCTTATCAAATTGCTGCCGGTTATGAGGATTGCAACGACAGCAATGAACTGAGACAAGATCAGATTTTGAAGACCTGTGTTGGACGCCTTCCTCAAACAGGAATGGATTTAGGTTCACAGCCTACTATGAGCCGACTGGAAAACAATGTTAGTTGGCGTGATTTGTATAAGATTGGAGAAGCTTTAGTCTCCCATTTTATAGGAACCTACAGCTCTGCACCAAATGTTATCATACTTGATTGCGATGATACCAACACCAATACTTACGGAGACCAGCAACTGACTCTTTTTAACACTTACTATCACGACCATTGCTATATGCCCTTGCATATTTACGAAGGGCTTTCCGGTAAGTTAATTACCACCATCTTAAAACCCGGCAGACGCTCCAAACAAAGCGATGTTGCTTCTATTCTTAAGAAGTTGATACTACATATAAGGAAACAATGGCCTAAAACCCAAATAATTGTTAGAGGAGACAGTCATTTTGCATCAAAAGACCTTATGAATTGGTGCGATACTTCAGCCCAAAAAGTGGGCTACATAACAGGTCTTTCAGGAAACTCAAAATTAAAGTCTTTAGCCGAGGTTACCATAAAGAGTGCAGAGCGGGAATTTAAGCAATACGGAAAGCCTGTTAAGCGCTATCATTCATTTATGTACAAAGCTGAAAGCTGGGCATCGAAAAAAAAGGTGGTGGTTAAAGTGGAGGTATCTGCCCTTGGCTCCAACATCCGTTATATCGTCACAAACCTGACTCAGTTCAAGGCCAGGGGATTATACGAGAAAGGATATTGCGCCAGGGGTGCTGCGGAACTAAGGATTAAAGAACACAAACTGTACCTAAAATCTGACAGGGCCTCATGTACAAGTTTTAAAGCCAACCAGTTCCGGTTGTTCCTGCACTCTATCGCCTATGTTTTAATGCATACTATGCAAAAGGAACTTTTTAAAGGCACTGAGTTGGTTAATGCCACCTTCAAAACCTTGCAGAACAAGATTATTAAAACAGCTGCCTGGGTAAAGGAAATGAAAACCAAGATAAAGATTGAGTTCCCGAAATTTTGCCCAACGAAAGAGCTTCAAACTAAGAGCTTTCAAATGTTGGGCATGCTGGTAACATAGCCGCTTGCAATTTACTGAATTTAAAATACTTAAATAAATCGGTGACATTTCTAAAAGCCAAGGCCTGTGGCAGGAAAGCGAACACCCACAACTCTGTATATTAAACATAATTATCTGGAAATTATGAGTTTTTGCTAACTTATCCCCGAATAAAAGTAAATACCGCAAGCAAACCCCTTCAAATTTTTCTGGAAAAGACCTGATATCATATTATGCTAACCTGAAATTTTGGTAAATTTGAGGTTTATGAATAAAGCAGGTTAGGGCTTTACAATGGTTGTAGAAGTGGTCCTACTCATTTTTTGTTTAATGTTTCCTGTTTTTTTGTCATAAGAAGTATTGTGTTTTTCCTGGCCTTTTATTAGTGAAAAATAACTATTTTTGACACAATTGTATGATGTATTTGGCAAATGCCAATAAAAGATTTAGAAAATCCGTTTTTATGGTCAGGATTCAATGTCGATTCAATTTAAGGACTCTCGGATTATTTCTTATATTATCCACTTTCATTCTTTCTGGAGTCTTTTCTCAG
>NZ_DATFKB010000094.1:0-3286 GCF_035268865.1 Salinivirga sp. | reverse complement strand
TATTTTATTTTTTAAAAACACCCCTGTAATCCTATTTCGGCAAGCTCAATACATTGCCTCAAGGGAATATACTTTGATTTTATATTGTTCTCCCTCCAGGGAGAACTAAAGAGGGTGTTGACATTCATTTTTTAACAAAATTTGTACCCAATAAAAACAACAAAGGCTGATCCAATCTTTTATTCCAGGCATTTTCTGAATGGTTTGTCCCTTCAAAAAACAGGTTTTTAGAATCTTTTGGGGTATATCCTTTTTGTTTTAATACCTCATCAACTCTTGGGGCGTATTGCGGGTAATGCTCATCGAGTGTTTTATTGCCGTAATCAAAATACAATTTATGCTTACCGGCTTGAGGCAAATATTCTTCCATATAGCTAAATATGGCATCCGGCAACGGATTATCTTCAATAGACTGAGCCCCAACCCAATGTGTAGATAAGCAAGCAGCTCCTCCAAATACGTCAGGATATTCAGAAACAGCATACATACTCATTAATCCACCCATACTGGAGCCCATGACAAAAGTATGTTCTCTTTCTGTTTTTGTTGAAAATTTTGAATCGATAAAGGGCTTGAGCTCACCGACTAAAAACCGTAAATAATTATCGCCGTTTAAAGAAAATTTTTGATTCCCGTTACGGTCTGTTGCTAACTTTTTTTCTGAGGCCGAAAGGTAAGCATATGCTTTCTGAGGAAACAAGTCCTGCCAACGGATTTCCGGTATGTTATGAATAGCGACAATAATATATTCTTCAACTTTGTTTTCATTCATGAGCTGTGTTGCCCATTCGTCCACTTTCCATTCCTGTTTATTCCAGGTGGTTGTGGCGTCAAACAACATTTGACCATCATGCATATATAAAACGTTGTATGTATTTTCATCTGAATAATTTTCGGGTAACCACACATCAATTGGTCTGGACTTGATATATTGCGAAGGAAAGGCATTAATACGTTGAATAGTTCCAGCTGAAAGCTGAATGTCCGGTTGTGGTTTTGGTTGAAGGTCTTTCAGTAATGGATTTATCTTAGGAATGGGTTTATCAAATAACCAGCAGATGGCCTCTGCAAAATTACCACTCCAAAAGGTTTCGTTGTGCTTCCCGCCTTCAACTTCTTTGTAGTATAGATTTTCAGGTTCAAATCCATTTTCAAGCAATGTATCTCTCATTTTTTGAGCATCCGACAGCAAACTATAGCCTTCTACGGTTCCGGCAAGCAGGTATAGTTTTAAATTATTTGATTTTGTGTAATTGTAAACAGAATCAGAAATCCAATATGATGGCGAAAACGCACCTATCTTTCCAAAAATGCCATTGTATTTAAATCCGGCATAATGTGAAATCAAACCACCAAGGGAAGCTCCAATCATGCCCGTATTTGATCTATCAGGTGTGGTGCGATAGGTCGAATCGATTTTCGGTTTTAGCGTGTTTACAATAAAGTTTAAATATTGATTACCTTCCGGATGATCTGAATATTTATAAATGTAAGGCGACAATTCAGATGTTCTATACTTCGCACCATGGTCAATCCCAACAACAATTACCTCTAAATCATTGTATTTTGAAAGAGCGTCTAAAGTTTCATCGGCTTTCCATTCGCCAAAACCTGAGGTCTCCTCCATAAATAAATTTTGTCCATCATGCATATAAACTACAGGGTAAGTGTCTGAAGATGAATTATAATTTGGCGGTGTGTAAACCCAAATTCTTCGGTATCTGTCTAACTGAGGCATGTAAATAGAATCGCTCAATATGTGAAGATTTTCAGGCAAAACCAGGCCTTTCTTTTCCTGATGACCCCAACTTTCAACTGTAACCATCAGCGTGTCATTGGGCTTGGAAAATTGATAAGTCCTGTTGCCAATATCATTACCGTTTTTATCTTTTTCAACAGTATCCCAATGGCCAAGCGTAAATTTAAACTCTAAATCCCCTAAAGTATCATATAACCTGGTTTGATAAAACTCGCCTTTTTTTTCTAATACATAATTTTCGCTTCCGCCTGTCCAACCTTCAAAATTTCCGGAAATATACACAGCCGAAGGTTCAGAAACTGAAAAATTTGCGTCTAAAAGAATAGTCACCGATTTCTGATTGGCATTTTGACCTTTACAACCCCACAGTAGAGTTGAAGTTAATATGGCTAAAGCTATGTGCTTGAAAAATTTCAACTTTTTTAAATTATAATTTGGTCGTTAGAAATGTTAACCCGTTTGGTTGTATATTGATGCTTTCTGCCCACGTCAATGACTCATTACTGACTACATTTTTCAGTGTTTTTCCATTAAGCTCCATTTCTGCAAATCGCTTTGTGTCTGTACTTGATTGGTTGGTCTTGTTGATGATTACCACAATAGTTTCATCGGCATGAGACCTGAACAAGACATAAATCCCATCTTTGGGTGCAAAGTGGATAGTTTTACCTTCGTGAATGGCTTTGCTTTGCTTTCGGTAATTTACCACTTTTTTGACAAAATTCTGCATGTCTTTTTGGTCATTGGATAACCCCTCACCTGTAAACGCGTTGACCTCATCACCTGCCCAACCGCCGGGGAAATCTGTTCTGATAAGTCCGTGGTCTCCGGGTTTTTCAAAATCGGCCATCAGTATTTCTGTCCCATAGTAGATTTGAACAGTTCTTGGCATAGCCAGAATATAGCCCAATGCCATTTTTGTTTTTGAGATATCTCCGTTAAGCTGTGTATGAATTCTACTCATGTCGTGATTATCCGGAAAAACAAGAATATCTTCTGGTCGTGGATAGATAAAGTCATTGGCCAGGCCTTCATACATTTTAACGAGACCTGTGTCCCAGCTTTCGTCTTCATTAAGTGCATTTACAATATTTCTTTGCATGGCAAAATCCATAGTGGACCTCAGGTTAGATTTATAACCGTCCTTATTTTCCATACCATCCTGCCAATAAGCAATGAGCAGTGGATTATAACTCCATTCTTCGCCAACAATGTTGAAGTTTGGGTACTCTTTCATAATAGCGGCGGCCCAGTTGCTCATAAATTCTTTGTCAGGATAAGGGTAAGTGTCCTGTCGAATGCCTCCAAGCTTGAACTCCTCTATCCACCAAATACTATTTTGAATTAAATACTTAGCCATAAATGGATTGCGCTGATTTAAATCCGGCATACTTCTGACGAACCATCCGTCAGTCATTCCTTTCTTATCAATTTCTGCAGCATAACTGTCCTGATTGGTCGTTCTGCGATGGTTTGATGTGATAACGTCGTCATTATCCCAGTCATTGATGTTAGCCTCGTAATGCG
>NZ_DATFKB010000093.1:0-5203 GCF_035268865.1 Salinivirga sp. | reverse complement strand
TGCAATTTGGACATGTTAGCCTCAGTAAAATACTGGTATTTATCACGAATATCCTCCGGGGTTGGAATAAATGTTATGTTTGGCTCCTTCCCCATTGCTTTGAAAGTGTTGGTAGCAAGATCAAGAAACGTGCGACCTTTGCCTGTTCCCACGTTATATATGCCACTATTTTTCCGATGATGCATGAGGAAAAACATAATTTTCGATAAGTCTTTTACATACACAAAGTCGCGTGTTTGCTCTCCATCGTTGTAGTCCGGGTGGTGCGATTTGAATAATTTCATGCCCTCTGTTTCTTTTATCTGGTTAAAAGTATGCAGAATTACTGAGGCCATGCGACCTTTATGGTACTCGTTGGGACCATATACATTGAAAAACTTCAAACCTGCCCAGAAAAAAGGTTGTTGTTCCTGCTGAAGTGCCCATTTATCAAAATCGTTCTTTGATTCGCCGTATAAATTAAGGGGGTGCAAATCGCCCACAACTGTATGATCGTCGTTATAACCCTTCTCACCCAATCCGTATGTTGCAGCACTTGAAGCATATACAAGCGGAATACCATAAGCTACACATTTCTTCCACACTGTTTTACTGTAATTCAGGTTCAGCTCATCGTAAACTGACTTAGGGTAGCCTGTGGTTGCCGAGCGCGCACCCATATGAAAAATAAACTGCACGAACTTATGGTTTTCATCGAGCCATTCAAAAAAACGCATGCGGTCTACCCGGGCGGCAAGTTGCTTATTATCCAGGTTGCGGTTCTTTTCTTCTCTGGAAAATTCATCTACTACCACTATATCTTTGTAGCCTTCGTCATTGAGTTTACGCACTAAATTGCTACCAATCATTCCGGCAGCTCCGGTTACAACTATCATATTCCTATTTTTTTACAAAAATAGCATTTTTTAACAGACATACCGAAGGATTATTTGCAAGCTCTATGTTTTCAATATTGAAATATGCACTGTCATTCGACACAGAAATTTAAGAAAAGACATACGGGTAAACTTCAATGGCCTACAGTTATCAGGTCAACTGCCTGACATCGATTTTTAGTTCTTCTGCAATTCTCCTGTTGGTAGGGAAAAAGAATGCCAGTGCTAAAATTCCAATAATAGTCTCAATTAAAAAAATATGGAATCCCATCATTAAATAGCAAGCCACAAACAAGAATGTAGTGCCTTCTAAAATGGCGCCTCTCGCTAAAATAGCCTCTCTGTACTGATCCAGTTTTGATTCTAAATCATCAGTGGTAATGACCGATAATTTCTTTCTGGTAATATAAACAGCCACTAATAACCCAACTACAAAAAATACATTGGATACGATTAAAAAAGTGTTGTACATTATTTGATCGGGTACAAGAAAGGAACCATTGAAATAATTAATGATTACAGCAAACAGGATGAAAGAAATGACACCAATTATAAGTGCCATATAGACAAAGCGTAATGATTTTAATTTTTGTGCGATTACCTTTTCCATTTTATTGAAATTTTGATTTTATCGTAAAAAAGATCTTCTTTTACCCCGGCTTGCATTGGCACCTTTCACATTTCCACCTCCCCAGGTTAAACCCGACTTGCGTTTTCTGAAGGGCGAAGTGTTCATATCCCATCCTTTGGCCCGGCTTTTTGTTTCTGTGTCAGTTTTCCCGGATTCAGTTCCGGTGTGCTTTTGCTGTTTTATATGATCAATGCGTTTTTTATAACGATAACGTTCAAAACGCCCCAATGGGATAGAAACAGCAAAAACCAACAGGAGCCCTACAATCAATAAAAGATTATTGAATGGAAACTCCATGAACAAACCAATTATACTCAACACAATGGCCAGCCCACCAATAATACCCGAAATATAGATTACTGTTTTCATACCACGATGTATTTATGGTGTATTTTCAATATCCCAATACTCTGCACATTTTTGTTTTTCAGCAATGCGCAATACAGAAAAACCTAATTCAATAGCTTTGCTAAAGCTTTCGCAAGCTTCTTTTTTACGGTCCATTTCGTATAATGCCAACCCACGCAGAAACCAGGCATTTTTATTTTCAGGGTTGAGTGCTATGGCCCGGTCACAATCGGCAAGAACCCCCTGCATATCGCCGGGAAAAAAGGTGGCAGCCCTGTTGGTAAATACGCGGGCATTAGATGAATCATTGGCAATAAAAGCACTAAAATCCTCGCGGGCTTTTTCTGAATTACCGATGGCCATGTATAAACGTCCACGCATCAGATGCAATTCAGCCTCAGAATTTGCAGCAATTTGTTTATCTAAGGTATCCTGAAGCTCCCTGAAATTAGGTTTGGTCCAAAATCCTGTTGTGGTTTTTATCCGGCCGTTGCATGTATCATTTAATACATCAAAAGCCATGTAATAAGGTGTTTCATCCATCAGGTAAGTTCCCGGTGCCGGGCACATCTGGCCATTTTCATCAGCGAACTTCACAGTATCGCCGTTTATGGTGTAAGTTGAAGATACTTCCACAGATTGGTCATTTCCAAAATCAATGGTCACCTTACCGTTATCCTTAAACTGCATTTTTACAGGGCCCTGAGGACTCATACGGAGCCAGACACCAGATATGATTGATTCTGAATGGCTTTTGTCTTGTTTTTCTTTTGGTGGATTTTGGCTACAAGCCATAAATATTGCTGGTATCAGCAGCGCGATAATTGTGTTAGTGATTTTCATGTCTGATTATTTTTCGATACTAAAGTCAAAAATATTGTGCAGTGTAATTTAAAAGAATGCAATAAAGGATAAAAAAGGCTGTCTTCATTTGAAAATATTTATTTACGAACTAAATCATGCCATTTGCAATTTAATGATTTTTTATGAGCCATAAAAGGGCCTCGATCAAACCAGCAAGCACAGAAGGCTGTACACTTTCTACCCATGGAGGTTTCTCGCTGAGTTGCTCCTAAGCCTCAAGGCGGTTGGAGCGCAGCGGAAACCCTTCGAGTGATTAATGGTCTCGGCATAGCGGCTTTTTTGCCGCTTAGCGGTTTTGATTGCCCGGATGGTTTTTGATCCACTATGCCGCTGGAAGCGGCTATGCGGGTTCAGAAAAATCAAGGTGTGGGTTTGGCCATGGCCGACCGGAGTAATGGGCAAGCCACGGTGCGGGTTCTACATAAAAAGAATGAACAGTTTTCTAAACACTTACAGGTAATAAACAAACCCACGCCGTGGCTATGGCGATGGCCTTGTAGCACAGCCTCTCAAAAACGATTGGAAAGCCTGGAAAGCCTGCAACCAATTACTGCGGATTTGCTACTTTTCGTTTAAACCGCTTCGAGGGTCTGCGACCACTCGAAGGGTTTTTCGGACTGGTTGAAAGGTACGCTCCTAAGCCTCAAAGCGGTTGGAGCGCAGCGGAAACCCTTCGAGTGGTTAATAAAATCGCTGCCGGCTTACTTCCCGTTTTAAATTTCATTTTATTCTTGTATATTTACAAAATAAAAATTCAATTTTAAAATTGTAAAAAAAATGATACAGCGTGCGATTGCAAATAAGCTACAGTATTTTGCCTCCAAATACCCCATTGTAACTGTTACCGGGCCACGTCAATCCGGAAAGACAACACTTATAAAGGCATCTTTCCCCGATTATGAATATGTAAATTTTGAAGACCCGGATGTATTGCAAATGGCGAAAGATGATCCGCGTCTTTTTCTGAAACAGTATCAGGAAAAAGCCATATTCGATGAAGTGCAGCGCATTCCCGAACTGTTTTCTTACATGCAAAACCATGTGGATAGCGAAAACAAAGAGGGAATGTTTATTCTTTCGGGCTCACAAAATTTTCTACTGATGGAAAAAATAAGTCAGTCGCTGGCAGGACGGACTGCAATTCTAAAGCTCCTCCCTTTTTCTAAATCTGAAATTGCATCATCATACCATAAATCCAGTTTGCCTGATGAGCCTATTTTTACAGGTGGGTATCCTCGTCTTTTTGATAAAAACATAGCTCCAACTGAATTTTATCCTTTCTATATACAAACCTATATTGAACGTGATGTGCGCCAACTCCAAAACATTACCAATATTGATAGTTTTATTCGTTTTGTGAAGTTATGTGCCGGACGCATCGGGCAGTTGCTAAACTTATCGTCTATCGCCAATGAATGTGGTATTACACAGCCAACGGCAAAAGCCTGGTTAAGTGTTTTAGAGGCCAGTTATATTATTTATTTGTTGCAGCCTTATCATAAAAATTTCAATAAACGTTTAGTTAAAACACCAAAACTCTATTTTTATGATACTGGTGTGGCTTGCTCTTTATTGGGGATAAAAAATCACGAGCAACTTGTAACTCATTATTTACGAGGGGGGTTGTTTGAGAACTGGGTAATTGCGGAATTAATAAAAACCTATTTTAATAAAGCAGAAGAACCATCTATTTACTTCTGGCGCGACAATATTGGCAATGAAATTGATTTGTTAGTTGAAAATGGAACCCATGTTGAAACATACGAAATCAAGTCAGGAGCCACATATAATGCAAAGTTTTTTAAGGGACTAAAATATTGGAGTAAACTTACCAAAGAAGAAATTAAAGGAGCCGTTGTGTATGGTGGTGATAAAACACTGGAAACGCCTCACGGAAAATTAATCGGTTGGAAGGACTGGTAGAATGTTTTTATTTTAGGCACTGAAAAATTAAGGGATTTAGGGGTTTAGTAAGTGGACAAGCCGAATTGCAAATTCGGCTTGAACCAGCGGCTGCGAAAGCCTTTATAAACATATCTGTCCGGACAAAAAAGCCCAAAGGGCTTATAGCAGCAACAGGCAACGCCCGCTGTATATTTGATGCCGGAAAAGTAACCTTCGAAGCGATTGGAGCGCAGCGGAAAATCTTCGAGGGGTTAATGAAATATACCGAATTATAAATTTATTTATCGTCAATTAAAAGACGGGTTCAACTCCGGATTTGGCTTTCCGTCCGCATTGCATTGTCCTATAAACGTTTAATCTCCGGAATTAAGAGGCACCGCGCTTTTTCAGGTTCGCTGCAACTTCTCAACAAACAAGCTTGTCTTTGACGATTGAATAATATAGCTGGGCATTTCTAAATTCCTTTCCTATTCATAGAACGCAGATTTGACTGATAAAAATGATTTGCGCGAGATTTTATTGGCATAAAAAGCAGATTTGCACAGATTTTTCGTTTTCGGTAGTTTTTATGACACACCTA
>NZ_DATFKB010000092.1:0-6234 GCF_035268865.1 Salinivirga sp. | reverse complement strand
CGACTTGTAAGGGGAATACTACATCTTTATCCTGATACCTACCTGGTATTTGGAGTACCGCTGATTGGGATAATTATAGCTATTTTAATTATGGCAGTTCTGGCCTGGTATGGTGGTAGAATTTATCTGTGGGATTTGAATGTTATTTACGGAAGTGTTTTAAAAAAGCTGGATGAATTATTGACTGATTTAGAAAGTTTAAGGAGTTGAACACCTCTCTTAAAGGTTCATTTACATGGCCTTTTAGATTTTTCATAAAAAAAAGATTATTTTGTATGTAATAATTATTGCATTGAGCCACTAACCAGGAAAACATTAAATATTATGACATTACAAGAAGCTTATAATTTTTTCGAAAGTTTAAAAATTGAAACCACCAAAAAGTCGGAAATAAGGATTTATGAAAAATTTCTTCATATACTTTCCGAATTGAAAAACAGAGATTTCACAACAGATGAAATTCAATCCATCGAAACAGAACTCGATAGTTTGAGTTTAAAATCGAATCCTGAAAACAGGAAAAAATACTTTGGCAAAGCTCTCCATAAATTAAATGAATACTTAAAAAGTACATTTTCCCTGATACCAGGTGGCTATTATATTACTTACGGAATAGCTATTGGAGTAGCCTTTGGGCCTGTGCTGGGCGTTCTTTTTGGCCAGTTTTTTGAAAAGTCTTTGGGCATTTCAATAGGAATTAGCATCGGCATTGTCGTCGGATTATTAGCAGGACAATATCTTGATTCTCAGGCAAAAGCCGCGGGAAACGTTCTTTAACCTCCAATACTGCAAACACCTTCAATTACTAAACAATAAGCATTGTTTTCTTTTTACACTTCGGCTAAAAAATTTGGCTTAAACACTTACATTAAAAATTTAACGAATATGAAATCACCTGTATTAACAACCATTTTAATAGCTATTTGCATGGTAAATGCTTTTTCTCAAAACCTGTCAGGTGTTTGGCATGGAAAGGCAAAAACTCCGGATAACAAAGAGATTCTTTTTGTATTTCTTTTTGAAAACAACGCCAATGGCATAACTTCAACTATGGCTGTTCCTTCTTTTAATGTTTCAGACATCAAACCAAAAGCAACCACTTTTAAAAATAGGAAATTAATTATTGATGGTTCAAATGTAGGAATGAAATACGAAGGAATATTTAACGAAACTACCAATCTGATTGAAGGTACTTATACTGAAGGAGGCGTTTTACTTGCTTTAAACTTAAAAAGAGGGAATCCTGAAATGGCAAAAATCAACAGGCCACAGGAACCTGCAAAACCTTATCCTTATTATGAGGAACAAGTTATTTTTGAGAATACTGATGCAGGTATCTCTCTTTCAGGAACATTTACACGACCAGCGCAAAAAGGAAAGTATCCGGTGGTTGTTTTAATAAGTGGAAGTGGCCGCCATGACAGGGATGGAAGCATGATGACGCACCGGCCATTTTTGGTATTGTCGGATTATCTTACACGAAAAGGCATAGCTGTGTTGCGTTATGATGACAGAGGATTTGGAGAATCTACAGGTGATTTTAGTAAAGCCACAACTGCCGATTTCGCACAAGATGTTTTAAGTGCCGTTCACTATTTAAAATCAAGAAGCGACATTAACCCTGATCAAATAGGATTAATCGGGCATAGCGAAGGAGGCATTATTGCTCCACTGGCAGCAAATCAAACTTCAGATATTTCATTTATTGTAGCGTTGGCTGCGACAGGAATTCCGGGTAGTGAAGTGGCTGTGATGCAAGCAAAATCATTAAGACCTTTTCCGGTTCCTGATGAAATTATATTTGCAAAGAATGTAAAAAAATCAATCGAAATTGCCACCTCAGAAGCAGAAATGTCAGCCAAAAGAAACGCATTAAATGCTCATAATGTAGCTTACCTGGTACCGATATTAAAATCGTTAGGTGCTGCCGATGAGAATATTTCTGCTTTTCTAAAAAAAGAAACAGAGACTGTTCTAAGGCCATGGAATATATTTTTTTACAATTATAATCCGGCAAATGAATTCAAAAAATTACAAATACCTGTGCTCTCTTTAAACGGAAGTAAGGACCAGCAAGTTGATGCTGCCATAAATCAAAATGCAATACGCAATGCATTAATTCAGGGAGAAAATAAAAGCTACAAGATTGTTGAGTTGGAAAATTTAAACCATTTATTTCAGGAATGTAAAACGGGTAACTTGAATGAATATAAAGAGATAGAACAAACAATGTCGCCAACTGCATTAAAAGAAATTTCAAATTGGATTTTTGAAATAATTTTAAAAATAATCCATTCTAAATATTAATCATAAAGAAATAAGCACATGATCGGGTAAAAACACCTTTGAAAAGCTCTTCCCGAGCGGAAATCAGACTTGTTTGACTGGCCTATATCAGTTTCTTATTCTTCAACATATTTTTCAGATTATCCTGTTTTTTCCAAAACCGGTCTTTAATTTTCAGGAGGATTCCATCAAACTCCGGATGGCTTTTTAAGGGTTCCATCAACGGGTCCAATTCCATAAACAACAATATCCAGTACTGGTAATTATCTTGTGTCGCGAATATTTTGAGTTGTTCAATCGCTTTGTCGTTCTTTCCTTCATAGGCATACAATACCGCCATACTGGCACTTTTGTAAATTGACTGGTCCTTTTCGCAATACCCGGCATACGCATTAAAAAAATTTGTGGCCTGTTCTTCGAATCCCTTCTTTTTGTAAACGAAGGCAATTTTAATATCTTCCTGCGGGTAAATGTCCAGGCCATTGGTTTCTCTGGCCCTGACGAATTTTTCGTAATAATGGAAGGCACTGTCATAATCTTCCTGAAAATACCAGACTTTGGCCACCTCCTGCAAGATATCCAGGCGGGTAGTATCTTTTTTCCACTCCTTTATCAACCGGTTTTTCATTTTTTCTGTATTGCCGTCTTTGGCGTACAGGATAAATGCTTTCAGAAATGGCGCATAATAATTTTCGGGATTGTAGTCCAATGATTTATTGATATATGAAACCGCCTCATCCACAAAACCGGTTTGAATAAGTGCATTACTCAGGTGTAAATAATTATAACTTTGTATTACAGAATCATTGGCTGCTACATCAAGTTGAATTCCTTTCAATGCATATTCAAGGTATTTTTCAGTATTGGGAATTACACGGGCATATAAATCGGCAAGCATCTGTACCACTGCTGCTGAATTGGGATTATACTCCAGGGCCTTCTCCAGATGTGGCAAGGCCAGGTGATATTCCTCAATCTGCAGATAGTAAAGCGCTTTGGCAATGAGGCTTTCAGCCGATCTGGAATCGAAAAGCAGGGCTTTGTCTGCATAGTTGTTGATTCGTTCAGTATAGTGTTTTTGTTTCTGTGATAAATCAAGAAAAAAATAGGAAATGGCTATATTGGCATAGGCCAGGGCAAACTGCCCGTCGTTTTCAATCGCCTTCTCAAACAGGGGAATTGCCCTTTCCAAACCTTCCCTGGTTCTGGCATAAAAAGGATCAAGTGCCTGAAGGTAATAATCATAGGCTTCCAAACTTTCAGTAGGTATTTTCTCAATTTGTTTTATTTCGGCAGGTGTCACTACGGCTTCAATAGCATCTGCAATTTTTCGGGCCACTTCATTCTGAAGCGCAAATACATCTCCTACTTTGCGACTGTATTGTTCCCCCCAAACCGGCCTGTCGCCTGAAGCTTCAATTAACTGGATATTGAGCAGAACCTGGTCTCCCACCCGCTGCCCGCTGCCCTCTACCAGATAGTTCACATTTAATTCATCAGCTATATCAGGAATCCCCTTTTGCGTATTCCTGTACTGCTCAACCGAGGTTCTGCTGATAACGCGCAGGTCTCCGATTTTTTGCAGGTTGTTCAGTGTGGATTGCATCAGCCCGTTTACGAAATAGAGGTTCAGTGTATCGCTGCTTTCATTTTTGAACGGTAACACGGCAATCGATTTTTCAATTTCAGCAGGAACTGTATTTTCTTTTCTGAACAATAAAACGGATAGAACGATTACTGCCAGAGCCGCCGCTGCTATTAGGTGCCAACGGTATTTACCGATAAAATTTGCCTGAACATCTACATTTTCATCCGGCATTTTCCCTTTTCTTACCTCACCGGGTGAATACCCATATTGTTCGCGAAAACATTTTATAAAATAGGAAGTGTTTCCAAAACCTGTCTGGTACGAAATCTCAGCAACCGTCAATGCAGTTTGCTGAAGCATCTCCAACCCTTTTGTAAGTCGAACCTGACGAATAAACTGACTTGCCGAAAGTTCCGTTTGCGTCTTGATTTTTCGGAGTAAACTGGAACGGCTCATATTCATAGCATCTGCCAGTTCGGAAACCCCGAATTGTTCATTCGGGAGGTTTTCCAAAATAATCGCTTCCGCTTTTTCAATAAAATCTGAACCAAAAACTGATGTATCTGACATGCTTATTCTTATTCAAACGAAAGTAGAAAAATTTATGCAAATGGATACAAATTGGCAGTTCTCAGAATAAGAAAAATGGCCACTTGCTTCAAATTTGTTATTTGTGCTTCATATTTTTTATGCCTGGCTCAAACTTAACACTTTTGGCTGCATACCTATTAGGCCTTGCATTCATGAATGCTTCATCTTTGTAAAACAATTTTCAAAGTCAAATATTAAAAATTAAAATCATGAAAATGTTAAAAATGAATTCTCTTAAAATGTACGTAAATTTTTCGGTACAGGGAAATCGCTTTTAAACAATAAATTGTTCATATCTAATTATCTATAAGTTGATAATAAGCTAATTAATAACTATTTTAGTATTGTTGATTTTGGGCAGTGTCCAAAAAAATGAAAAACATTTCAGGACAAAACCCTACTGAACAGAATAATTATTTTAAAAAACACTTTTCTGACTTGAAAGATCCAAGACGTACTACCAAAGGGCACTACTATTATCCGCTCGAAGAAATTCTATTCCTGGTTATCGCTGCCGTCTTAAGTGGTGTTGAGGACTGGACATCCATTGAGATTTTTGGAAATGACAAAATCGAATGGTTACGGCGTTTTTTTCCTTACAAACATGGAATACCCTCACACGATGTGTTGGGAAAACTTTTTAGCAGGTTAGACCCGGTAAAGTTTAGTGAATGTTTCACCCGGTGGGTGAACACAATTTCACGTTTGACAGAAGGAGAGGTAATTGCAATAGATGGCAAGAGCATTTGTGGCTCAGGAGATACGGGCAGCCCCAAATCAGCACTTCATATCGTATCTGCTTACGCTACCGAAAATAAATTGTGCCTTGGGCAGGTGTCCGTTGATAAAAAGCACAATGAGATTGTAGCCATACCCAAGGTATTGGAGGTATTGGCAGTAAAAGGGTGTATTGTTACCATTGATGCTATGGGGTGCCAAAAAGAAATTGCTCGTCAGATAATAAAACAAGGTGGTGATTATGTATTGATGGTAAAAAATAACCAACGGGAATTAAAGGAGCAAACAGAAAAATTATTTAACTATTACAAGTCACCGGATAAAAATGAAGCAGTGAGCTCCGGGCATGGCAGAGTAGAAACAAGGGTATGTGAAGCCATAGGCGATTTGGAATTTATGGATGAAAAAGAAAACTGGCCAGGGCTTAAATCGGTAGTGCGCATTACATCTTCACGCTTCATTAAAAAAACGGGGGAGGAATCAACCGACACAAGATACTATATATCTTCGCTTGAATCCAATGCCCGAAAACTTAATAAAGTTGTACGCTCTCACTGGGCAATAGAAAATAACCTTCACTGGACATTAGATGTAATATTCAATGAAGACAGGAAATTAAAAAAGAAAGATTTTTCCGCAGCCAATTTCAATATTATTAATAAGATGGCACTTGCAATACTGGAGAAAGACAAAACTTTTAAAGCCTCAAAAAAACAGAAAAGACTTAAAGCTGCTTTAAATGACAGCTATCGCGAAAAATTGTTAAAATGTTAAAAGCGATTTCCCTGATTCCTAAAATTCTGATTTTGCTACTCATGCCATTTTTCAATGGTATGCTGTGCCTTTATTTCCTTTAGCATCTCAGCCATTTCCTTAAGTTTCTCAGGATTTTCACCGGCAAGATTGTGTTCTTCTCTCGGGTCGGCCTCCAGATCGAAAAGGTATTCAGTATTCTCCAATACCGGTCGGTGCATTTTATTCTCTTCGCCCTGGTTGTGTCGGTCATAAGCCCAGGCAGAACGTTCATTGGC
>NZ_DATFKB010000091.1:0-2125 GCF_035268865.1 Salinivirga sp. | reverse complement strand
GGGGTGAAATCAGCCCTGTTTCGGGGCGGTATATCCGTAGGCATATGGGAATGCGCAGCATTTCCGTGGGGTATAAATAAGCCAGAATGAAAATAAGCGCCATATGGCACAATAGTAGGTGCGACATCATTCGTAATCTGAATTCAACCACAGTCATAAAATTCGAACAGATTCGTCTGAATCAGATTCAATAATTTATAGTCAAAGATGATATGGTTTTGTTGCAAGGGTGTGGATATGCCGCACCTACGGCGCTCCCAAATTTTGTGCTTTCTCTCAACCCAAAGCCACCGCTTCGCAGTGGCTTTGGGCTACGGATATGTCGCCCCCCTGGTGATTTAGTTATCTGTGATATTTGGTATAACTGCTTATTAGTATTTTTGTGTACCTAAATGACTTCAGATGCGGTTGGGATGGAAGGCTGAACAGGAAGTTTATCCAGTATAAAAAATAATGGATGTTTCACTACAGAGCGTTTTTTAAAGGTAAATGAGGCTGACTTTTAAAATGTTGCGGAAGTTGAGCTAAACAACAGCACATCATGAAGCTTCAGCCATTTTTTCCATATTTTTGAATCGAACTCAAGTTTTTAAATTTAAATTGAGCCGGAAGTGTTTCATCCGGCAGTCTGAGGAGAAAGAGAAACGTTTAAGCTTGCCTTACACTATCGGCCTAAAAGAGCTCCGAACGGTCTTAGATCATCACTGTGATTAGAGGCAATTTTAATCGTAGCAAAAATGGGTACAAACAAAATCATGCCTGCCACTCCCCAAATAATCCCTCCAAGTATTACTGCAATTATTATAGCCAGTGCGTTGAGTTTAACCTCTTTTCCAACAATATAAGGTTCAATAAAATAGCTCTCTACCAGATGGATGATAAATAGAGTGATTAAAAAAATCACTATATAAGTAACATCCTCAAAGAAAATGAGGGCAAATCCGGCAGGCACCAATCCGCTGACCAGTGGCCCGATATATGGGATGATTGTAATCAGAGCTCCAAAGAGCGTAATGAGCAGGGCAAATGGCAACCCAAAAATCAAAAATGTGATATAATACATCACAGCCAAGGCAAGCATCACCTGCGTTCTTCCCCATAAATATTGATAGACCACGTTGGTGATTCCGTTTATTGCATCCCGGGCATTTTCTTTCTCTTTTTTTGTTGAATACATCTTGATAATGAAGCGCATAAATTTATCCCGATAGAGAAGCAGTACAAAAACGTAAACAAAAGCCAGCAAGAACTTTGACGTAAAATTCAATATACCACCAACAAAGGAGGCTACCTGAGCTTCAATAATTCCCCATATGGCAAAGGTTCTTTCTTTGATTATCTCTTTTTGTTCTTCAAGTGCCACGCCGGTCGCAGAAGCAATCTGCTCCTGTAAATTTTCTACTGCCATCTCTATATTGCCTCTTATGCCGGGTAGCTGATCCACAAATTGACTAATCTGAAGAATAAACAGGTAAGACAGCACTCCCAGAAAAAGAAATAGTATAAACGTGCTGGTGAGGGATGAAAGAACGGTGTTGAATTTATTTTTTTCCAGAAATCGGGTCAACGGAAGGATAAGCATCGCCAAAAAAATCCCGAACGTAAGGGGAATAAGAAAGGAGGCCAGGTAGTAGAAAACAAGGTAAACAGCGATGAGAAAAAAAAGGACCGTGTTGGTTTTTTTTAGAAAATCCATGTTCCGGTTATTCTGTAGTTGTAATGACAATCGTCATTTAAAAGAATATAAAAGATCTTGCCGAAAAATTAGTTTTATCTTCCGGTACGTTCAAACCAACGTTCACGTCATCAAAAAAATGTGGATTTATATTGTAGATGATATGTCGAAGTCTCTGCCAGGGATAGCTCATCTCCAGTTTTTTTTTCGACAGAAGGTTACTTTAAAGGTTTTTAAGTCACCATGAATATCATTTTCTGAAAAAATTTATCCTGCCAGAAGATTTGATTCCATCCCTCGATTTTATAATGGGCAGAACTTTCACATCAGGTTACCGTTAAGCACACCGGAATAATTGAAGGTGCCTTAGCTAGAAAAGTCGGCTCTATGTTGATCGGCGTGGGTAAAAATGAAAATGCTTTCATTCTAATGAAATACCGCAGCCAATTA
>NZ_DATFKB010000090.1:0-3610 GCF_035268865.1 Salinivirga sp. | reverse complement strand
GATTTGGCTATAAAGGTTTATGGTGAAGATCTTGAGACTTTGAGTAAAATAGGCGGCCGTCTCTCTTCCGTAATTCGGACTTTAGATGGAACCGATAATCATTATGTAGAACAACCCATCGGTCAACCTTATTTGACTATAAAAGCTGACCGCGAAGCTATTGCTTCTTTTGGGTTGAATGTAAATGATGTGCAAAAAGTAATAGAAGCTGGAATTGGAGGGCAAAGTGCCGGCCAGGTTTTCGAAGGACAACGCCGGTTCGATATCATGGTACGTTATCCTGAAAATTTGAGAGATAAATTTGAAAAAATAATGGAGGTGCCCGTGCAATTGTCCAATGGCAGTTTTATTCCGCTAAAACGTGTTACAAATATTCAGGCGCAGGAAGGCCCCCGTGAAATTCAGCGTGAAAATGGTTGGCGCAGGCTTATTGTAGGTATCAATATTCAAAATATTGATATGGGCACTTATGTGGAGAATCTCCAAAAAGCTATTGATAAACAAGCAAATATTCCTGCCGGTTATTTCCTGGAGTATGGCGGCACTTTTGAAAACCAGCAACGAGCAATGAATCATCTATTATTGGTCGTACCATTATCTTTATTTATCATACTTGGGCTCTTGTATCTGAACTTTGGACATATTCGTTATGCTCTACTCATTCTGGTTAACCTGCCATTTGCATTGTCAGGAGGTGTGTTCTTTTTATGGATGCGCGATATGTATCTGTCCGTTTCAGCTAGCATAGGGTTTGTGGCGCTTTTTGGTGTAGCGGTGCTCAATGGAATTGTTTTAGTAGATCACATCAATCATTTACGTAAGGAAGGGTATTCACTGAAAGAATCAGTCATTGATGGCGCAACTGACAGGTTACGTCCGGTATTAATGACTGCCCTGGTGGCCAGTCTCGGTTTTATTCCTATGGCTTTTAACACCGGCCCGGGCTCTGAGGTTCAAAGGCCATTAGCTACAGTAGTTATTGGCGGTCTTGTAACTGCTACACTATTGACTCTTTTTGTATTGCCTACTATTTATAATTGGATGGAAAAAAGAAGGGCCATAAAAGAACAGGCATAATAATAGAAAACTAAAATATACAGAGGTGGCCTGTTTTTTGGTCACCTCTATTTTTTTATACACCTTACGGACATGCCAAAACGTTTGTCAGCAAAGTCGATATAGCTTTTACGGCCATTTTTTCCTATAAATAGCAACCAGGCCTGGCCGCGGAAACTTTTACTACGCGTCCAATAATTCCCACTATAATCGAGATCAATATATTGGCCATTTTCTGTTCTCCAGCCACTCTGAATAGCTTCAAAACCACTGCACCCTCCTTGTATTATTTCTTTTGAAGGATTTTTATTGTCGCGTGCTATTAAAAATAGTAATTGATTGAAATCTGCTTTTGTTGGCAGCTCCCATCCATCGGGACAGGCTTCCTTTGCGGTTTCCCAGTTGTATAAATAGCCATGCTCTGAAACGTACTGAGTGTCATCCAGGTAGGGCCAGCATCCTTTGGGTGTTTTATAGGCCAGGTTTTCTGCCATCCAAATTTGGTTGCCAATGCGCATCACTTTATAACGTTTCCCATCCCTTGAGTCTTCCAGTATATCTGGCTGGTTATGGTTTTCAGAAGATTGTGCAAAAAACGGTTTTGCAATGCAAATAATTATTGGCGTTGCAATAAAAAGTAGTGATTTATTGGCAGTTAATCTCAAATTCATGAATTAGCCTCTGGCTTAAAATTGGCTGTTTCAGTTTTCAATTTAATAAACTTTTGATTTAAAAATAAAAAAAGGACCAGTTTTATCTGACCCTTTTTCTAATTAATAACGGCTTACATATTTTAATGAATAAGGTTGCTGATTTTAATTCCTGCATAGATCATTCGTGGTAAACCCGGCCCATAAATATAGCCCGGGTCACGGTCGTGGCCATAATCAAAGTCGTCCTGATAGGAATTGAAAATATTTTTTACACCCCCATAGAATTGCATGGTAGCACCATTGAGCTTCCAGTTAAAGCGGGCTTTTATACCGATGTCATAAAAAGGATTGCTTTCCCGCAATTCTCTTTCTGAATTTGCTGGAAGTGTATTGCCAAAGTAAGGAACCAACATTGAGCCAGTATAGTTTCCGGTCAATGAAAAGCCGAGTTTCTTTATAACCTGATAATCTATTGTTAGGTATCCATAATCACTGGGAGTGCGCAAGAATGATGTTTCTTTAAATTCCTGAGCATTTTCGTATTTGCTGCTTTGGTAAGTGAAACTGCCTTTGAACGTCAGTTTTTCTGTTGGAACAACGTTGATTTCTATATTGACACCTGCTACTGTAGCTCCACCGTCAGCGTTTACGCGCGTATAGGTTACTGTTCCGGTTGAGTCTGGATCAGAGAATTCATTGGAAAAAGCATCCATAAGTTTGGTATAAAAACCTTCTGCGAGTATTCCTACATATGCATTCCCGATTTTTTTATTAAAGTCAAGAGAAGCCATAATACTATGACTGGTTTCTTGTTTCAAATCAGAGTCATTCTCGTGAAGCACCTTGCGTGCCGTAGAGGTTTCTATGTGCAGGTCTTCATCATAAATTTGTGGAGCCCTGTATCCCTGGCTATAACTTAGGCGCGATTGTAAATAATTAAAAATATCATATTTAACCGTAACCCTCGGACTTATTACGTTGCCCGATTTGTCAGCTTTTGAAATGAAATCTTTTACTATATAATGATCAAAACGCACACCGGCTGTTACTTTTAGTTTTTCATAAGTAATATCATACTGACCAAAAGCACTAAATGTGTTGGTTTGCTGGTCGGCAATGGTCACATTATCCGTATGCGGTACATTGATTGTGGTGTCATTGCCCTGAATATTTATTTCTATATTCTCTACATCAGGGTATCCGAGTTTTTTATCCTTAAGCCACGCTCCCTGGTTTTCTAAGCCAAACGTAACTTCAGATAAATTAAGATTTAGGTGGTATTGTGCTCCGGTAGTGTAGGAGAAGTCTTGTGTATACCCGTAATCGGCCAGTGAGCGTTCGGCACCATAATAAGAATCGCGATCTACTTTTTGACCCGACGCAAATACAGAGAGTTTATCGTGCTCTCTAAAAAATTGATCGTAAGTTAGGGCTGCTGTTGTTATTCTGTGTTCAACAGCCTCCGCTATTGTTGATTCATGAAGAGGGGCGTTGAATTTATCGCCTCCGCGTCGTTTTTCATGAATATGAAATACATCAAACGATACCCGGTTACGATTTGTAAACCGGTGAAACATACGGCTTCCTATTGTTGTGTTTTTTATGTCTGATAATTCTGAAAAGTCATCGCCATTGGCATCAAAGGGAGCTCTTTTTCTATAAAATCCATATAAAGCCATACCGGTTTTACTGTCGGAGGAGATGAGTGATGTGTTGAGTTTTGCTGTAAAATCTGATGATGGGTTGGCATCTTCGAGTCCTGCACCAATACTTCCGCGACTTATATCCATTTCATATGAGTTGGTAATCGGATCTTTCAGTATTAGGTTAATGGTTCCTGCTATGGCATTGCTGCCATAAAGAGCTGAGCCTCCACCACGAACAACCTCAATTCGTTCAAT
>NZ_DATFKB010000089.1:0-2759 GCF_035268865.1 Salinivirga sp. | reverse complement strand
GCTCATTAAAACAGTAGCGCAAACCAGAAAAAGAAGTTGAAATATAGTTTTCATAATGCGTCTTTTAAATTTAAGAACAAATAAAAAGGATAGGTCAGAACAGGCCAATTTTTTTCGTTGAAAGCCATGGTTTTGTCGATGAAAACAAAAAATTGATTTTTCAGACGCTTAACGTGGTGAAGGCAATCTCTGAAGAGTCATAAAAAACAGGATCGTTTATTTAATCCTCCTTCCCAAAAAGTACTTTTTTCAGGTGTTGAATCTGCGATGAAGTTCCCATTACAAACAATCGGTCAGAACAGTTTAAAATTACATCGGCAGCGGGGTTGAAAATTATGGAACCATCTTCTTTTCGCATGCCTATGATGTTGGCCCCTGTTGTTGCCCCTACGTTCATGGCGCGGATAGATTTATTCAGGAAGCATTGCGATAGGTCTGTACAATAAATTTGTTCCAGGTGCACATTGGCTTTTTGGTCCAAAAGCCGGTCAATAAATTTGAGCGCTACAGGTTGCGTAACGTTTTTGGCCATGCGACTACCTCCCATGCGGTCCGACATGATTACGTTATCGGCTCCGGCCCGACGCAGTTTAAGGTCTGAGTTTTCACGCACCGCCCGGCTGATGATGCGTACTTTGTGATTTATTTTTCGGGCTGTGATAATGATCATTAAATTGGCAGCATCATTGGGTAAAGTTGTGATAAGTGCTTTTGCCTTGTTTATGCCAGCCTGAATTAAAGCCTCATCAGCAGTGCCCGATTCGTATATGTAAGGGCCGGTTTTTTGGCCTCGTATTTCACTGATGCGATCTTCCTTTTTCTCCACTATTACAAATGGTGTATTGTGTCGCTTCAGCTCTTCAACGGCCCTGCCTCCGGTACGGCCCCATCCAAATACTACAACGTGGTTTTGCATTTTGGCCACCCGGATGCGCATTTTATAATCGATGTAATAGTTCCGGAACTTTCCATCAAACAAAAACCGGGTTAGGGTAGATAAGGCATAGGCAAAGAGCCCAAAGCTTAAAATGATCAGAAAAGAGGTAAAAATTTGACCTGCCGGGTCCATATCGTGAACTTCTTTGAAACCTACGGTAGATACAGTTATAACGGTCATGTAAATGGCCTCAACAAAAGTAAAACCTTCTATTGTCATGTAACCAATTATACCCAGTGCCATAATTGACATCAAGAGGGCAAGGGCAATTCGTATGTTATGTTGACCGGATTTCATGTTTTACATCTCTTTAATAATATAACCACCCAGACGGCAGTCTAAACAACGGTTTTTGCTACAAAACTCATTGTATAGCTCAATATAGGCCTGAGAATCGTATGCTGAACTCATTTCAGCGCCTACTTTTTTCCAACGTTCAATAATACGGTTTTTTTCTTCGGGTAAGTTACGCATCCATGAAAATATTTTTTTCTGCATTTCCTGATCATCATAGTATTTGCCCACCATAAACAAAAAAGGGAAAACAGAGTTGATGATGATGTTTTCAATGGACTTAACACCAAGAGGTTTTTTGAGCTTTTTAGACTTTTTCGAGAAGGTGTAATGCGTTTCCCAAAAATCAGACACTTCCGCTGAGAAAAGCATTGTAGCTTCTTTTATGCTATTTGCTTTTTTTAACATCTGTGTAAATTGGGTGTTTCTGCTGAGCAAATTGGCCAATTGAGCCAGCCTTATCGTAGGAAAGCTAACGGGCCGCATGCGGGCAAATTTCCAGATTTTTGCTTCAAGGGGGTCAATTTTGAAGCGGACAGCCAGGTGATTGAATTCTTTTTTCAATGTTTTTTCATAATCTGATTCGGGTGATTCGAGAAAGCCGGCAGTACCCAAAAGCAAGGCTTCTATGCGTCGTTGGTCATTTCCAAGCGTGCGAATTTGTCGTAGGTTAATTTTCCGGCTTAGTTGCTCAAAAGGTTGCGTATTGATTTTAAAGCCCATATTTCGGCAAAGCATTCGGAAAAACACCTCATCCAGGTCGTTATTGGTTTGGGCCATGATGGCCGAAACGACCTCGCTTTTGCGCTGTAAACGCTGAATAAGTAGTGTTTCTGACCACATACTACGTATCAGCGGATCGACTTGCGCAAACTGGTCCTCACAAGGGATCCATTTGCGTGATTTGGCCAGCATGTTGTAATTTGAGGCAAGGCGCTTGTCGTATGGTAGCTCCACAGTGGGAATCACCGTTTGGTTTTGGCGGGTTATTTCGGCGTCATTTACACCTACCACGTGTAAAATCACATTGTTGTATGCCGCGTCGTTGTCATGGCCATGCAAAAACCAATCGCTTGAGCGCATATGAATTTCAATACTTCCGGCCCATTCGGTATCAGCAATTTTAATGCGACCATTAAAAAAATCGGGTCCTGCGTCGTGGTTGTGTTCGCCCGGGGAAATTAATTGCACTTTTTGACCGTCGCGGGTCTGTAGTTTATCTTTGTTGAATAGTTTGTGTTTCCAGATATAATGCAGTAGCTGTTCGTCCATTTGTTGTTTTTCGGATGAAATTACGAAAAAATCAGAGGGAGGGAAAGTTTTTTCTGTAAAACAAGGTTCCGGGCTAAAGCCTTACTGATTTTGAATTAAGCGCCTAAGCCCACGCCATGAATGGCGTGGTAAGTCTGGGAAGTTATAACCAGAGCAAGCTTTAATTACAGAGACTAGGGCCTAACTTGCGCCGCCATTTATGGCGGTGATAGATAAGAACCCGAAGCGTTTTCCGGCTTTAGCCAGGAATATTTTT
>NZ_DATFKB010000088.1:0-8496 GCF_035268865.1 Salinivirga sp. | reverse complement strand
GCCAGCTTACCGAAGGATAAACGAAGCTTATTTGTGAATAATAGAACACAGATAAAACTGATTGATTTGTCTTTATCAATATTTCAAACCAGACATGAAAACTTAGTGACGCTGAACAATAGCTTTAGCGGTATCCGTCTTAATCAGTTTATCTATGATATTGCATCAAAAACTTTGCATGAGCTAGTGAGAAATAAATTACACCTCATAACTGATTTTAAAAGCGTAATCCGTGTCCTGTGTTTACCGCAGCTGCAATGTTAGCACTAAAAAGACAAGCATTTTCTTAAGCGCTATGCTTAACACAAGTACGCTCCAGTCAGGAACTTCCTGATTTTAGCGTAAATAACTTCATCTATACAGATAAATGATTATTTTTGCACCCTGAAAGAAGGCAGATAACCTGCATAAAAATACGCAGGACAAATCCCACCATATTTACAGCAAAAAAAGAAGAAAACGCATGAGTTTGAAAGGAGAAATTGACAGACGCAGGACTTTTGGAATTGTAAGCCATCCGGATGCAGGAAAAACAACATTGACAGAAAAATTATTGCTTTTTGGTGGAGCCATCAGGGTTGCCGGAGCAGTAAAATCCAATAAAATTAAAAAAGGAGCCACCTCCGATTTTATGGAAATCGAGCGCCAACGTGGAATTTCTGTGGCCACCTCAGTAATGGGCTTCGAATACAAAGACACTAAAATAAACATCCTCGATACGCCGGGTCACCAGGATTTTGCAGAGGATACTTATCGTACCCTTACAGCGGTTGATTCTGTTATAGTAGTAATAGATGCTGCAAAAGGTGTAGAGGTGCAAACACGCAGACTCATGCGTGTATGCCGCATGCGCAAGACACCCGTAATTGTATTTATCAACAAACTCGACCGTGAAGGTAAAGACCCATTTGAGTTGCTTGACGAAATTGAAAACGAGCTCGACATTAAAGTACGCCCGCTGAGCTGGCCGGTTGGTATGGGCAAAAGACTACGGGGTATTTATAACATGTATGACGGGAAACTCAATATTTTTACCGGAGAAGACAAACAGGTAGCAGAAGAACCCTTACAAATAAGTGCCGACAGCGACGAAATTATCGATTACATTGGAGAGGACTACACACAGCAGCTTCGTGACGATATTGAGTTGGTCAATGGCGTTTATCCACCATTCGAAAATCAAACATACCTGAATGCAGAAGTGTCTCCTGTTTTCTTCGGAAGTGCGTTGTACAATTTTGGCGTAAAAGAACTCCTGGAGTGTTTTATCGATATTGCTCCAACACCGCGGCCATCTGAAGCCGAAGAGCGACATGTGGAGGCCTATGAAAATAAATTTACGGGTTTCGTGTTTAAAATTCACGCGAACATGGATCCTAAACACCGCGACAGGCTTGCTTTTATAAAAATTTGTAGTGGTGTATTTCAGCGCAACACCAATTACCTTCATGTGCGCAATGGTAAAAAAATAAAATTCAGCAGCCCGACAGCCTTCATGGCCTCCAAAAAATCAGTAATAGACGAGGCATACCCGGGTGATATTATTGGGTTACACGATACGGGAAATTTTAAAATCGGCGATACCCTTACCGAAAATGAACCACTTCATTTTAAAGGATTGCCAAGTTTCTCGCCCGAAATGTTCAAATACATTGAAAACGACGACCCCATGAAATCGAAACAACTGGCCAAAGGGGTGGACCAACTGATGGACGAGGGTGTAGCACAGCTATTTACTGTGAAAATGAATGGTCGAAAAATTATCGGAACAGTGGGGGCATTGCAGTTCGAAGTAATTGAATACAGGCTCTTACATGAATACGGGGCAAAATGCCGCTGGGAGCCGGTCGGGTTTCACAAGGCAGTATGGTTCGAAAGCGAAAATCATGAGCAAATAGAAGATTTTAAAAAACGCAAATACAAACAAGTAGCAGAAGATAAGCATGGAAATGACGTTTATCTGGCCGAGTCGGCTTTTGATTTAGACCGCGCAAAAGAGAAATTCCCAGACATTAATTTCCATTTGACCAATGAATTTTAATCATTGATCAAAACAATGCTTTGTTCTTATACACTTTTGTTTTTGCTCCGTACAATAACGAAACGACTCAATATTTCAATCAAGCATCCGTTTATATTATTAATTAATTGAATTGAATGTTCTCTGATACAATATACGAGATAAGGCAAAAGCTGAAAAATCCATTGGCAGACCTCCCCTTAATTGACCAGAAAAAGGCTTTGGGGCTCATTACTCATGCCAATTACGCACGATTAAAATACCTCCTCTATTTCTTGTCGTTCTTTTCGCTGATTTTGTTGGTGAGTGACATCGTATACTTTGAAAAATGGCACGCAAAAAATCTCATAGAAATCTTTATAATTGCTGATATATCGCTATTAATGATCAGTATTGCCGGGCTTTTAATGATTCACCGTAAAAGAATGCCGGGTATAGACTTTCAGCAACAAATGATCACCGTATTTTTACTTTATGGCGCCATATGGATAGGGGTAATCTCAGGTATGGACTACAAACAGAGCTACCTAACACTTGTAGCTGGAATTTTTATCATCAGCAGCTCATTTATATTGTCAGAAATATTTCACGCAATTATGCTTGCGGCCATTTATACTGTTTTTACAGTGCTGCACTACCCACACAATTCCGAATATCACGATGCCTTTACCGAATTTTTCATAATTCCCGCATGTATGGTATTGGCCTGGGTTTTTGGTAAAATATTGTATAAACACAAGGTAGAAAGTATTCAAAAAGAAAAAATGCTGCGTGAATATGCCGAAAACCTTCAGGAAACAGTAACCCAAAGAACCGCTGAGCTCAAAACAAAAAACGACAACCTCATACGAGAAATCAACAGCAAAGAGACAATACAAAGCCAGCTTATTGCCTCTGAAGAACTTTTTAAAAAACTATTATACCAATCGGCCGATGCCATTGCTATTTTTGATACACATGGAAAAATATTGCAGTGGAATATTAAAATTGAAGAGTATACTGGCATTCACCGCAGAGATGCCATAGATAAAGTATACTGGGAGCTATTAAAAACACCCATAAAAAATACTGACGAAGCCTCAATATTAGAGGAAAAAGTGAAAAATTACATTGACCAAATCAGGAATAATAACACCACCACTTCAAAAATTAACCTCAGGCACAGCTTTATAAACAATTCAAACCGTTCAAGGTATATTGAAACAAAAATTTTCCCGATTTACCTGCATAAGCAAACCCTTGTAGCAAGTATAGGCAGGGACATTACACAGCAATACGAACACGAAACACACCTGAGGAAAGCACAACAAAAAGCAGAACGGGCCAATGTTGCAAAAAGTGATTTTCTTGCCAATATCAGCCACGATTTAAGATCGCCATTGAATTCCATTGCCGGATTCAGTCAAATTTTGAAACTCAAACCCAATATTCCGGAAGAGAAAAAACAACAGTACCTGAGTATAATTTATGACAATGGCCAATACCTGCTCCAACTCATACATGCACTCATTGATCTCACACAACTGCAAAGCGGTAACATCAAAACCGAAGAACAGGCATTCTACATCGACGAATTCATGAAAGAAGTAGAATCGCTTGTGGTAAGTGAAAAAACATTACGATCACCAAATGTTAAAATCACCAGGAACTGCAATGCAGATCATCTGCTGATTAAAACAGACAGAACCAAACTACTCCAAATATTTACCAACCTTTTAAGCAATGCCATAAAATTTACCTCAGAGGGCGAAATACAATTTGGATGTAAAATTGAAGGCCAAAAGCTACATGGATATGTCGAAGATACTGGAACTGGAATAAACGACCTTGATTTGCAAAAAATATTTAACCGTTTTTTCAGTGCCCATGCGACACAAGAAAAAAATGAACAGGGTAAAGGACTTGGTCTTGCTATAGTGAAAGGATATATCGATTTGCTCGGAGGAACCATTAATGTTAAAAGCGAAAGAGGTAAAGGCACGCGATTTGATCTGACAATACCAGTTACAATTACTGAAAAAGAGCAATCAGAAACAATACAACCTGCACCCACACCGGGAAAAAACGTGTTAATTATAGACAGCGATGCCGAATCTGCAGAATTTGTTGGTGAGCTACTCGATCAGTATCAATTGAATATAAAACGGGCCACAAAATTTGAAGAAGCATTGCCAGTGCTGAATGAACAACCATGCGACCTGCTGCTTATAAATATTTTCAGAGAAAATACATTACTCAAAACACAAATAGAGCAGGTGCGAAAACAATTACCAAATTTACCTGTAATTGGTTATACAGCGCTGCCGCAAAGCAAAATAACAGAAGACTTATCAACCATGGTGGATGTGATACTTTTTAAGCCCATAAATGCAAAACTGCTCCTGCAAAAGGCTGCAAAACTATTAAATGGACGAACGCACACATAAAGAAGGGAAACACGTACGCAACAGCATTTTTGTATCAATGCTGATTAGCTTTACAGTGGCGCTACTTTTTATCGTACAACAATTTTTTGATTCTGAATTTTGTCCGGGAATATTACCCGGCGAGTGGTCACACTTTTACGGTATATTTCTGTACCCTTTTTTCCACAGCGATACTGCTCACCTGTTATCTAACCTGCCTCCACTCTTTTTTCTGGCGGCGGGAACTTTTTACTACATGCCCCGAAGATTATTTATTGCAGTGCTGACAATTTGGCTGATAAGTGCCCTGGTAATTTGGTCATTCGGCCGTTCTGGCTGTCACCTTGGAGCATCCGGCGTTATATATGGATTAGCGTTTATGCTGGCTACGCTCGGTTTTTTGAAAAAACAACGCACGCTCGGTGCATTTGCCCTTATCATTGTATTTATGTATGGCAGTATGGTGTGGGGCGTTTTACCACAGGACGGCAATGTGTCGTGGGAAGGGCATGCAGGAGGTGCGCTGGCCGGAATAATGCTGGCCATCTTGTGGCGAAAAAAAGCAATCTATACCGATGAACCGAAGGAAGATGAAGACGACCATGACCCTGAACATCCCGACATGCACTCCACGCATAAAATATCTGAAGCTGAAATCAATTACCATTATAAACCCAACAACCACTAACAAGGAGACCCTCAGTTTATAAAAATATATCCAGATATCTAAATATTTTATTCTTTGGAATAGGGTTTGTAAACGATTTGCCTGGAAGTGTGTTCAACCAATAACAGATCTTGTAAAATTTTATAAAATACGAAATATGGGAAAGAAACAAACAGCCAGTGTAAACTGGAAAGGCGACATGGCTTTTGAGACAGAAGTTAGCAATCATAAATTCATGATAGATGCCGACGAGAAGGTTGGTGGAAAAGACAAAGGGCCTCGCCCAAAACCCCTTATGCTGGCAGCATTGGTAGGCTGCACAGGAATGGATGTAATATCAATTCTTAAAAAAATGCGCGTTGAAGTCGATGACTTTAATGTAGAGGTAGAAGGCGAACAAAACGAAGAACATCCGGTGCAATACATTAAAATGCACATCGTGTATGAATTTAAAGGCAAAAACCTGCCCAAAGACAAAATCGAAAAAGCTGTAAATCTCAGCCAGGAACGCTATTGCGGCGTAAGTGACTTTTACCGCAAAGTGATTCCTATTACGCACGAAATAAAAATTACCGAATCATAATCCGTTTTTTTATTTAGACATACACCAAAACCGTTGCATGAGAATGCGGCGGTTTTTTTATTCCTTGTCTCCTGTGGTAGCTTCCCCAAAAACTTAGTAAAATCAGCCCTTTCCTATGCCTAAACCCGATAAATTCTTTTCCTGCTTATTACTAAGCAAATAAAAAATATGTATGAGTTAAAAAGCAATTTATAGGTGCTTTAGATTTGTTTCCGAATGTATTTATTTACGTAAAAGCCCGTAATCGCAACCACCAAACCCAAAACATCAAACATAAAATCTACGGGGTTCATGGTGCGATGTGGAATCCAGTATTGGTGGCCTTCCTCTGCCATGGCAAAAACAATAAGCAGCAAAAACACCTTCCAATTGGGCCTATAGGCCAATGCTGCTAAAACCCCAATTGCCAGATAGGCTATAAAATGCAATACATAATCGAGCCGGAACGCAAAGTTATCGGCCTGAACCGTACGGTTAAGCGTGCTGTTGGGGATACTTGAAATTACTATAAAACTGATAATTAGCAACCAGAATATTATACGGAGGGTTTTCTGCGACATTCGTATATAGTTTTTACGAATATACTATTTTTTGATTTTTAAAAAGAACATGCAGGCAAGTAACGGTAGCGCAGAAATAATTTTTTCCATAAAGTGAAACCAGTGCTGGAATTATTGAGAGAATTGTCTGACTGCGGTTTTTGGTCTTTGCATGTTTTATTTCAGTGTGTATTATTTAGCCTTTGGGGTTAAATTCTTTTCACTCATTATAGCCAGGTTCTTACTTTGCGTATTTGTTGCAGGCGATGCGTCCCGGTTATCGAGGATTACATAAAAAGCATTTCTCGCCACGAGCGCGGCGAAAATATCAAGCTACGAGCGCCACGGGTCTTTGCGTTGCGCACGTTGCGTCTTCGTTGCGGTCGTTGTGTGGGAAAAATCAATATAGGAACCCAAACAACCATAAGGGTATTTTATTACCAAACCCAATTTCAATATCATCAACTACAAGATAAGAAGCGGGTATTCCTTGTATTTGAAAAGTAGTTTTGTTCTTTCCTCCTATTTCAAATGTATAGTTTGAATCAACAATAAAGTCCCCTTTATCAGGATAGTTCACCCTGTGAACACTTCGAAGCTGATTGTAGAAAAATGTTTCACGCTCCGTGCCAACATTAGGCTTATCAAAAAACAGACAATTCAATAAATTGGTATTGTTAAGATAAATTTTTGAAGGTTTTTGCATTTTTTTTATCCCTTTTACTTCTTTATCTAAGGTACTTAACAATTCAGCCTTTTCGAGCGCATCCAAATAATTCAATAAGGTACGCTGATCGGCAATAAACAATTCTGACCGCAAATTGGAGAGATTTGGAGTAAAAGGTACAGACTCAGAAAGAACGGCAAGCAGTTTTTTTAACTTCACATGATTTTCGCGTGAAAAAGAAGCAACAGTTGGTAAATCCTGCTCCAGAATCACATTAATTGTATCTCTTAATCGATGGCAAAACTGGCCGGGAGCCTCTTCGAAATAAGGATAATATCCGTGTTTGAGATAATCAACGAATAATGGAATAATTTTTATCTCATTGGTGATTTCCTTTGCAATTTCAGAATGCTTATCTAATAATTGTGGCAATGCAAAAACAGGCCACTCTCTTTTATTCGTCCAGTTTGCATATTCCCGAAACGATAATCCGGGGAGATCATAACTGCATTTTCGTCGACTTAAGTCGCCATGCCCTTTAAATAGCTGTAATACAGAAGAACCCGAATAAACAATCTGAAGATCAGGATAGCGGTCATACATGACCTTAATTTCGGCAGACCAATCGTGTGAAGGAAATTTAGAGGGATATTTATGTACTTCATCTAAAAACAAATACAACCCGCCATATTTCGTAAAATAATCGGCTACATCAAGAATTGTGTGGTTATAAAAAAAAGGATCATCAAGCGATGCATATAAAACCTTCGTCATGTCTTTATGGCTTAATTGAAGGGCTTTTTGCAGCATCAAGGTTGTTTTACCAACCCCTCTGGCTCCTCTAATTTCTATTAACCTGCAGCTCCAGTCGATGCTGGTATACATACTTCGGAAAAAGTCCGTTTTTGTTCGATTGATGCGTTGCTGACTATATTCAAAAAGTGATTCCATATATAAAATTGTAATGCCCTACACAAATATATGTTAATATTTGTAATTCATTACAAAATATTTTAATATTTTTTGTGTTTAATTACAATATATACGTGGCTATTTGGTTTTATAATGCGCTTTTATTTTTCTAGTTCCCGCCAGGAACGCAAGAGGCTTTTACGCTGCGATCTTTGCGAGCGTTGTGTTTTATCACCTCACCTTGTCCCTCTTCCGCTGGTAATCGGACACGGCCTCAAGGAGAGGGAGTGCTCCGTTATCACCTCATCCTGGCCTTCTTCCGCTGGCAATCGGACACGGCCTCGAGGAGAAGGGACGCTTCGATCAGATTGTATTACAGAAGATTAACCTGATTACAAGCAATTTCGTTCGGTTTGGTGCTCATGGTCGTAGCGTATAAATTTTGTGCAAGCTGCGCGGTGGGGGTTCTTCAGCCAGCTGGCGGATCGCGATTACGTTGCTGATTAGGTTTTAACCCCGCAGCAGCAGCTTCGCCTGGAGCGAAACCATAGCCTCCCCCGCGCGGTTTTCATCTTTGATCTGATGTTCCTGAATGTCGCGGTGTGAGTTCCTGAATAATCCGAAATAGCGTTTTTCATTTTATGCCCGTTTGCAGAAAACCTCACGCTGCGACTTGTTGCCAAGAGTTTCTCGCCACGAACGC
>NZ_DATFKB010000087.1:0-7111 GCF_035268865.1 Salinivirga sp. | reverse complement strand
TTGTAAGTTGAACGAATCCTCGATAGCGCAGCGTATCGGGATACAGGCCAGCTGTATTGAAAGAATTGAAAGTAAATCATCCTGCTTTTGTAATGTTTTTCAGAAGCGAAGCGCACTGAAAATTGTAAGTTGAACGAATCCACGATAGCGCAGCGTATCGGGATGCAGGCCAGCTGTAATAAAAGAATTGAAAGTAAATCATCCTGCTTTTGTAATGTTTTTCAGCAGCGAAGCGCACTGAAAATTGTAAGTTGAACGAATCCACGATAGTCCGGATAATTCTTCAAAAACTCATTTTATAAAAAACAAGACTTTTTACTGCGCAACCATGAAATATCTTTATTTTTGATGATTGAACACTAAATATTCGGGCATGAAAATCAACGTGGCACTTATTTCTGGAGGTTATTCCAAGGAGGATGTCGTCTCTTTTAACAGTGCAAAAGAGATTGCAAAAAGTATTGACAAGTCAAGGTTTAAAGTATACCAGGTTTTAATCAACCGGGAAAAATGGGTTTATATCGATAATCAGAACGTGGAATTTGAGGTAGATAAAAACGATTTTTCAGTAATTGTGCATGAGAATCGCCTGAAGTTCGATTTGGCTTTTATCACTATTCACGGAGCCCCGGGAGAAGACGGCCGGTTACAGAGTTATTTTGATATGATTGGGATGCCATACACAACCTGTGATGCATTTACATCTGCTTTAACATTTAATAAAGTTGCAACTAAACGTTACCTCCAGATGCTGGGTGTTCATACTGCGCCCTATATTTTCCTCAAAAAAGATGATAGATATGATGTAGAGCAGATAGTAGAAGATTTAGGGCTTCCACTGTTTGTTAAACCCAATGCCGGTGGTAGTAGCTTTGGTATTACAAAAGTAAAAGCAATTAGTGAACTAAAGAATGCTATAAATGCAGCCTTTGATGAGGATGGGGAAATACTCATAGAGTCTTTTATTGATGGAACAGAAGTAACCTGTGGTTTGATCAAAACAAGGGATAAGGCCTTGTTGCTTCCGGCAACTGAAATTGTAAGTAAAAATGAGTTTTTCGATTATGATGCAAAATACAATGGAGAAGCTGACGAAATAACACCTGCACGCATTACTAAAACTGAGATGAACGCTGTGCAGCAACTCTCTTCACAAATATACGACTGGTTGAGTTGCCACGGAATTGTGCGTATTGACTACCTCATGAAAGACGACAGGTTATACTTAATTGAAGTAAATACCGTGCCTGGTATGAGTGCTGCTAGCATCGTACCACAACAGGCAGAAGCTTATGGTATGACTACCACCGAGCTGTTTTCAATGGCCATGGACGATGCCATTCAAAGGGCTCAGGGGAAATGAAAGTTGTCGGAATAGACGGTTGTCCTGCTGGGTGGTTTGGCTTTTATATAGATGATGCGGATAATTATAATTTTGCTGTGCATGAATCGCTAAATAAATTAGTTTTGGCGCTACCCGCTGATTTGTATTTTATCGATATGCCCATTGGCCTTAATACTGTCAATTCGCAAAGGCAATGCGATATAGAACTCAGAAAACTTCTACCACGCGGACTTAAATCCTCGGTTTTTAGTCCTCCCGTAAAGGCAGCGCTTTATGCCAAAAGCTACCAGGAGGCTTGCGCATTGAATGCCAGTAAAACAGGTAAGAAGATATCTTTGCAAGCCTGGAATATCATGCCTAAAATTAAGGCGCTTGATCGCTTTTTAAAAACTAATCCCGGATATCGCGATATCTTTTTTGAGTCGCATCCTGAAACCACATTTTATCATTTGAACAGGGGTGTTCAATTGCATAGCAATAAACGAAATAAGACAGGCATAGCGGAACGAATACATTTATTAAAATGGCTTTGGCAGAAGTCAGAAGTTGTTTTTCACTCTATTATAGCAGATACATTGCGCAAACACCTTAAAGCAGATGACATTGTAGATGCTATGGTGCTTGCATTGGCTGCCAGGAAATTTTATCCGCAAAACTACTTGATTTTACCAGATCAGGAGTGCAATGATGTACGAGTTTATATACCACAAAAAAAGCTACCCCATGGCTGAGGTAGCTTCAATTCTATAGTCTTATGATATACTAAAAGTTAGTGGTAATATTGTGTTTGTATAATTTGTAGGTGTCTCTTTCACCTGATTCCTTGCCTTTGTAATATATCATGCCATTCACCATGGACTCTTTATTAGAGCTGTATTTATCAATTTCCAGTTCCTTGTCAAGCTCCAGCTTAAGTTCATGTTCTCCTTTCCCGCTAAATGTACGGTTAATGTTGTTGAATGAAATGGGAGCCAGGTTATCGTATTTTAGTACAATGCTTTCAATGGTGAAGGGACTTTCATATTTAGATGCAATATTGAAAGTAAATGTGATGTCTTTTGCTGCAGTGTCTGTAACGGTTTCCGCATTCACAAGTATGTCTGAGTGCATGTATATTTCCACTTTTTCGGCATTAATGTTAAAATGAAAGTCATGCTGCAAGCGGTTATGACGGATATTGTGCATTACACGAATGAGGTTATTGGGATCTTCGTAGCAATACTGTGGATCGTATTTGATTTTCCAGCCACTTTCGGTTGGTTGAACTGTTTTAATTGTTGCACACTGATTGGGATTTAGTACTCTTGGTTTTTTTGAGGCTTTAATAGTTTGATCTCCAACCCGCAGCGAGTATTCAATTAAGCCCAGCCTGTTTACTTCCGGGTGAATTGTGATGGACTTTAGTCTGGTGATTATACGGCTAACTCCGGTTGCTGCCTGATCTTTTCGCGGTCCCATGAAACGTTCCTGGAGCTGTTGCAGTTCTTTTATGGCACCTTCCATTCGTTCAACAGAATTCATTGTGGGGACTTCATTTAAAATGGAGTTGAGCTGCTCTGTTAGCTCTCTGTCCTTTTTCTCAAAGGCCATTACCAGTTTTTTGAGTTCTATTGAAGAGAATGGGTATTTTACATGATAATGAGCCGTTACTTTATCAGTACTTTTGTCTTTTACTTTTTCCCAATAAAACTCTTCAGCTTTATTTAGTGCAATTCCTTTAACGAAAGAGACATCAGTAGCCTGGGTTTTGGTTGTCGATTCATAGGTTTCAGCATAATTGCTGATATTATTTAACATTTCTTCTTTCCGGTCCATCTGGCTTTCGAATTGCACATTTTCAGCCACAGCGCGAATTATTTTTTCCTTTATCCTGAGCAGGGCATCTTGTTTGGCATCTTCAAGGGTTGTACCTGTTCCCACAATTATAATGTAGTTTTTTTCGAGACCATTTACCCAATCCGGAGCTCTACGTTCACTACTTTCGATAACTTTTTTGCCTTTTTGCGCCTGACCAGGAACAAATGCCAGAAATAGCATTGCAAATAGGAGGATATGTGTAATTTTTTTCATGAGACTAAGTTTTGGTAAATAATTATACAATTTACAAAAACCGATATTTGATACAAAAATACTTATTCTTTTTCTTAAATCGATTTAATCAAGCCACAGGAGTGGATTAGGAATTTTATTCTTTAAATATCGGATAAATACAAAAAAATCAGCATCCGTCGTACCGGAATACTGATTTTCTTGTTGACTTTATTTCACGTCTAGTTTTGTCTTTCTAGTTTATCCATTTCCTCGTCAAACTTTTCTTTAAACTTCATGCGGTCATATTTGAGCTGAAGTTTTTTGTCTTTCGAGATTTTTTCGTCAATACCATTGTAGATGTAGTCTTTTTTAACCTGAATGGCAAGGTATGTACGATAATTTCCATTATCAAGCTGTCCTGTTTTTTCACAGGTAACTGCCACCTCTACAAGTTTTTGGTTTACTACGTCACGCGCCATTTGCTCGAAACTTTGTTCAAACTCCATAGCATCACCAACGTCAATTTCGTTAGTATACTGTTCAGTAACAGACTTAATAGTAGAGTTGATAAGTCCGGCAAGACGAGTTTTGGCATTCATCATTGCTTTGTCTTTGGAAGTAGCCAGGTTACGGCTATCTCCATTACCTGCAGCACGGAAATATTCCGAATCAGAATACCCTTTTTCCTGGCAGGGTATGTCAACTTCCTGGAATCCAGAATCTGTTTTTGCTGTTTCCTTGGGGCCTCCGCAGCTCATAAATGTAACTACGGCGAACATCATTGTAACTGATAATAGTCCTGTCAATTTCATTTTCATAACTGAAAAATTTAATGATTACATGGTAAATTTGATAAATATATTCTTTTTAGACAAAATATTTTGGTGAATAGCTGTGTTAATGATATATTAAATTTCTTAATATGCTGTTTATTAATTTTTTATAACAGTAATCCCAAAACTCTTTACAACCCGTTTTTCAGGCGAAATACTGAATATCCAATCTAAAATGGGTTTATAAGCCACTTTTCCAGTAAAAGGAATTGCTTCCTTAAGCAACACAATAATTAACCGATGAGGTTCTTGTTTTAGTTTTGTCGAAAGCTCATAATCAATATATGGAACTGTCGGGAATGAATGCTCTTTGTGAGCTTTTAATAATTGTTGCTTTTCATATTGGTTTGGATATAGTTGATAAGATTCTTGTTCCCGGGCAATTAAAAATATTTGTGCGTAACAATCTTCGGTTGGTTTAATTTTGAAAGTGGCGGGAGAGGGACTGTTATAATAATTCTTAATTCCCTCTACCCAGGCATCGAAAGTACGATCCTCTTTTTTGTCGTATTTAATTACTTTTGCATCAGCTGTTATAGTGACTTTTAATGCGTAGTTGCTTTCATCGAACCGGGCAACAGTATCTTTTATAGTTACAGATTGCACAACTCCACTAATATTGGTAAAAACATCCGACATAAATATTTCTTCGTAATCCTGTGACGTTTCACTCCTGTAAAGATTCTGGTAAGTGTTTATTTGTTCGTGTATTCCGGCTTTGGTCAGGGCATTAAGCTTTGCGTTTTTTATGGCTTTTTCAATAATTTCTGCTGGAGCTGTATTTATGCCGCCAATGGCTTGCCCTTTAATGTTTTTTACAGATATTATGTTGTCGCTCTGAGCACTTACATTTATGGCCAGATATAAAAATACTGCTATGAATATTTTTGTTTTCATATATTAACCAATCTTGTTTAAAAGTAATATAAAATTCACATTTTAGGTACTTTTAGTAAGAATTTTTATTACCAGAAAAGGTAAAGATAGTGATTTGAGGTTAGGTTGTTTCATAGTTGGATTAAAAGACCAACTATGAAATAGGTAGAAATAAAAAAGATGTCTTTTTTAGACATCTTTTTTTCGGGTTCTGTATATTGAATATAAAAATAAACCTCCTGCCAGAAGCACTGCACCACCAGAGATTGGCACCGGATTACCACCACTGCCACCTCCGGGATCAGGTGGGCCTGCTCTTGTTCCCGACGTATTATTTTTTCCGAAATTATTCTTTTTAAATACTTTTTCTTTTTCCCGTTTGAATTGCGAATCACGCTGACCGTAAACTCCGGAAAAAGATAAAATAAAAAAGAATAGTAATATGTAAATTAATCTTCGCATTTTCGTTCTATCACTTGTTCATTAACGTTTTACGGTACAAAATTGTTTTGTCGGTTAAAATATTTACGACAAATATATTCGTTTTTTCCGGGATGGGAAATTGAAAACGTTCTTTACTTGTTAATTTCCTGTTAATTATCGTTCTGCCCATCATATCACTTACAATAATCCTTCCATTTTTTATTAGTCTTGAAGATTCAACGATAAGTTCATTTCCGGAAGTATAGGCATAAATATTTGCGTTTAACTCTGATATGCCTGTACCTGAATCAACATTTTTTGTAATAATTATTGAGAAGCGGTTGTCACTGTTATTCGTTCCTGAACCAATAAAACTATAATCCGACTCTTGTAGGTTTATCGTGTCAAGCATATTATGATCTACTAACAATATATCGATACTATCCGGCAATTGGTATACATCAGCTAATGATATCACAAGATTATCTTCATATGTGTTTTTTAATCCTATAGGTATTTCGTGGGTGAAAAATTCATCTTCCAGCATAGATGGACTAAGGGTATTGATAGCAAGTTGATCATTTCCGTTTGTTTTACTGTAAATTTGGGGTACATCAGTATTTGTAGAAAATAATTTGTGTCCATCCAAAGCATTATCAAATTCATCTGTTCCACCCGGGAAAAATACAATGTAGGCATTATCCTGGTGTTCGCCATTATCAATGTTGAGGGTAAATGAGGTTTTTTCGTTGTTTTTATCTTTTTTGTAATAACTGGTTCCGGATTTAACTCTTAGGCTATTTGTTAGAGTTAATGTAGCAGAAGAATTATCGGAAAATACGAAGAAACCCTGGCAAGGCTGGATATAATTAGCATTTGCATCTCCAGAACTGTTACTTGTGTTATAACTTATATAATTACTTTCGTCCCATTGATAAACAGTTCCGTTAATGCCCGTTTCGACAGAGTAAAGGTCCCAGTTTATTGGGCTTGGATATGGATTACCAATCAAATTCCATCCATAGGTTTCTTCTGTATCATCAGTATCAAAATTGGTTACACTTACACTTTGATTACCATTATTAAAATTTGAGCCTGAGAATTCAACATAACCATCTGGCGGAGATGATGATGATGATGGGTATCGAACACTGTATCCTTCCATAGTGCTTAGTGTGCTTGATGAGGTTAGGTAGTTCCAGGCGGCGTCTGGTTCACTCCATGTTTTTGCATAGTAGCCTGTAAATGGGGTTACTTCTGTACCATTTGTCGGATTGCCCATCAAGTGCCAGCTGCCATCATCGGTAATGCTTCTGTTGTATGTAGCACTGCCAGCAGATACAGAGCCTGTTCCATTTATTATTAGAGCACCCTGTCCGTTACCATCAGATTCAATTGTTATGGCTCCACTTACAGATAAGTCACCACTATTATTTACTGTAAGGTTACCTCCAGCTTCTATGGTCATGGAACCTATACTTACGGTAGATGATAATTCTGCATCGTTATTTGCCTCTGCATCAGCAATTATGACCTCCTGTGAGGAGTATGGAGTTTTTGATGTGCTCCAATTCGCATCGTCGGTCCATGATGCACTGTTAGA
>NZ_DATFKB010000086.1:0-61901 GCF_035268865.1 Salinivirga sp. | reverse complement strand
TTTTAAAACTGCTCCGAAATCATCTTTAGTTCATTGGTTTTTATCACCTTAATTTTACGGCCTTTGAGTTCGATAAGCCCCTGTGATTTGAATTGTGATAGCATGCGAATGACCGATTCTGTAGCTGTACCCACGAGGTTAGCCAGTTCTTCGCGTGTAAGTGGTATGTTGAGATAATCGTCTTCGTTGCGGCCAAATTGTTCCAGTAAGTTCAGCAATACTTCTGCCAGGCGTTCTTTTACAGTTTTTTGAGCAATGTCTGTAATGTATTTATTGGCATCGCCTAGCTCTTTACAGGCCTGCTGAATTAGTTTCAGGCTAAAGTCGGTATTGGTTTCGACCAGTTTGAATAATCTTGTTGCGGGTATAAAACATACGAAGGCGTCTGTAATTACTTTGGCTGTGGTGCAAAAGGTTTCTTTGCTGAGCACCGAACGGTAACCAATAATATCGCCCTGCCTGGCAAAAGTAATGATTTGCTCCCGGCCCTCGGGACCGGTTTTATAAAGTTTTATAATACCTTCATTTACGCAATAAAAACCTGTAGCATGATTACCCTCATGAAAAATAAAGTCGCCACGTTTATAAGCCTGGCAATTTTTATCGTAATTTAAAAGGGCGTATTCTTCCTCGCTCAACTGCTCGAATAGCGTTGATGTATTCAGTGTACAGTCTTTACACTCTATATGCTTTTTATGCTTCAAGCGGCAAAAATCTTAAGGTCAGGACCTGTGTTTTATTGGCAGACCAATTTATTATTTTTTACTCATAAAAAAAAGAAAAGCATTAAGTGTATTTTTATTGTTTCGGATTACCCGCTGATTTTATATGCTATAGTGCTATGTGCATTATCTAACATATTGAAAAGCTTTTATCTGAAGGGAAAAATCATAAATTTGCATATACAAAATTTACCTTATGAAGCATATTGTAAGAGCAGCATTAATCACGACCGGATTGGGCTTGCTCATGACTTTTGCCTACGACCTTAAGCAACCGGCAGGTTTTTTTAGCAATGATGCACGAACAACCTATTTTGCAGCAACTATGTTATTGGTTTTTGGTGCGCTAAGCATGAAAAATGTATTGAGCTATAAAACTAAAACTAACATAAAGTACACACCAAAGCATGAAGAACTGAAAAACTCAGGTTTAAGTCTGGCCGTATTGTTTCTCTTTGTTTTGGCACCAATGTTTGACCAATCAGCAAGGTTTTCTATTTGCGATTGTCAATGGATAAGATGGATTGGATGTTTATTCATGATTGATGCTATAACTTTTTTTAGTTGGAGTTCCTGGATTCTTGGCAAACAGTATTACAGAAATGACGGTAAAGCTTCAGACTTAAAAATTATTAAAACAGGACCATATGCCATTATCAGGCATCCCCGTTTATTGGGTCTAATGTCGTGGGGCCTTTCTACAGCTTTGGTTTTTAATAATATTGTGGCACTTTTGGTTACCATACTGCTGGTTTGGGTTGTTGGACTGAAAGCAGAAGATGAAGAGGTTTTAAAAGAACTTGAATTTGGCGAAGAGTGGATTAATTATAAAAAACAAACATACCGTTTTATACCAATGATTTATTGAATATGACGTTACACTATAAAAAAGAAGACATTATAGCGGCATACGAGCGCGTGAGGCAGCGAATACATAAAACGCCTGTTTTGACTTCAGCTTTAATAAATGAGATGGCTGAAACAAAATTGTACTTTAAATGTGAGAATTTACAAAAAGCAGGTTCTTTTAAAATTCGTGGAGCTACAAATGCCATTTTGCAATTATCTGAAGATGAGAAGAAAAAGGGTGTTGTGACACATTCTTCCGGCAATTTTGCACAGGCTTTGGCATTGGCAGCCCGGGATTTATTTGTTCCGGCCTACATTGTAATGCCCGATAATGCCCCCCGGGTAAAAGTTGATGCTGTTAAAGCCTATGGTGCAGAAATAAGGTATTGTAAAAATACCCAGGCTGAGCGGGTAAGAGCAATGGAGGAGTGGCAACAGGAGACGGGAGCGACGTTTTTGCATCCCTATGACAATCCCCATGTAATTCTCGGGCAGTCGAGCTGCGCATACGAGTTGCTGAATCAGGTATCTGAACTGGACAACATTGTTTCGCCTGTGGGGGGTGGAGGCCTGATTTCCGGTACTGCTCTTACGACCTCATTTTTTTCTCCTAACACCAATGTTTTTGCAGCTGAACCAAAAGGAGCCGACGATGCATGGCATTCCTTTAATTATGGAAAAATATTTCCCTCAGAAAATCCTCAAACCATAGCCGATGGGCTGCTGACTTCGCTGGGCGAATATACTTTTCCAGTAATTAGAAAATTGGTGCGCGATATTTATACCGTTACAGATGAGGAAATAATTGAAGCCATGAAAATTGTATGGACACGCATGAAAATAATTATTGAACCCTCTTCTGCAACAACCTTAGCAGTAATTTTGAAACATAAAGCACAGTTTCGCGATCAGAAAACAGCACTTATCATTAGCGGAGGTAATGTGGATTTAAATCGCTTACCTTTTTAAAGTTTGAAATTATGGAGAATATTGAGCTACAAAATATTATACTGGCCTTTGGGCTCACGCTTTTCGCAGGAATGTCGACCGGCATTGGCAGTGCAATTGCCTTTTTTGCAAAAGAAACCAACCATAAGCTTTTGGCTGTATCGCTTGGGTTTTCTGCAGGCGTAATGATTTATGTTTCCCTTGTCGAAATTTTTCAAAAAGCAAAGGCAGATCTTTCATCTGTATTTGGAGAAGTGACCGGAGCCTGGTATACTGTAGCAGCATTTTTTGGCGGTATTCTTTTTATTGCAATTATTGATAAGTTGATTCCAAGCTACGAAAACCCCCACGAGATACGCAATATTGAAGATTTGGGTAAGGAGCAAAAAAATAAGAAGCTTATGCGTATGGGCGTTTTTTCAGCTCTGGCAATTGCCATTCACAATTTCCCCGAAGGTATGGCGACTTTTATGTCGGGGTTGGCCGATCCGTATATTGCTTTGCCCATTGCTGTGGCGATTGCCATTCACAATATTCCCGAAGGAATTGCTGTGAGTGTGCCGGTGTTTTATGCCACAGGAAATCGACGTAAGGCTTTTTTGCTATCGTTTTTTAGCGGACTGGCAGAGCCGGTTGGCGCATTAATTGGTTTTTTGGTAATTTATTTCTTCTTTGATAGTTTTAGTCCTGCTATATCGGGAATTATGTTTGGTGCTGTTGCCGGTATCATGGTTTTTATATCGCTCGATGAGCTTTTACCAACAGCCGAAGAACACGGAGAACACCATTTATCTATTTATGGCCTGGTTGCAGGTATGGCAGTTATGGCGCTTAGTCTTTTATTGTTTCTTTAATATTTATCATTATGAGAATACATTTGATTGAACCCCTGAATGTTGATCAGCACTTTTTGTCAAAGTTTATTGAAGAGGCAGAAAATGCAGGTTTTGAATTTCATCAATGGCGCGATAGAAAAGAGGATACGCAGACATTGATTGAACGGTGTAAAGATGCCGATGTGGTTATCTTTAGTAATATTTCTTTTACTGCTGAAGTTATTGATGCGTGCCCGAAACTTAAGATGCTGTCTGTGGCCTTTACCGGGGTTGATCATGTAGATATGAAAGCCTGTCGTGAGCGTGATATTTTGGTTTCGAATGCTGCCGGTTACTCGACGCAGTCGGTTGCTGAACTAACCATAGGATTAATGATTGGTGCATTTCGCAATATGGTTTCTAACGAAGCAAAAACGCGTAATTTAAAAGGCAGGGATGGATATGTGGGGAATGAACTGAGTGGAAAAACTGTAGGTATTATAGGCATGGGAGCTATAGGCAGTGCAGTCGGAAAAATTTGCAGTGTTGCATTTGGTTGCCGTGTTTTATATTACAATCGTTCGCCAAAAAAACTTGATTTTGGTAAGCAGGTGCCTTTAAATGATTTGCTTAAAGCATCAGATATTGTGAGCTTGCATGTGCCTTTGAATGATGAAAGCAGGGGCATGATTGGGGAAGAGGAATTAGCACAAATGAAATCTACGGCAGTGATAATAAATACAGCCAGAGGCCCAGTTGTTGAAACTCAGGCGCTTGTTCAGGCTTTACGCAGACAAAGTATTGCAGCCGCAGCTATTGATATGTACGAGCAGGAACCACCCTTGCCCGCTGATCATCCATTTCTGTCCTGTCCCAATATAATGCTCATGCCTCATATTGCTTATGCTACTCAGGAAGCATTTCGTTTAAGAGCAGAGATTGTATTTAAAAATATATTGCAATGGAAGGCAGGTAAACCACAAAATGTGCAATAAAAAAAGCCTGAGAAAAAAATCTCAGGCTCATTTGTAAACCACGAGTTGGTCTTTATTATTCTACTTCGTTTTTATAATCATCTGCAGAAAGCAGATCGTTTAGTTCGTCTTTATTATCAACTTTTATTTTAATCATCCACCCTTCGCCGTAGGGATCTTCGTTGACGGTTTCTGGTGCATCTTCGAGTTTTGGGTTAATTTCAGCAACTTCTCCGCTAATTGGCATATACATATCTGATACTGTTTTAACAGCTTCAATCGTACCAAATACATCCCCTTTTTGGAGCGATTCACCTTCGGTTTCTACCTCAACGAATACTACATCGCCAAGTTGTTCCTGTGCAAAGTCGGTTACTCCTACAGTAGCAGTATCACCATCTATTTTCACCCATTCGTGATCTTTTGTGTACTTAAGATTTTCGGGAATATTCATGATCGTAAAATTTTATTAGGTTTTAGGCAAAATTAATATTTTTTTTATCGAACCTCATCATTATTAAGTGTTTTTAGACATCTTAATTGTTTTTTAATTCACTTACTTTATTCATGAGTTGTGTGATTTCTTTGTCGAGCTTTACTTTATGGGTAATGTCGGTGGCAATATTCAGCACACGGTCAATTTCTTCATCTTCGAAAATTGGAATATAGGTTTCATTAAGATATATGGTTTGATCTCTTTTGGTAACTTCATGAATCCTTTTTTTAGTAACCCCACTGATAACTTCCTGCCAAAATTTAAGAAACCCTCTTCTTGATGCATCATCTTGCGTTACAAATGCATCCTGGAACTTTCCAATCATGTGTTCAGCTGCATGACCGTAGGTATTTGCCATTAACTCATTAATTCTGATAATGCGTCCGTCCAGGTCATATTCGGCCATCATGGTGGTATTTTGTAAAGTATTTCGAATGTCCGAAAGCTCTGACTCCCGCTTTTTGGCCTCTTCCTGTGTAGCCTGCATCTCTTCAAGGTTTTGGCGCATCTCTTCTTCTTGCTGTGATAGCTCATCTTTGAGCTGTTCTGATTGCTTTAGCAGCTGAGCAGTACGAATATTGGTTTTTACACTAGATACTGTAGCAGCAATATTTTCTGCTAGTTTCTCGGCAAATTCAATTTGATGGTATTCAAATGGCTCATAGCCCATAAGCTCGAGTAAACCAAAAGGTTCATCGTTCATTAGCATCGGTACAATGAGCAAATTATTGGGTGCCGGATCATCAGTTTTGCCTGAAGTTAAAGTAGCGAAGCTATCTGGTGTATTGGTAAGGTGTATGGTATTTTTTTCGCTGATTGCTCTGCCCACAAGCTCTTCACCTTCTTTTACTTTTTTGTCTATAAGTTTTTGACTGCCGAATGCATGCACGGCCTTGAGGTCAAAATATGACTCATTTTCGTCTTCTTCAATGATAAAAATTGCGCACTGCGGTATCTCCATATATTCGCAAATATGTTTGGCGATATTTAAAGAGAACTTTTGCATATCATCGTTATCTTCTCGCAAAATTTCACCAAATTGTGCAAGACCCTGTGTAACCCAGGCCTGTTTGCGGTCTTTTTCGCGTTTTTCTTCTTCAAATTTTCGGGCTTCTTTCAGGCTCTCACGCATGTCTACCAGCGATTGCCCAAGGAAATCGTTTTTACTAAGTAGTTGGTGTTCACGATCGAGGTTTCCTTCTCCTATTTGTTTGGCAAAACTTGCGGTTTCATTAAGTCCGTCAATTAGCTTGTTGACGCTTTGTGCCATGTCATTAATTTCATCGTTATATTTGCCTTTCACTTTAAGGCTTGTTTCGATGTTACCCTTGGCAATTTCTTCCAGCACTCTGGTGATGTTGGTAACAGGTCTGGTAATTGACCTTGCTATTATATAAATAAAGATGCTTAGTACGGACAAGGCTACCAATCCTGCAATGATGCTTAATATAAAACTATTTTTGGCCACACTGTTTAGTTCGCTGGTAGGTACTGCAATACCAAAAACCCATCTTTCACTGGCTTTGCCAATGGTGAGCGGGCTCATAGTAAAATAGGTTTCCTGCCCGGTAATCGGATCTGTATCTGTAAAATTATAATTATTATTCCACTGGGCGTTTTGAAGGATTTCTTCAGAGGTTACCTTGCTGTATTTTAGGGTATCTAGTTTTTGCCCCACCCATTTTGATGATCTGTGCGCAACAATACTTCCATCGTGAGCAATTAGAAAAGCGTAACTTTCATCGAAAGGTTTAATTTGTTCAGCATATTTTTGGAGGCTGTCTAATGAGGCATCGGCACCGATAACACCCAGGAAGCGACCATTGTAAATTAATGGTACAATCATGTTTGTTTGCAAAACAGCATACTCTTCACCTTTTCCATAACTGTAATAGTATGGTGCAAGCAAGGTTTGCTCACGGTTTGCTTTAGGTATAGTATAATAATCGCCCTGAAATAAAGGTCCTGAGCTTAAGCCTTCGAGTTTAATAGAGTCTCCGTCTTTGTAATAGGTAGGGGAAAAGTTTCCGATATAGGTGTTTCCTTTTACATTAATGTATAAACTGTCGAAATTATCTATGGTATTGGGTTCCCAGATGGTCCATAAACTTAAAATGTCGGTTTTTTTCTTGAGGTTGTATTTAAGGATATTCATGAGGTTTCCTCTGCGGGCGGCAGAGTCAAGTGACTCAAAGGAGAGTAAAAAATTGTTTAGACCCTGAGCAGTGCTCATATATTTTTGCATTTCTCCTTTAATTTGCCGGGCATTAACTTCTGCAGTAAGATCGGCGTACTCCACGCTTTTATTGTAGGCGTTTTTCTTTATTTGTAAACCAATAACCAGAATAGATGCGCCAAATATAACAAACGAGGTCGTTAGTATTAGCAGCAGCATCTTTACGTATAGTTTCATTCTTACCTTCATCCGTTTATGATTTTGATTTTAATGGTCGGTGGCTTACTTCGTTGAAATTGTGCGGCAATTCAACATAAACTGAGCTCGTGACCACAAGCTAAATTACGTCTAGGTTATTTAACTATAATTTTTTGTAATTCTGTTTGTGCATTTTTCCAAATGCTGGCAATTTCCTGGAGCAGGTCCTCTATGTTTTCAGTATCTACACCAGTTGCAGAAATTGTTTCAATTTCTTTAGCCATTTCAACCACACGGCTTAATCCAAGGTACGACATCTTGGTTCTGAAATTTCCAATTTTTGATCGCAGCAGCGTGAGGTCGGATTTGGCTATATTTTGTAATTCATCTAATTGCTTGGGAATAGTGTCAACATATATACTAACAATATTCTGAATTTTGCGTAAGTCATTTTTGTACACTTTTCTCAAATGCGTCAGGTCAATGTATTCGAATCGACCTTCTTGTTCCATTATTTCATTAATATTGATGGATTTTTTCGCGGCTTCTTTTTTACCTCCAAGTTTTTTTACAAGTTTCTCGTATTCAGCTTTTAGTTTTTGCAATTGTTTCTCTTTGCGTTTTTCTTCTGAAATATCAATGGCAATGTTGAGCACTTTGTAGGTTTTACCCTCTTTATTAATTAGTGGGTAATAGTATTCTTTTAAGTAGAAATCCCGACCCAAATGCTTTGAGTAGAAATTATTTGTTGCTATTTGTCCTTTTTCAATTTTTTTCCAAATTTCCTCATAGTTGTGTTTAATCTGGGCACTGCTGAATTCGTATGATCCGATTTGTTTATTTATTACCTGTTCTTGTTTCAGTTGAAACAGGTGCAGCATATTTTCATTTATATCGGTAATTTTCCCATCCGGGTCGTATTCAATATATAATAGTGTGCTTTTGGCTGCATTGATGAAGTTTTGAATTTTACTTTCTCTTTTTGTTGCCTCTTCTTGCATGGCTTGCAGTTCTTCCATGTTTTGACGCATTTCTTCTTCCTGCTGAGCAAGTTCGTCGGCCTGTTCTTTAGATTTTTTCAATAATTCTGCTGTACGGGCATTTATTTTGGCCGATGAAATGGTCGATGCAATTGAAACTCCGATTTTTTCAACGAACTGTATTTGGTATTCCTGCATCCTGTTCAGAGATCCTATCTCAATTATACCGATTACATCTTCATTAATAATCATAGGTACAACCAGCGTACTGCCGGGCCTGGTATTTCCTAAACCGGAGATAATCGGCGCATGGGCTTCGGGTATATCATCCATATAAATCCGGTCTTTTTCAAGCAGGCATTTGCCAACCACACCCTCGTTGGGCTGTATAGTTTTATGCAGCATTTTTTCTTTATCGAAGCCAATTGAGGCAACGAGTTCGAGATATTGTTGATTTTTTTTACCTTCGGTAAGGTAGAGGCCTCCCTGATGGGCGCCAAGGTAATCGACGAGCGTTGAAATAATTTTGTTGGTAAGCTTGGCAAGATTATCATTATCCTGCCTTAAGATGGTACCAAAGAGGTTGATGCCTTCTGAGGCCCATTTGCTTTGTTCTTCTTCTTTTTGGCGATGGACTTCTTCTGCTTTGGCCTCTTTGAGCGAGTTACGCATTTCCAGCACAGCATTACCCAATACATCTTTGTCGCTCAACGGTGTAAATTCGTGGTCAAAATTGCCGTTTTTAATTTGATTGGCAAATTCAACAGTATCTTTAAATCCTTTAATAACCGTATTGACCGAATGACTCATTTGCTCAATTTCATCACCCGTTTTAATAATGATGTTATCTATTTTTCTTATTTCGCCCAGCGATAGTTGCTGCAATACTTTCGTTGTTTTATTGATTGGTTTTATAATTTGGTATGCAACAAGCAGTGTAACTATTATGAGCACGATCAGCCCGTAGATTCCTACTTTTCTTGAATCTTCAATGTGGCTTTCGGCTTCGGTAATAATATTTTGAAGCGGCACATTAATGGCTATACCCCAGTGGGAATTGCTATTGCCAAATGTAACGGGAATAATGGTAGTAAAGAACTCTTCGTTTGTGGTCTGGTCAGTTTTAACAAATTTATTGTATGCCCCTTTTTTAATTTGAGGAATGATATTGTGCTGTATATTTAAAATACTATCAGTTTCGGCAAAGTTTTGACCAAGGTAGGCTTCATTCGGGTGTGCTACAATAGAACCTTTATTTGAAAGAATATAGGCATATCCTTCAAAGTTTTGATTCAAGGAATCAACCAAAACCTTGAGTTGCCTGAGACTAATGTCTGCACCCACCATACCCACAAAACTATTATCCTGCATTACGGGTACTATTATGGAGGTCATTAGTATTTCTTCACCTGATCCACCTGAATAAACGTCTGTATATGGTTCTGTAATACCTTCCCTTGGGTTTGCTTTATAGTCGTAATATAGGCTTGCAGTATCATCTCCATAGGTGTCGAGGGTGTCGATTGCGGTGGAGATAAGGCCTCCTTCTCTGAAATAGATATAGGATAACCTGCCATAGGGTAGGTTCCAGTCCGGTTCAATGTATTGTCTTTCCCAATTATCCCAAACGGAAATATATCGGGGATTTTGTTTTAGCAGGCGCTCCAGGGCGCTGTTAAAAAAAGTACGGTATGATTCAGGATCTAATTCATCGAATTTTTCGAATGTGTTGGCATAAGTTCTGAATTTTTCAAAGTCGGCTTCAAATAAGTTTTTAACTCTGGCCGTAACATTCTCGGCTTGTTGGCCTGCTGTTTTTTTGGCCATTTCAATGGAAACCTCCTTGTAGTCGTAGTTTATATAACGGATGGTTATAAGATAAATAATACCGGCAACCAGTACTACGCCAATTAGCAGTCTGATGCTTAAGCTAAATCTTATATTTTTTAATTGATTCATCAATCTTCGGATTTGTTATTTTTTCTTGATTGTGTCGGTTATATCAATGGCCAGGTTTATGACTTTATAAATACTTCCTTTTTGATCTCGTACAGGTATGTACACTTCTGAGAAATAGAGGTTTTTTCCATTTGCCAGAATGTGTTGAACAATTTTTCTGGTTTTGCCGGCAGATAAATCTTTCCATAATTTATCAAATTCTTTTTTCTTTTCAGGGTCAGTTTCAAAGGCACCTTGCTTTACGCCAAGCATATCAGATTTTTTTGCTCCAAGCAAATTAAGGAAGTTATTGTTAATATCAATAATTTTTCTGTTCATATCATACTCAACGTATAACGAAACGTCTTTTACTCCGTCTACAAGTAACCGCATTTCTTCCTTACTGGCCTCTGATTTTTCGTTGAGCTCTTTAAGTTGTTCCATTTTTTGCTCAACATCCTCCTGAGCTTTTTTCATTTCAGTTAAATCCCGCAAGGCTCCTACAAATTTTGTCTCATTACCCAACTTGCCTTCCTCAAGCCTTAATTCAACCGGGAATTTTTTACCTGATTTATGCATACCCATTACTTCCCTTGATTTTCCAAGGACATGTCTTTGTCCGGTTTTCATGTATCTTTTGATGTAATTATCATGCTCTCTGGCATTTTCTCCATACATGATTAATTTGATATTTTGGCCAATGGCTTCTTTTGAGCTGTATCCAAATAATTTTTCTGCAGCGGGGTTCCAGAGTTCTATTATGCCGTTGCTATCAATAGTAATTATGGCATCCACGATATTATCAAAAATCATTTGAGTTTTAGCCTGGCTCTCTTTCAATGATTCTTGTGTGGCCTGTATTTCTTCCATGTTTTGCCGCATCTCTTCTTCTTGTTGGGCCAATTCATCAGCTTGTTGCTGTGACTGTTGCAGCAATACTTCTGTGCGCTGATTGATTTTTGTGGTAGAGATATCACTGGCTACGGTTTCACCTGCTTTTTCTAGAAACTCGACTTGATATTGTTCGAATTTATTAAAAGACACAAGTTCAATTACACCCAACACCTGCTCGTTTATTTTAAGCGGTATGAGAATGAGACTTCTTGGTTTGCTCTCTCCCAGTCCTGAATTTACGGATACATAGTTTTCAGGTATTTCTCTAAGATGAATTGTCAGCTTTTCGTGGGCACATCTGCCAACAAGACCTTCTTCTGGTTTAACTTTGTCGCGCATGAGTTTTTCACGTTCATAGGCTACAGCTGTAATCATTTCATAATAAACATCGTTTTTGTCGCTGTCGTTTAAAACATAAATAGCACCCATGGCCGCATCTACATACTTTATTATGCTGGACAGTATGGAGTAGGATAACTCCTGAAGGTCTTTAGATTGCCGCAATAAATCGTTAATCATACTGTATCCATCAGCAGCCCATCGTCTGATCTTTTCTTCTTTTTTACGCCTGGCTTCGTCCTCTTTTGCCTGTTTTAGGTTATCGCGCATTTCGAGTAGTGCTGAACCAAGCATATCTTCATCGCTGAGCTTGTGAAAATCGACCGATAAATCTCCGTTTCCAACGTATGAGGCAAATTCGGCTGTTCTGTAAAGCCCTTCTGTTAATTGGTTTACGGAATTGGCCATTTCACCCACTTCATCTCTAGTATTTATTTTTAGCAGGTTGCTTTTGTCTATTTTGCCGTCTGAAAGCTCTTTTAATATTTTGGTGGTTTTTATAATTGGTCGACTAATACTCCGGGCTATTAACGAAATGATGAAACCCATCACAACCAAACCCAAGGAACCTATAAAAATTCCTGTTTGTAAAAATGTTGCTGTTCTGTCCTCGATTATGGTGGATGGGAACGCTACGGCCAGGGCCCAGTTAATATTGGCTTTTTTTATTTTGATGGGCGAAAAAGTATATTGATATTCAGCTTGCATTAGCGTGTCGTGGTGCGTGAAGGTAAAAGTTTTCCCCAGGTCAATACGTTTGTTTATATTACCATCTGCAGTGAAAATTGAATCTACATCGCTAAGTTTTTCTCCAACCCACTCTTTTTTCGGATGCGCCACTATGGTGCCATCTGTCGAAAGTATAAAGGCATAACTGCCATTGTATGGCTGTATGGAGTCTGTAATCGATTGAAAATAATCCATATTGACATCAGCTCCGGCGAGGCCAACAAATTCGTTATTTTTAAGAATGGGTACAGAAATATTTGTATTTAATACAGCATCTTGTTCGTTTCCTGTATAGGAAAAGAGTTCCGGATTACTTATAAAATGGTTTTTATTGGATTTAATGGAATAGTAATTACTTGCATAATCATCTCCATCAAGGTTTCTTTTAGCATCGAAAAGTTTAATTACATCTCCTTCTCTGTAGTATCCCCGCATAAGCCTTCCATAATCATTATTGTAGGATGAATCGATGTATTTAAGTTCGAAACTCGTTGCTACTGATATATATTGCGGATTATTTTCAAGAATGGCTTTTTGTTGGGCCAAATATATTTTTTCCCAGGCTTCGAATGTTTCCATTTTGAAGGTGGAGCCCGCATCTGCAAGCACATCAATGGCTTTAAGGTCTGAATCAATTACAGATTTTACAAGGTTGGCTTTTTCTGCTGCTGTTTTTTCGACAATTCTATAAGTATCTTTTTTGGTACTATTAACCGTTTGTATTATTACAGCACCCAATGAGATTAAATAAATTAACGTGGCTCCACTGAGCAGATAGACCAACATGCGGGTGTTAATATTAAATCGTATTTTTTTCATTGCACTGGTGCTTTTAGTCCTCTTTTTTGTCTTTGAGGTGTGTAATGTCTATAGCTATATTCACTACTCGCTGTGGTTCTCCTTCATTATCCTTAATCGGGGTATAGACTTCTGACAACCACCTTGTCTTGTTATTTATTTCAATTTTTTGTTCCTGTTTATGGGGTATTCCTTTTCGCATCTTTGCCCATAATGTTTCAAAATTTTTGATGCGCTCTTCATCTTCTCCAAGTTCGAAAAAGCCTTGTTTTTTGCCAATAATTTGCTGTCTGGGCAACTCAAGCAGTTGTGCATAAGCATCATTAATGTTTGTGATGTAGCCTTCCATGCTAAACTCGGCTACATAGGCAAGAGAATTTATGGCTGTAATCATTCCGGTCATTTCTGCTTCGCGTTTTGCGGCTTCCTCCTGTGTAGATTGCATTTCTTCCATCTGTTGTCTGAGCTCTTCCTCTTTTTCGGTAAGTTCTCCGGCCTGGCTTTTGGTTTGTTCAAGCAGTTTGCTTGTGCGCTGACTGATTTTTAGTGATGCTATTGTAGATGCAATGCTTTCGCCCGCTTGCTCAACAAATTCTATTTGATATTTTTCCATTTCATTGAATGAAATAATCTCAATAATGCCCATAACTTCTTCATTGAGCATGAGTGGTACAATTAACAGAGCCCTGGGATTGGCTTTTCCGAGGCCTGAGGTTATATTGACATAGTTGTCGGGAATATCAGTCATGTAGAGGGTTGCCTGTTCATATGCCGCCCTTCCTATGAGGGTTTCTCCCATTTTTATGGTTCTGTGCAGTGGTTTTTTTCTTCCCCAGGCTAAGGCAGAAGTAGCCTCAAATGTAATGTCCTCTTCCGTTTCTACTTTTTCTTTTTCAGATACTACATAAAGTGCGCCCTGGTTGGCTTTAAGGTAATCAGCAATGTACTTAACTACCTGATAGGAGAGTTCTTCCAGGTTGCCATGCTGACGCATCAACTCATTTATTTTAGCAATACCTTCGGTAATCCATTTTTGTATTTGGTCGGCTTCTTTTCGTTTTTTCTCGTCTTCTTCAGCTTTTTGAAGGCTTTGACGCATATTTAGCAATGCCTTGCCAATAACATCTTCTTCGCTAAGCTTTTCAAATTCTACATCCAGGTTGCCTTTGCCAATTTCTTCTGCAAACTCTGCTGTGCGTGCCAGGCTCTTTTTCAGCCCGTTTACATCAAGCGAAATGCTTCCAATTTCGTCTTTTGTTTTAATTTGCAGCTCTTGCTGTGTATTGATTTTTCCAGCTGCCAGTTCTTTTAGCAAGCTGGATATGTTAATAAGCGGACGTGTAATGTTTCGGGCAATAATCCAAAGTACAAAACCTAAAATGATGATACTTGCTAAACCAATCAGTAACGATTTTTGCATGTTTTGGTTGGCTTGTATCAACATTTGTTTATAGGGTACCACAATGCTTAAATACCAGGGTGTTTCAGTGTTACCAATAAATACAGGAGCAAAGGTTGTGAAATATTTTTTATCGTTTTTTATCCTGTCAAATGAAAAGGTTTTGCCTGCTTTCATTTGTCTTTCGAAATTGTATTTTTCAGCGTCTTTAGGGTTATCTTCAATGAGGTTGCTTCCAATGTTTTCAGAATCAATGTGGTATATTAACGTGCCTTCATAGCTGACAAAAAACGCATAGCTGTTTTTGTAGGGTTTAATAGATTTGACTAAATCGGAGAAGCGTTCCAGTTTTAAATCTATTCCCATTAATCCCAGGAAACGGGTACTTTGTAATACGGGTACACATATGCTGGTTTCCAGTATTTTATCAGATTCATTTTCAGTGTAAGAGTACCAATAGGGTTCTGTTATTACATTATTTTTGTGTGCTTTAATTTGATAGTAAAGACTCTGTTTATCATATCCTGCGGTATCTAAAGTCTTTATATTTAATTTTATTTCATTATCAACCCTAAAAAAGTTTGTGCGAATTCTGCCGTTTGTCTTTGAGTAATTTTCATCAATGGCTGATAACTCCCAGTTCATCCAAATGGCCTGTATGTGTGTGTTATGTTCAAAGACACGTTTGAGCATGGAGGGAATAATTTCATCCCGGATAGAATCTTCATAAAGCACAAAATCCTGAAAAGCTTTGCCCAGTGTATGTGTTAACATAAAGTCTTTATTAAGCTCGCTTTCAATGTCAGAAGCTTTCTTTTGTGCTATTTCAATGGTCAGCCGTTTTGCTTCATCCAGGGCCATTTGCCGGGTCTCTATGCTAACGTATAAAATGGTTAGAAGAAAGACTACTGTAGCACTACTTAATATAAAAAGCTGCAGTTTAGCCTGAATACTTTCTTTTATTTTATTGATTAACCCTCTCATGGTAATGCTTTAATCTGATGTTGATTTTTATGCTTTTATCTCTCTTTTGTATGTGTAATATCGATTCCAATATTTACAACTTTGTATGGTTCTCCTTCGGCGTTTATTACGGGTTTGTATGTTTCGAGTAACCAAACATACTTGTTACCTGATTTAATTTTTTGTTCCTTCGTTATTGGTTCACCTGCACGCAGCTGCTCCCAGGTTTCTTCAAAAACATCCTGGTCGACGGTTCCGGCAAAACTGCCCTGTTGCATTCCAATAACCTGGTCTTTGGGTTTGGCCAGCAACACTTCGAGGTTTTTATTCATATCAATAAGGTGCCCGTCCATATCAAATTCAGCCACATATGCGATGTCGTTTACCGCTTCGTGTAGCGCTGTCATTTCGTGTTGTCGCTGTTGGGCTTCCTCCTGGGTTGCTTTCATTTCTTCTACATTTTGCCTCATTTCCTGCTCTTGCTGGGCAAGTTCATCGGTTTGCTTTTGTGACCGATGGAGCAGTTTCTCTGTTTTTTGGTTGATTCGTACGTTGGCAATGGTTGCTGCAAGATTACCTCCGATTTGTTCAACCATTTTTACCTGATAATCGGCAAATTCGTTAAATGAAATTAACTCTATTACTCCAAGTACCTCTTCGTTGTTTTTTATGGGAACCAGCAATATTGTGCGGGGGTTGGCATCTCCGAGGCCTGTTTTAATGTTCACGTATTCTTCTGGTATTTCAGTCATGTATACCGTTAGCCCCTCATATGCACATCGTCCTACTAAACCCTCTTCGTTTTTTATCTTTTTTTCAATGAGTTTATCTCTTCCATATGCAATGGCTGAAATGAGTTCATAAAAAATTTCATCTTCCTCATCATTTTTAACATATATGCCTCCCTGTGAAACCTCCAGGTAGTTCAGTAGGTATTGTAGTGTACTGAATGTAAGGTTTTTGATGTTTTGATTGTGTTTTCTGAAAATATCGCTGGTTTCAGTTATGGCCTGGTTTATCCAGTTATTTATTTCATCTTCTTTTTGTCTTTCCTGTTGCTCTTTTCTGGCTTTTTGCAGGTTTTCGCGCATTTCTATAAGCGATTGCCCGAGTTCATCCTCTTTATCTTCTATAGTGAGCTTCTGATCTAAATCTCCACGCCCCAGATGTTTTGCGAACTGGTTTTTTTGGTTTAGTTTCTCGATGGTTTGGTTTAAGGCTTCTGCCATTTCCTCAATTTCATCACCTGTTTCAAGCTTGAGCTTATTGCTTGTCTTTATTTCTCCCCTGGACAGTTTGTTTAACTGTTTTGTCACCGACTGAACAGGTCTGGAAATATTAATGCTTACAAAATAGATGACGATACCCAGCAGAATTAAGCCAATTATTCCGACTATAAAGGAGACGTATAGGTTTTCATTGACTTGTTGAATTATTGATTCCCTTGGGACGGTAATTCCCAGGTACCAATAGGTATCGGTTCGGCTTATTTTTATTGGAAAATAGCTTACAAATCGTTCTTCCTGGCCACGGTCATTGACAATAGAAAAGGGTTTCCCTAGTTTAATTTTTTGATAAATATTAAAATCTGGATTGCTTGTAGGGTTTTTGGGAATAAAGGTGTTTAGTTTATCGTTGTCGGGGTGCCCTGCATATTTTCCGTTATGTGAGATGAGGAACGCATAGCTCCCTTCCAGGTCTTCTAACTGAATTCCGCTTACAATTTCCTGAAAGCGGTCCAGGGTAACATCAACGCCGATTAAACCTACAAACTTTTTTTGATCCATGATCGGAGCCTCGTAGGTTGTCATAATTTTCTTATCAGCTTTTTGTTCGCTGAAAGCATCGGCATATATTTCAGAAATAAGTTCCCTGGCCAGGGCTTTATCTTTGGCGTAATATTTATTGTCACCATCCAGACTTCGTATATCTACAAGTCGTTTCATTTCGCCTTTTTCACGCAACCTTGTGTTTGTAATGCGACCTGTAGGGCGATTCCATGTGCTGTCGACGACATTCAATTCCCAGCTGTCCCAGAGTTGATAAAATTCGGGATTCCCCTGAAATACATGATCGTAAATTTGATTGACCAGTTTTTGGTACTGGTCAGTTTCGAGGAACTTATATGTTTTAAATGCCAATGCAAGGGTTCTTACAACTGCAAAATCCTCATTAATTAATACTTTGAGTTGGTTGGCGTGTTTTTCTGTTTGTGCCTCTATAAGTCGTGTTTGATTTTCGTATGAAGATTGCCGGTCTTTAAATGCAATGTAGCCAATGGCTCCTGTAAATACCAGTACAGAGAGTGATATAATAATAAACTGAATTTTATGGCGTAAGCGAAGTTTGATTTTCATTCCTATAAAAATAATTAAGCATCTAATTTACTTGATAAATGTAAGTTGCTGAAAAAAACAACGCAGTAATTTTCATTTTAATTTTTGAATTACTGCGCAGTTATTTTTTCTATATGTTATTTTTTATCAGTTGCATTTATTTCTCATTATTTGCATGACAAAAGGCATTTAAACTTAATAAAATCAATCAAAAGCTCAAAATTTTTTAAATCCAATAATTTCGCGCACTTCTCTAATGGTTTTTTGTGCACTTTCTCTGGCTTTTTCTGCACCCAATTTAGCTACTTTTTGCAAATAAGCTTCATCGGCAGATATTTCCTGAATTCTGTTGTAAATAGGCTCGATGTATTTGATAATATCATCGGCCAGTTGTTTTTTCAGGTCGCCATAGCGAATGCTGCAATCGGCATAAGTTTCTTTGAAATGGGTTAATGTGTCTGGTTCTGAAACGACCTGCATTATGGTAAACAGATTTTGTATGGGTTCAGTAACCGGGGAGTTAGGCTCAGTTGGGCCGGCATCTGTTACTGCTTTCATTACTTTTTTACGGATTTTTTTTGGTGTGTCTGATAAATAAACGCCATTTCCTTCTGATTTTCCCATTTTCCCGCTACCATCTAATCCCGGTATTTTTATGAGGTCGTCGCCAAAGTTCCATGGTTCAGGAGCTTTGAAATACTCTGTTTTATACATTCCATTAAATCTTCGCGCATATTTGCGACACATCTCAAGGTGTTGCTCCTGGTCTTTTCCTACAGGAACTTTTGTAGCGCGATGAATAAGTATGTCGGCTGCCATAAGCACCGGGTAGGTTAATAATCCGGCATTTACATTATTGGGATTTTTGCGCACTTTTTCTTTAAAGCTTGCAGTACGTTCAAGTTCACCTACATAAGCGTTCATGCTTAGTAAAAGATTGAGTTCCGCTACTTCTGGCACATCACTCTGGATAAAAAGTGTGGCTTTTTCAGGATCCAGTCCTGCTGCCAGATATTCTACAAGTACTTGTTTTACATTGCTATGCAGGTCTTTCGGGTTTGGATGTGTAGTCAGAGAATGATAATCGGCTATAAAAAAATAGCAATTATGATTCTCCTGCATTTTGATGAAATTCCGTATTGCACCAAAATAATTTCCTAAATGAAGATTTCCTGTAGACCTTATGCCACTTACAACTCTTTCCATATCAAATAATCTCGCTTAATTAATCTCACAAATGTACGAAATTATTCGTTTTCCACGATTTGTATCATGTCAATTTCCCCTAAATTGTTCAGGGTTTTACTGTTAAGCTTGTGATGTTTTTTTCGGCCAGTTATTACTGTTTTTGTGGATCAAATTCAGTTAAAATACTTCCGGTCATGCGCATAATTTCTGTATAAGAGTCCATCAGATCATAAATGGTCTGTAGTTTAGACAGAGAGGCATTTAAAAAACTAAGCTGTACTTCTCTGAAGTTGATGCTGTTTATTGTGCCCAGCCTGTAGCGGTCTTTTGCAAGGTCATAATTTAGCCGCGTCACCTTTTCATTTTCCAGGGCCACATTATAAAGTTGTTTTCTTACATTATACAGGTCGTATAGCATTACGAGCTGCATTTTTAATTCGTTTTCCATCTCCTGTGTTTCCAGTTTGCTTTGCTCTAAGGAGATTTTGGCATTTTGAATTGACCTTTTTACCTGCCCACCGTTGAAGAGGTTGAAATTAAGGGTGAAGTTCCCATATACGACAAGGGGGTCGGAATTGGTATTGGGCAAATCGTCCACTTTACGCGAACCGTAGGTATAGCTTGAACCGGCATTGAGTGAAAAAGTAGGATAAAGGTTACTTTTACTCTGTTGCAGGTCGTATTTTATTAATTTTTGATTGATGTATTGGTTGGTGAGCGTTTGGTTGCTTGCTTCCAGCCTGTTGTAAAGTTCTTCGAGGTTGAAACTTTGGTCAATGGGCTGAAAGCTATCTGTGAGGGTATACTGTTTGGTGTGCGACTCTCCCATTATAAGGTTTAAATTGCGTTTGGCATTTCGAAAATTAATACCCTGTAAAATGTAATTGGAGCTATCTTCCAGATAAGCTGTTTTGGCTTGTTGCAAGTCAAAGGTTGTTCCATTTCCGGTATTTCTTTGCGTTTTGGCATATCGGAACTGGTCCAGAGATAGGTTCATGACTTCGCGGGTAATTTGGAGCCGTTCTTTCTCAAGCAAAGTTTTTTGATAGGCGAGAATAATAGCCTGCAGGGTATTTTCTACTACAACGCTCATCATTCCCTCAGAGAGGTTTTCTAATTCGGCAAGCCTTGACCTGTTTATCTGTACTGAAAACCCTCCAAAAAGTATCCAGTTAAGATTTACGGAAGGCGAAATATCATTATATAGTGTAGTGCTGCTCTGTGGCTTTGTTTGGTCTGTCCATCTGTTATTTTGTGCTGCGGACAAGGTTATGGACGGCCACATGCCTGCTGCCCCGGCTGTATTGTTGTTCGCGGCAATTTCCAGATCTTTTTGTGCAATGCGTATTTGGTAGTTGTTTTCAAGCGTTTTACTAATGGCATTAAAAAAAGAAAGTGGCTCCTGACCAAGAGCTGGCCCGGAACCACCAATCCAAATGAAAACAGCTATGAGAGTACAAAAGTATATATATTTTTTAGAAATAACCATAATAATTAGTGGATTTTTTTCTTTTCATTTAAAATTACGAATTCAACTTCCTCTGCTGTATGCATCCTTTTTCGCTTGCTCAAGGCCCAGAATATAACTCTTCTTGAGTCGTTTAGGACTCCAATTAGAACCGGGAAGAAGATTAAAATAAAAGCAGTTCCGATTAATACACCATAAGCAAGTGCTACTGCCATTGGAATTAAAAATTGAGCCTGAAAGGAGTTTTCAAGTATTAATGGGTAAAGACCAATGGTTGTAGTAATGGTCGTAAGTACAATTGGTCTGAAGCGTGTCATTCCGGCTTTGTATAATGCATCCAGCATTTTATAACCTTCGAGTAAAAAGCGGTTGTATTTGGCCAGAAAAACTACAGCATCGTTCACAATTACTCCTGATAATGCCACCATCCCCCAAACGCTGAGCATAGAGAGAGGTATACCTTCTATACCATGACCCCACATTGCACCTAACCATGCCAGTGGAATCATTAGTAATACAATTGCTGCCTGTTCGAATGATTTGAAGTGTATCATCAGAATAAGTACAATAATCAGGAAAGCAATTAAATAATATTGTTGTATTTCGGCAATTGACTCGTTACTCCTTCTTTGTTGTCCCTGATAAGTTACATCTACTCCTGGAAATTGGGCTTTTATTTCGGGTACAATTTCTTTATTTATTCGTTCAATGATTTCCGGAACCGGTTCAAGTGGATCTTTGGTGTCGGCTTCAATTCTGATTTCGCGCTGACTGTTGTATCTTTTGATGCTTACAGGTCCGCGTTCAATTTTATAATCAGCGAGTTCCGACAATGGGTAATAGCCTGCCGGTGTTTTAATTTTCATGTCTTCGAGCTGACCAAGTCGCATGCGGTCTTCTTTAGGGTACCGCACATATACACGCAGTTCATCTTTTCCTTTCTGTAAACGTTGTGCCTGACCACCAAAAAAGGCCTGTCTTACCTGGGTTGCAATGTAGTTTTGATCTAACCCCAGGAAATATGCTTTGGGTTTCAAATCAAGCTGAACTTCTTGTTTGCCCGGCACATTGTTGTTCGTAATGTCCTTAAGCTCAGAGAATTCATTGAGTTTTTTTTCAACAAAATTCTTGGCTGCTTCAAGCTCTTTTATGTTTTGACCGAGTAAGCTCATAGAAACCGGCTTTCCAAAGCGACTATTGCCGCCTACAGCAAATTTTTGCGCTTCAGGCACTTCACCAATTTTTTCACTGATGAGGTTTATTATATCGTAAGAATTTACAGGAGCCCCTTCCATATCGCGCAGTATAACCCTGATATTTCCTGAGTGGCTGCCCGTTTCGTTACCATTAAATGCATTTCCGAGATTCAGAAATGTGTAGTCAATGAAGTTTTCATCATCATTGTACTTTTCTTTTAGTTCTTCATTTACTTCCCATGTAAGGTCTTCGAATTTTTTCAGGTAGCGTATTGTCTGTGCTTCACCTTCACCGGGTTTAAAAGCCAGGTCGATATTAAAAAAGTCAAAAGCTACCGGAGGGAAAAAGGTTACTTTGATAAAATTACCCCTCAATAACCCTACAGTTAAGAGGATAACAAAAATTGGAAGGAATACGAAAAACCAACGCCAGCGAATTACAAAGCTTAATACTTTTCCATAAATTTTATCACGCATAAAAAACACTATACGATCAAATTTTTGGCGTAACCGTTTTCCGGGGCTTGTTCCCTCAATTGGTTTCAGTACACGATGATTTCCCAGATGGGCAGGTAGCACAAGAAATGCCTCAAAAAGTGATAACGCCAAACTAACGGCTACCACAAATGCCATTTCAAACATAAATTCCAGGCCACCCTCTTTAATAAAGAAAAGGGGGGAGAATGCCACAATTGTTGTGCTTATGGAAGTTACTACAGCCGGCAATACTTCAAGGGTCCCGTCAATGGCTGCTTTTTTTGGAGTTTTACCCTCTTCGAAGTGGGCATAAATATTTTCAGCAATTACAATACCATCGTCTACCAAAATACCAATCACCAGTATCATACCAAAGAGGCTGATCATGTTTATGGTGATGCCGTAGATGCTCGCAACAATGAACATTCCCAGGAACGATGCCGGAATACCCCAGGCTACCCACAGCGAAAGCCTGAAACTTAAAAAGAAAGCCAGTGCTATCACAACTAACAAAAGTCCAATTCCGCCATTCCGGTATAAAAGGTTGAGGCGACTTTCTAATACAGTAAGAAAATTGAACGTTTCTTTTAAGGTAATATCGTCGTTTTCAGCATTAAATGCTTCAACGTATTGATCAACATATTTGGTTATTTCTTCCAGATCTTCTTCGGGCAATTTTTGAATGGAGATTGATACAGCCTGTTTTTCATTGAGGGTATACTCCATCGGAACATCTTCGAACTTTGTTTTTACTTCAGCTACGTCTCTTATACGTATATAATCTCCTTTTTCACCTGCCCGCAGAATGATATCTCCAATTTCGTTCGGGTCTACAGACCGGTTTCTTATACGTACAAGTATTTCTTCCTGAGGTGATTTTATCATTCCGGCAGCAATGTCGCGGTTTGTAGCTGCAATGGCTTGAACAAGATCATTCATGGTGAGTTGATACCGCATGAGATCTTCTTCACTTATTTCAACAGAAATTTCCAGGTTAGGATAGCCTGAAATGCCCATTTGAGATATTACACCTGAGGCCAAAAAGTCATTTTCTATTTGGTCTGCATATTTTTTTAAGGTAAAAACATCTGTATCGCCATATAAACTCAAAAACATGGCCTGTGATACCGATCGACGCTTGAATACGATTGGCCTTTCGGCTGCAGTTGGGAAAGAGCTGATACCATCAACGGCATTTTTTACTTCCATTAAGGTTTCGTCCAGATCGTACTCTCCTGTTGTGGTTATTTGAACTCTTGAGAAATTTTCTGAAGATGTACTAGTAAACTCTTTAATACCAACAATACCTCTTATTGCCTGCTCTATACGAGTTGTAACCCCTTCTTCCATTTGTTCTGGCGATGCACCCGGGTAGAATACAGAGATTGTAATTTCACGAGAAGTACGCTCAGGAAAAAATGATTTTTTCATGGTTAAATAACCAAATGAGCCAGCCAATAATAAAACCGCAATTATGATGTTGGCATAAAAAGGGAATTGCACAAATTGTTGTATCAGTCTTCTCATTACCTCTGTTTCTTTTCTGCTTGATCAATAATTTTTACCTGCATATTTTCATTGGCATTGAGCAATGCTTCATTTACTATGAATTCACCCTCTTTCAATCCGTTTAAAAAAAGTGTTTTTTCGTTAATTTTTACGATGTTGATTACTGCTTTTTTCAAACGGCTGTTTTGCACTAAAAATATTTCGTTGTGATTAAATACAGCACTCCGGGGTAATTCCATAGAGTTTTTGACTTTAATATCTTTGAATAGACAGGAATAATAATCTCCTTCATAAACCTGGCCGGCCTTTGATGGAATCTTGACATATACAGGTATGCTTTGTGTTTGAGGATCTTTAAATTGGGCAATTCTGACAATGGTTCCTACCAAGGTGTCTGCTGTGCGTTCTTCGGGAACTACGTTCACCGTCTGGCCTTTTTTAAGCCATTTTACCTCATTTTTTTCAACCGGCACTTCTACTTCGTATGTAGAGGTATTGATAATAGTCCCAATTACCGCTCCGGGATTTATCACGGAACCTTCCTGCATGTTTACCTGTGTGAAGTTTCCTGAAAACGGAGCTATAATTGTGTGCTTATCTACACGTTCCTCAAAGCTTTTAATCGAATAATAATCACCCAGAACATTTCGAGATGAGAGGAAAATTTTTAATTGTTTATTATTGATGTCCGGGAGCGCAGGTAAATCATCGTCCACATTAACTGCATTGAAGAAAATTTGCCATTCGTTATATGCATCCGGAAAGTCAAGTTTAAGGTCAGCAAGCACATTGGCCAGAGACATTAAAAACCTACTTTTTTGAGATTTTAAATTGTATGTTACCTCCTCATTTACGATTCTTGCCAGCACCTGACCTTTTCTGAAGGCGGCTCCTTTTTTTAAGGGGACATCGCCGGTGAAAACTTTTCCCTGCACTTCACTGCTTAGGTTGACTTGTTCTATGGCCATTACTCTACCAGATGCTATAATTTCTGCATCATAGTTTTTGTAAACAATTTTTTCAGCGTTTACATATCGCGTGGCTTTTTGTGGTTTTTGTTTGGTTTTTTCTGGTTTGAGTGATTCCAGTGCAAGCAATAATACTATACCAAGTCCCAAAAACACAAGGACGGCCAGGAAAATTCGATAAAATTTTTTACTCATTTTTATTTAACCTTTTCAAACAGTGATAAAACTATAAATTAAGCAATTTGTTTACAGCCGGTTTTTATACATCTCGCGAAACATTACTTTCTGCATTTCGCGCTGAATAACCAAAAATGTAATTACATCTCGCTCAGGCATAGCAGGATCATAGGCTCTAAGCGCTTCAATTTTTGATTCCGATAAATCAATCCGGTAAAGAAGGTTCATCAATTTTGCAAAGTCATAGTGTAGCAATTTCTCTATATGCTCCTGCATTAAACTGATGATTTCTGGACTTTCAATGTCGAGACTGACGTCTGATTGTGAAAAATCTTTTTCTATTTGCTGTAATACTTTCTTATTAAATGAAGCATCATCCAACCATTGATTGAGCTCCTCCAGTGAATGTGTATTATTGAGTTTTTTCAGACTTTTTTCCATTAGATACTTCTTCAGGGAATTTTATCATATAACCAATTGCCTCTAAAAAGCGCACAAATTTACGTTTATTTCCACCGGGGTTGTATACATAACCATCGAAAACTACTACGCGATTGCGTTTTTTATCTAATCGACTGATCTGTATAAAAGGACCGCCCATGAAATCATTAACAACTGTCCACAATCCCCTGATTTCTGTATAGTATTTATTTTCTACCATCAATTCAGTGAATTTAGGGGGAATATAACGGTATTCTGTTGTCATGTAGGTATCTCTTGTTTCAGAAAGGGGGCCTTCTACGTATAACTCCAACAGCGAGTCTCTTTTATTTAGTAAATAATCTTTTGAGAAAGTGTTGGTATCTTCATACGGGAAATGATAAATAAATGCACCTGAACTCATGTCTTTAGTTTCGAAAGAAACCCATAAAAAATTACTGGTATCAAGGCGTACCTCATAGCCTTTAGGGAAAGTGGTATGAAGGTTATAGTTTTTTAATGTATATTTTCTGAGATTTTTATTAACCCCCGTTCTAATTTTGTATTTGGCGTATTTTTTTTCGGTATAGTTGAGCAAATCGAGTAGCTGCTGCTCGTTATTCATAAGTAGCTTTACAAAAGCAGATTCGTTAGGGGCCTTAAAGTGGAATACCACCTGCATATCAGCTCTTTTTACAGTAACTTTGGGTTTACTGACATCTGATGATATTGTAATTTTTATGATGTTTCGAAATGCACGAAATGTATTCGAAAAAGCATTCCACGGAATCATATAAACCTTAAACATAGGTTCATATTGTGGTAAACCATAAACCGGAGCTCCCAGCACAGTGTCTATATAGTCACCAGCTTTGGTTTCATGGAACTTTTTATCAAGTACCACAACAACTTCACCCTCTCTGCCACCACCCGTGGCTGTACTCATATCTGTGCAGGATTGTGCAGCAAAAAAAGTAGCAATTATAGCTATGAAAATCAGTTTGTTCATTTGTGACATTTTTTGTGTTAAAAAATCAAATAAAAATACAACTCTTATGTTTCTCTCAAAAATTCTTAGAGTTAAAACGTGTTTTTATATTAAAATTGTGTATGCGACGTTCTATAAAAACTGTTTTCAGGCACAGATCAGTAATTTATGATTGAAGACATTTAAAATGAAACATATCCGGCAGGCTCGATATTTCAAATAACCAACTGAAGTGTTATATTTGCAGAATATTATACCTTCAGATTTTACATATTTAGATTTTCATGGCTAAACAAAATAAAAAGAAAGTAATAACCAGATTGCGCCGTACCTACAGGTTGGTAATTATGAATGACCAGACTTTTGAGGAAAAATGGTCATACAGGCTCACTGGTTTAAATGTTTTAACTGCTGTTAGTGGTATTGCCATGGTGCTTATTTTTATTGGTATCATGCTCATATCTTTTACCCCGCTTAAACGTCTGTTACCGGAGTATCCCGATGCTGAATTTCATGAGCAAATGATTCAAAATGCGGTAAGGCTCGATAGCATAGAACATGAATTGATGGTAAGAGACCAGTATATTAGGAATTTAAGACATATTTTAGCCGGCGACTCAAGAACTAAAATTGATGATGTCCCTGATACGGTTGAGTTATATGGCAATTTGAACATGGAGCCCTCGAAAGAGGATTCGGTGTTGCGCAGACGCGTAAAACTTGAACAACAGGCCAGTCTGGTAGGACAGCAATTCAACAACGATAAGGGTAACATTAAGAAGATGACTTTTTTTGCACCTGTAAAGGGTTTAATAAGTAACTACTTTAATTATGGTGAGGGGCATTATGGTATTGACATTGCTACAGAAAAGTCATCATCGGTACATGCTACTTTGCCCGGGACAGTAATTTCAAGCTCCTGGTCTTTGGAAACCGGTTATAGTTTGCAAATTCAACACCCCAACAATCTGGTGTCAGTTTATAAGCATAACGAATCACTTTTAAAAGAGCAGGGAGATTTGGTCGTAGCAGGAGAGGTTGTGGCTTTTGTAGGCAATACCGGAGAGTTTACCACAGGCCCACATTTGCATTTTGAATTATGGCACAACGGTTTGCCCGTAAATCCACAAGATTATATTGATTTTGAATAATAGTTTGCCTATATTCAATTTTGTTCATGAATAAGCTATTTGTATACCTCAAAAATTCAAACAAATGAAAAAAATTGCCATATTAGGTAGTACAGGTTCCATAGGCTCACAGGCTTTGGAGGTTATTCGCCAAAACCCTGAAAGGTTTAGCGTTGTTGGTTTGTCTTCACATGCAAATGCCAATTTACTTATTGAACAGGCCAAAGAGTTTAAGCCTGCTATGGTGCATATCACCGATGAAAAAATTGCCAAAGAGGTTAGAACAGCACTTAAAGATACATCTACAAAAGTTCTAACCGGCGCAAAAGAACTTAAAAGCCTGGCAACTGATAGCGATGTGGATATGGTTATTTCAGCCATAGTGGGGTTTGCAGGGCTTAAACCAACGCTCGCCGCAATCGAAGCCGGAAAAGATATTGCCCTTGCAAACAAAGAAACACTTGTGGTGGCAGGAGATATTGTAATGGATTTAGCCACAAAAAAAGAAATAAACATTTTACCCGTAGACAGCGAGCATTCGGCAATTTTTCAAGCCATGCAGGGAGAGAATTACGACAAGGTGCGACGCATGATACTCACAGCATCAGGTGGTCCTTTTCTCGACATGGATGTAAAAGACATGTACAGGGTATCTTGTGAGGATGCATTGAAACATCCAAACTGGAACATGGGCAATAAAATTACAATCGATTCTGCTACAATGATGAATAAAGGGCTGGAAGTAATTGAAGCCTACCATTTATTCAAAACGCCTCCCTTCAAAATTGAAGTAGTAATACATCCGCAATCTATCATTCATTCCATGGTAGAGTTCGATGACAGATCGATAAAAGCGCAAATGGGATTGCCAGACATGCGAGTACCCATTCAATATGCACTCGGATATCCTGAAAGGCTTAAAAATAAGTTGCCTGAACTGGACTTTACCGAATACAACGCACTAACCTTTCAAAAGCCCGATTTAGAAAAGTTTCCCGCACTTGGCATTGCTTTTGAGACAATTAGAAGAGGGGGGAACTTTCCATGCATAATCAATGCTGCAAACGAAATCGCTGTGGATGCATTTCTAAATAACGAGATTGGTTTTATGGAAATAGCCAGGGTGGTGGAGCAAACAATGGAAGCTGCCACACCATGTGTGAACCCTGACCTCGATGATCTGGTGCAAACCGATAATGAAGCCAGAGAAAAAGCAAAAGAATTTATTATACAATTAAAGAAATAACATTGGATGGAAATTATAGTTAAAATAGGCCAATTTCTATTAAGCCTCTCAATTTTAATAGTGCTCCACGAATTTGGGCACTTTTTCTTTGCAAGGCTTTTTAAAACCCGTGTAGAGAAGTTTTTCTTGTTTTTTAACCCGGGCTTTTCACTATTTCAGTTTAAGAAAGGCGAAACCACCTACGGATTGGGTTGGCTGCCTCTGGGAGGGTATGTTAAGATATCCGGCATGATTGATGAGTCAATGGACAGAGAGCAAATGAACAAGCCCGCCAAACCCTATGAGTTCCGGGCAAAACCTGCCTGGCAACGCTTGCTCATTATGCTTGGTGGTGTGTTTGTGAATTTTTTGCTTGGATTTTTAATCTATGCCGCTGTTTTATATACCTGGGGAGAAGATTATTTGCCTGTAAAGAATTTAAAGCATGGTGTTGTTGTAGATTCTGCAGCAGCAGAAGCCGGGTTTAAAGATGGTGATCGTATTGTTAGCCTCGATGGTAAAGAGGTAGAGCGCTACAGAGAAGTCATCACCAATATTTTACTGGAAGATGTTGCTACAGTACAGGTAATGCGCGATGGGGAACAAAAAAGTATTATGTTGCCTGCTGAGGTTAAAAAGAAAATAATCAAGGGCGACAGGCTTTTTACTCCGCGCATTCCGTTTATAGTTGGGGCGTTTGGTAAAAAAAGTGCTGCACAAAAAGCAGGTATTCAAAAAGGCGATCGCATTATTCAGGTCGATACAATTGCAACCCCAATGGCCGATCAATTAAGCCCTGCCCTGAAAAATTACCAAAATAGTAACGTAAATGTAACCGTTCTGCGTGACGGACGCGAAAAAACATTTGAAGTACAACTTGATTCTACTGCAATGTTGGGGGTAGCGGTTGATATTACAAAAGCACTCGACTATGAAACAAGACACTATTCATTTGTAGAAGCTATTCCGGCAGGTGTTTCGAAGGCCTACGACACGGGCAAAAAATATTTACAGCAATTTAAACTTATATTTTCCCCTGAGACAGAAGCCTACAAAGAAGTTGGCGGTTTTATTACAATTGGAAAAATTTTCCCTGGCGTATGGAACTGGCAGTCATTCTGGAGTCTCACAGCATTTCTATCCATAATGCTCGCTATTCTGAATTTACTTCCAATACCAGCGCTTGATGGTGGGCATGTTATGTTTTTGATGTACGAGATTATTACAGGCCGTAAACCCGGTGAAAAATTCATGGAATATGCCCAGATGACCGGAATGTTTATCTTGCTGGCACTCTTGATTTTTGCTAATGGAAATGATATCGTGAAATTATTTCAATAAAATTATTTAAATTCGCAAAAAGCAAAATAAAACATAAAATTTCAGTTCCAGCGTTCTATTAAGGATTGGAGTATAAAAAGAAAAACGTATAATATGCAATATTTCAGGTTAGTGGGTTTGTTTTTAGCCTTTTTTATGGTGGTTCAGGTTGCTGATGCTCAGCAACGAAGAATCGAAAAGGCTGAAAACGCTTTCAGTTCGGGAAGGTATTTTGAAGCCATTGATTTATTTAAATATGCCTACGGTAAAGTTGACGACCGTGAACTTAAAAAAGAGTTGATTTTTAAAACCGCCTTGTGTTATCGCTACATAGATGATGTGCGGCAGGCAGAAATTTGGTTCCGGAAAGCTGTACGGCGCGACATAGAAAATCCCCTGGCAACACTCTATTATGCCGATGCATTACTGGCCAATGGTGAGTATGAAGAAGCCAAAACAAATTATAATAAGTACAAGCAATTGGTACCCGACGATATTAGGGCCGATAAAGGGGTTGAATCATGTGATTTTGCCATACAGGCTGTAGAAAACCCAACCCGGCATGTGGTTACACCTATGTACTTTTTTAATACGCGAGAAAGTGAGTTCTCGCCCTGTTATGGAAAAGACAACTACTCAATCGTTTATTTTACAACTACTACTGAAGGGACTACCGGAAATGAGATAAATCCTGTTACAGGCCAGTACTATGCCGATATTTATCAATCGCGGGTAGACCGGAAAGGTGAGTGGTCTGACCCCACACCTTTGGGTGAAAATATTAACACTGAATTTGATGAGGGTGTAGCCTGTACAAATGAGAAAGCCAACACGATGTACTTTACAGCCATTCGTGATAATAAAGATGGTGACATGGTAACCCAGATTTATAAGAGCGAAAAACAAGGTATTGATTGGGGTGAAGCTACCCGCGTTGCTATTTATGAAACAGACTCTATTATGGTAGCGCACCCGGCCATTTCGTATGATGAAAAAACACTCTACTTTGTAAGTAATAAATCTGGCGGTCAGGGCGGAAAAGATATTTGGAAAGTTACAGCCAGCGACGATGGCTGGGGCACACCTGAAAACCTTGGGCCTGACATTAACACAAGTGGCAATGAGGTATTTCCCTTTATTCACAAGGATGGAACTTTATACTTTGCATCCGACGGACATGTGGGCATGGGAGGATTAGATTTATTTATGGCCCGGCCAGCAGGTAGCAAGTGGGAAGTAGAAAACCTGGGTTACCCGATGAACTCACCAAGAGACGATTTTGGAATTGTTTTCGAACGTGAGCTGGAACGTGGTTTTATGTCATCGAATCGTGACGATGCCAGAGGTGAAGATGATGTTTTTCAATTTGCATTGCCTCCACTTGAGTTTACGCTTAAGTTGACTATTAAAAACGAAAAAACAGGACAAATTATACCAGATGCCTCTGTAAACCTAATTGGCTCTGACGGAACAAACGAAGTTAAAACCAGTGAGGCTGATGCCACTGTTGAATATGAATTGAATCCCAATACAGATTACAGAATTATAGCACGCAAAGGAGGATTCCTTGCCGGTAAAGAAAAACTTTCGACCAAAGGATTAACAGAAAGTAAAGAGATTGAACTTGATGTATTTATGCCACCAAACGATGAGCCAAGGTTGGTTAAAGTATTTTATGATTTTGGCAAATGGGATCTGAAACCAGAGTCAATGGTAGCGCTTGAGGAACTCGTAGAGCTGCTTAGAGACGACAATCCGAATATTACTATTGAATTAAGTTCACATACCGATTTTCGCGGAAGTGATGAGGCAAATAGAGAGCTGTCATACAAGCGTGCAAAAAGTGTTGTGGATTTTCTTATTCTTTACGGTATTGATGCCGAACGTCTTACATCAAAAGGATATGGTGAGGCAAAACCCAAGGAAATTTCGCCACGCGAGGCTCAGGAATATGCAAATAAACCAGGTTGGGGATTTCTAAAAGCAGGTGATATACTGACAGAATCGTATATCAGAAATTTACCAACCGAAGAGATGAAAGAAATTGCACATTCACTTAACCGTAGAACAGAATTCCGTGTAACCGGCACAGATTACGTTCCCCGAATTCGACGAAAGAAATAGCAAATTTGTATATCACAGCTCCGGTGTAATAGCATCGGAGCTGTTTTTATATTAAATAAATGTAAAATGATTAATTTTGTGGCCAATAATTAATTTGTAATGAACAACAACAGATACGCCCGTAGAGGAGTTTCAGCAAGTAAAGAGGATGTACACAAAGCAATTTCTGCACTAGACAAGGGCATTTACCCCAATGCTTTTTGCAAAGTAATTCCTGATCTTTTAGCCGGGGACCCCGAATATTGCAATATAATGCATGCTGACGGAGCTGGAACCAAATCATCTTTAGCCTATATGTACTGGAAAGAAACAGGCGACCTGTCGGTTTGGAAAGGCATTGCCCAGGATGCAATTGTTATGAATATTGATGATTTACTTTGCATAGGTGTAACAGATAATATTTTGGTATCTTCTACCATCGGGCGAAATAAAAACCTGATACCCGGCGAAGTAATCAGCGCCATCATCAATGGTACCGATGAGGTGTTGCAGCAGCTTACATCTTTAGGTGTAAATACTGTGTTTACCGGGGGCGAAACAGCCGATGTGGGCGATTTGGTTCGTACAGTAATTGTCGATTCAACTGTTACAGCCAGGGCACACAGGCACAAGATTATCACCAATGAAGAAATCCAGGATGGAGATGTTATTGTAGGCCTTAGCTCTACCGGCCAGGCAACATACGAGGATGCATATAATGGCGGAATGGGAAGTAACGGATTAACTTCGGCGCGACATGATGTTTTTGCCCATTACCTGGCACAGAGGTACCCAGAAAGTTTCGACCCGGCAGTGGACGAAACTTTAGTATATTCAGGAACCAAAAAGCTCACAGATTCAATAGAAGACCTGGAGCTTGATGCCGGAAAATTAGTGTTGTCGCCAACCAGAACTTATGCGCCTGTAATAAGCAAAATTCTGGATCAATATCGATCAAAAGTACATGGAATGGTACATTGTAGCGGTGGAGCACAGACCAAAGTGCTTAATTTTGTTCAGAATTTGCATGTGGTAAAAGATAATATGTTTCCAACACCACCACTTTTTAAGTTAATCCGTCAGGAGTCGGAAACCGATTGGCAGGAAATGTACAAAGTATTTAATATGGGACATCGCTTTGAGCTCTATGTCCCGGAGGATATAGCCCGTGATATTATCGATATTGCAGCAACTTTTAATATTGAAGCACGTAAAGTGGGTTATGTCGAATCAGCAGACAAAAAGAAATTGACGATAGATAGTGAACACGGAAAATTTGAATATCATTAATTGGAGGAAAAAATGAGTAATTTACTGGAAAAACTGGAGGGTATAAAGATACGATTTGAGGAGGTAGCAGAATTAATTACAGATCCGGAAGTGATTGCCGATGTAAAGCGTTATGTAAAACTCAATAAGGAATATAAGAACCTGGAACCCATCATCGAGACAGGTAACGAATATAAGCTTGTGCTCGAAAACATCGAAACCTCAAAAGAAATGCTCAGCGGAGAAGATGAGGAGATGAAAGAGATGGCCAAGATGGAGCTTGAAGAGCTTGAAGCAAAAAAAGATGAGTTAGAAGAAAAGATAAAGGTGTTGCTGGTACCAAAAGACCCGGAAGATGAGAAAAATGTGGTACTCGAAATTCGCGCCGGAACAGGCGGTGACGAAGCCAGTATTTTTGCCGGAGACCTTTTCCGGATGTATAACAAATATTGTGAAAATAAAGGGTGGAAATTTCAAATGACCAGCAATACCGAAGGGACAGCCGGTGGTTTTAAAGAAGTTATCGCCAACATATCAGGGAATGGTGTGTACGGTATTATGAAATATGAATCGGGCGTACACCGTGTACAACGTGTTCCGCAAACCGAGACACAGGGTCGGGTGCACACTTCAGCAGCAACAGTAGCAGTATTACCGGAAGCTGAGGAGTTCGACCTGGAAATTAATCAGAATGACATTCGAAAAGATACTTATTGTAGTTCGGGTCCGGGTGGACAGTCGGTAAACACAACCTATTCGGCCATTCGACTTACGCACATTCCGAGCAATATTGTAGTGACCTGCCAGGATGAAAAATCACAGCTTAAAAACCTGGATAAGGCCATGAAAGAATTACGTACACGCCTCTACAATTTGGAATATCAGAAACGCATGGACGAAATTGCCTCCAAGCGTAAAACAATGGTTTCATCGGGAGATCGCTCCGCAAAAATCAGAACCTATAATTTTCCGCAGGGTAGGGTAACAGATCACCGCATTAACCTCACAATGTATAACCTACAGGCAGTAATGAATGGTGAAATAGATGAGATCATTGAGAAGTTGCAGACGGCCGAGAATGCTGAAAAACTCAAAGAAAGTAATTTATAAAACATGAACGCTGAAGACCTTTTTGACCAGATTAGAAAAAAACAAAGTTTTTTGTGTGTAGGATTAGATGCAGATGAAGATAAAATCCCATCGCACCTTTTTAAATATGACGACCCCGTATTTGAATTTAACAAAGCCATAATTGATGCTACACATGATCTGGTGGTAGCTTATAAACCGAATCTGGCATTTTATGAGGCCATGGGCACCAAAGGCATTATAAGTCTTGAAAAAACCAATGCGTATATTCAGGAGAATTTTCCTGAAATAATTATGATTGCAGATGCTAAGCGTGGCGACATCGGCAATACCGCAAGAATGTATGCCCGGTCGGTTTTTGAGCAATTTGGTTTCGACGCCGTTACATTGTCACCTTATATGGGCAAAGACAGCATTGATCCTTTCTTTGAATACAAAGATAAATGGGTCGTTCTTTTAGGCGTGACTTCTAACAGTGGAGCTGAAGATTTTCAACTGGCCAACACAGATACTGGCCGCCCGTTTTTTATGGAAGTGATAGACAAAGGGTCTAAGTGGGCCGATGAGAATCAGCTCATGTTCGTTGCTGGTGCTACAAGACCGGAAATGCTAAAAGAGATACGGCAGGTTATTCCAAACCACTTTTTGTTGGTTCCTGGTGTTGGCGCCCAGGGCGGAAACCTGGAAGATGTAGCTGCAAATGGAATAAATTCACAGTGTGGATTACTTGTAAATAGCTCCAGAGCCATAATTTATGCCGGAAATAATGAACATTTTGCCCAGGAAGCCAGAATTTCGGCCCATGATTTGCAGGATAAAATGAAAGCCATACTTTTTGAGCATAATTTATTGGACTAATTGTCGTTTATGTTCTACAATATGCTTTTCAATATTGTATCAGTAGATAATTGTTGGTAAATTTGTGGGGCTTTTAATACGTTGTTAAAATTTTGAATTCAGAATGAAAGGTTCATTTGTTGGCATACTTGTTATTTTATTCATAGCTGGAGCTATGTTTAAAGTGCATGCTCAAAATGCCGGACAAAATGAACCAGCCCACCTTTTCCATGATGAAGAGCCACCTACCATTCAGGCTAATGTACTCATAACAGACGACAGAACACAATCCGACACCCTTGATGTTTCGCTTGATTTTAGACGTGTAATTCAACAGCATTTGCGGGAGTCTTTTCCTGCGGTAAAGTTTGTTTTTGTACAGAAAATGCGGGAATTGAAAAGATCTGGCGATCATGTAAATATTATGATTTCAGTGAAATACAGTGGAATAGAATCAGCTACCAGCAATAAAATTGCAATGACCCATTATCATGTAACTGTTTACGATGTTTCGCGCACTCCAATTCATATCAAGGATGGTGCAGTTAAATATGATAAGAATAACTCAACTTCTGAGGAAAAAGCAAAAGCTGTAGAATATACAGTAACCGTTGCAAACAAAAGATTAGTAGCTTTCTTAAAACGGAATATCAAGCACCGCACCTTTCAAAAAACAGCTCAAAATATTTAATCAGAGCAGATTAAATGAGTAAAACTGTTTTATTTATTTCTCTTGTACCAAATAAAATTCTCATCTTTGTAAAATGCCTGAACAAATAGAAATTGTGAGGGTTAGGGGAATATGTTTTTAAGTTAAATTGTATTAATCAGATAAGATATGTTGTGCATAAAATCTACAACTCAAAATCCGGCATTTAATCTGGCAACTGAGGAGTATTTATTGAGAAATAAAGAGGAAGAGTGTTTTTACCTTTATATAAACGGCCCTTCAATAATCGTAGGAAAACATCAGAATACCCTGGCAGAGATTAACATAGATTATGTGAAAGCACAAAATATTGATGTTATTAGACGCTTGTCCGGTGGTGGCGCTGTATTTCACGATCCGGGAAATCTTAATTTCACCTTCATTAAAAAAGGGGAAAAAGATCAACTGGTCGATTTCCGAAAGTATACACGTCCTATTTTAGATGTATTGCAATCACTAGGCGTGAATGCACGTTTTGAGGGGCGCAATGATCTTACTATCGATGGTAAAAAGTTTAGTGGCAATGCTGAACATGTCTATAAAAGCAAAATTTTGCATCATGGGACATTACTTTTTAGTTCAAAGTTGCCCGATCTTTCGCAGGCCCTGAAAGTTAACCCGCTTAAATACAAAGACAAGGCTGTTAAATCGGTTCGCAGCCGGGTTACCAACATCAGCGATCACCTGAATGAGGCCATTACCTTGCAGGAATTCGAAGATCGTATTATGACCCATATTCGCGACATGTATGCTGATAGCCGTATTTATGAACTTACAGAGGAGGATAAACAAGGTATTCAGAAACTTGTAGATGAGAAGTTTGGCACCTGGGATTGGAACTTTGGTTATTCACCGGAGTATAATTTCCAGAAAGGGATTAAAACCGAAGGCGGACATATTGAGGTTAATCTTGATGTTAACAAGGGTATTATCCGAAAAGCTAAGATTTTTGGTGACTTTTTTAATACAAAAGACATCAGTGAGGTGGAATCTCTTTTAATAAATACACCACATGAATATAAGCATCTTAAAGAGCAGCTGAGTCGTATTGATGTGAGTCAGTATTTTTCAAAAGTGACGCGAGAAGAGTTTTTGGAAGGTTTGTTTTAACTAACAATTTTGCTCCGAATGAAAGTTAAACCCATTGAAACCGATGATGGCAGCCATAGCCTGTATGTCGAATCACTTGATGAACATTATCATTCTACAAAAGGCGCATTACAAGAGTCGAGGCATGTTTTTATTGAGGCAGGTCTAAAGCAAAAAAACGCGTCTCCCTTAAGTGTTTTGGAAATAGGAATGGGGACCGGGCTGAATGCTTTATTAACTTTTGCAGATCGTGTAAAAGAACAGGAAATATTTTATACAGCGCTGGAAAAATATCCATTGCCGGAAGCAGTTACAGGCAAATTGAACTATGAACAATTGGTTGGTGTGGGTGAGGAGGTACTGGGACGCATTCATCGTTCAGCATGGGAAAGTTGGCAGGAAATTGGTCCCGGGTTTCATTTAAAAAAACTAGAAATTGATTTACATAGTTGGAAGCCGACAGAAACTTATGACCTGGTATATTTCGATGCTTTCGGGCCTGACAAACAGCCTGATATGTGGTCGGTGCCAATTTATCAAACCATTTACAATGCTATGAACCCCAATGGCTTGTTGCTGACTTATACAGCAAAAGGTGCAGTTCGCAGAGGTCTGCAGGAAGTCGGTTTTGAAGTAGAAAGACTACAGGGTCCTCCTGGCAAAAAACATATGACAAGAGCTAGTAAATAGCTATAGATTTTGTGCGAAAAACATTAAAAATTACCATACTTCATTAAATTTGCAGGTTAAATCATTGCAGCCCTATGTCGATAAAAACGCAGAACCTTACGAAACTTTTTGGAGCCCAAAAAGCACTTGATAATGTAACATTTGAAGTAAAAACAGGAGAAGTGGTTGGTTTTCTTGGGCCTAACGGCGCCGGGAAATCTACAGCCATGAAAATTCTTACCGGACTTATTCCCCAAACCGAAGGAGACGCATGGGTAAATGACGTTAATGTACGCGAAGATAGTATGGCGGTGAGAAAAACCACAGGTTATTTGCCTGAAAATAATCCGCAATATGACGATATGTATGTGAAAGAATATTTAAATTTTGTTGCAGGGTTGTACAAAATGGGCAAATCGAAAAATGAACGAATAGCTTCACTTATCGATCAGGTTGGATTAACTCCCGAACAGCATAAAAAAATTGGGGAGCTTTCAAAGGGTTACCGTCAACGGGTAGGTTTGGCACAAGCTTTATTGCATGACCCTTCTGTGCTTATTCTCGATGAACCCACTTCAGGGCTCGATCCCAACCAGATTATTGAGATTCGCAACCTGATATCATCTGTAGGCAAGGCTAAAACAGTTTTGCTTTCTACTCACATTATGCAGGAGGTTGAGGCTATTTGCGACCGCATCGTAATTATAAATAAAGGACAAATTGTAGCCGACGATACCACAGCGAATGTAAAAAAGAAAATTGGGGGTGAACAACAGGTTATCTTGGTCGAATTTAATTCAAGCCCTGAAATCAAAAGGCTGGAAAAGATTGAGGGAGTTGAAAGGGTTGTTAAAAAAGAGGGTCATCTTTATGAATTAACAGGCGCCAGGAATGTGGATATACGTACCAACCTGTTTAACATGGCTGTGAAAGAGAAATTAACGGTGCTATCAATGCAGGAAAAAAGTCAAACCCTTGAGCAAATATTCCAGGAACTCACCACCCCAAAGCAATTATAGAATGACACAATGCTTTAGCATGGTATCATTTAACGTGAATTCGAAAATTTAAATCGAACTTACGTAAATTTAAGGCACTTTATCCTGAGTAATTATACAATATTTTGTGATCTTAAATGTAACTAAATGCCTTTTCCCGGTATTTGAAAGCCCATTACAAGAATATCATCGATTTGCTCTTCTTCACCCTGCCAATTTTCAAGGAACTGAATGAGTTCATGTTTTTGTTTTTGCATGCTTTGCTCATGAATCTTTAATATTAGCTCCTGGAAGCGGGACTTTTTTATTTTTTTGCCTGTTTTTCCACCAAATTGGTCGTGAAATCCATCGGTGAACATGTAAAATTTATCACCGGGCTTAAATTCTATTTCCTGAACTGTAAAAGGCTTTAGTTTGGGGTAGAGGGCAATTGTAAACCGGTCACCCTGGTATTCATTTAATTGTTGATTTTTAATGTGGTAAATAGCATTATGTGCACCGGCAAACAGGGCTTTGTTGCTACCTTTTTCAAAGGTCAGTATTGTCATGTCAAGTCCGTCGCGTTGCTCACCTGGTGTGTTTTTTTGCTGCATGGCCTGAATTACCTCGGTACGCAAAAGATTTAATATTTCATCGGGTCGGGTAGTTTGTTCTTTTAGCACAATCTCCCGCAGGAACGACATTCCCAGGATGCTCATAAAAGCTCCGGGGACACCATGTCCGGTGCAATCTGCAGCCACCACAACTGTTTTATTGCCAACCTCGGCCCACCAGTAAAAGTCTCCGCTCACAATATCTCTGGGGCGGAAAAGCAGGAACGATTCTGGGAAGTGTACACCAAAATTCGACATTTCCGGCATCAGGGATGATTGTATACGTTGGGCATAATCGATGCTCTGGGAAGTCGATTTATTGATTTGCTCCAGTTGATCACGCTGCTGAACAACCATGTCGCGCTGTGTTGCAATTTCGTTACGCTGTTCTGTAACCTGCGCAACCAGGGCATTGAGCTCTTCGTTCTTCTCCTGTATTTCAATTGTGCGCTCTTTTACCTGTATTTCCAGCTCTTTTTGTCGTTTTTTCAACACGCGGGTACGCCACCTGAAAAAGAGCAGGATAATCGATAGAAGTATAATTCCGTAAGCTAAATATGCCCACACAGTCATCCACCATGGTGCAGAAATCGTTATTTTTTGGTTGGCCGTTTTGCTTTTTAAACCAAAAGGGGTTATTGCTTTTACCTGAAAGGTATATGTTCCGGGGGGAATGTTCCTGTAATCGACTTTCGATTCACTATTGGGCAGGCTCCATTTTTGCTCCAAAGGATAAAGTCTTGTGATGTATTTTATGTCTTCAATGTTTTGATATTTAGTCGATCCAAAATAGAATGTGATATGTCGGGCATTATATGGAACCTGAAGATTTTTTGGTTTATTATAAAATGGCACTGCGCCTTTTGTGCTTATTTTTAATGGATTGTGTTCAGTGGAGGCTTTTGTATTATGAAAATCGATCCATCTTTGTTTTATCTGTAGCGCATCAATCATAACCCCGGGTGCAGTTGTGTCAGAACTCAGTCTGGATAAATTCAAATATGTGAGGCTTTTACCTGTACCCCACCAGGCTGTGTTGTTTTGATCGATATAGGCTGAGTTTGTGTGAAAGTCCAGACCTTTGAGACCATCTTTTTTCTTGAAATACTGAATTTTAATAGATTTTGATTTTGGTAAATCAGGGTTTCCGCTGTATTCAATCAAATTGAGACCGTTTTCAGTTCCAACCCAAATTCTATTTTGGTTATCTGCTATGATTGATTTAATGTTATTTGAACTTAGTCCATCCTTAATAGTCAGGGTAAAGCTGTTCGTATCATTTATAACCATGATGCCGGCATCATGAGTTCCGACCCATATTGATCCGTCTTGCATTTGAACCGTTGAGTATATTGCATTAGAGGTTAATCCACTTGAGGTATTGTAATGGAAAAATTGTTGTCCGTTATATCGGTTCAGGCCTCCACCATCAGTTGCAAACCAGATATCCCCGTTTTGGTCTTCCATTATGTCAAATACATCATTATTGCTCAGTCCATTACTTTTGTTGAACTGTGTAACCGAGTCGCCGTTGTGCATGAATACTCCGTCATCCCACGTTCCAAACCACAGGTTTCCTTTTGAGTCAGCCAGCATACTGATAATTTTCAGACGTCTTTTATCAGGATTTAAGTTGACTTCAAACAACCTGTTTTGATTGATTTTATATACACCGCCTTTATAAGTGCCAAACCATAAATTATTTTTGTGGTCTTTCATGGCCGATAGAACAATATGGCTCTTCATTTTTGCCGAATCGCGGTCGTAATATTTAAATGTACTGTCACCCATATGACATATTCCGGCAGTTTCTGTGCCCAACCATAAGTTATGATTCTCATCTTCTGCAAAAGCCCAGATATTTTCGCTTTTCAAGCCCTGCTCTGTTGTGATATGTGTAAATCCATCTATTTTTAGTCGGTTTACTCCTCCACCGTAAGTTCCCATCCACAGCAAGCCATTTTTTATGGTGATATCTGAAATGTAGTTATGGCTTAGGCCAAGTTTTTCGGTGTATCTGATATAACGGGCTGTCTCATAATTTTTATCATCCGATTCTAGTTTAAATACCCCGTACCCGGCACTTCCAATCCATAAATTATGCGAGGCATCTTGTTCTATTTTTTTGATTTTAAGCCTTATGTGAAGCTCCCTGAAAGTATTTTTATTAAAAACCACAGGGTTTCTGTGGGTTCCCAGCAGCAAATTGCCAAATTTATCTGTCGAAAAATCTTTAACTTGATTGGTTGTGTTTTTATTTTTGAAATAGTAATTGGTAATTTTTTGCGCATTTATTACCGACGGGCCCTTAGCTGTGCCGATCCAAATGGAGTCGCTGTTTTTAGCAAATGTAGTAAACACCTCATTATCCGGTAATCCGTTTTTTTCTGTAAGCTGAAGTATGGCATCTTCGGTTATCACAAATAAGCCATTATTTCGTGTTGAAACCCACATTCTGCCTTGCTGGTCGGCTGTTATTTCATAAACATAGAGTTCATGAAGGTTGGCTTTATTGGGAAGAAAGGTTACCTGATGACCATCGAAAATTGCCAGCCCGTTCCCCTGTGTACCCATCCAAATATGGCCTTTGCTATCTTCATAAAGTGCCCTGATGGAATTTCCTGGCAAACCATTTTGTTTTCTGAATTCTGTAAAAGTATGGCCATTATATCGAATAAGTCCACCTTCGTAGCTGCCAAACCATAATAACCCTCTGCTGTCGGTTAGAAGGCTAAGGATGTATGATGAGCTAAGTCCTTGCTCCACGTCCAGGTATTGCACATCACATACCGCCTGATCTTTGTACCTGGGCAAAGCCGCGTTTTTTAAAGCAGGATAACGAATGGTCTTTTTCAGCGCAGTGTCTGCACGCCAGTTTGTTTGGTAGTAGATGGTGTCAAAACGTAAAGGAATTTGGGTTTTGACCGTTTTAATAGTAGTAATGGAATCAACAGGTTTTGAGTTTATGCCAAGAAAAGATGTTGTGGTTGTAGGTTTAAACCGTCTTTGAATGAGTTCAGGTATAAAAACAGGGAGATTGTCAGGTGCAATTTCTACCGTGTCTGCTGCATGAAATTTGCCATGTAATGTGTTTGTGGTAGGCTTGTGCTGCTGGCTAAAAAGTGTCTGCGAATAAAAAACAGTCAATAAAACAATAAAAATCGTACAGTATTTAAACCCTGAATTTTGCATAAAGTTGGTTCCTCCAATTAACAAAAATAGGATTATTTTTATGACTTTGAAATTCAAAGTTGTCGCAAATGGCTAAATTAACCTCCTTTTTTTAGGATCCTTGCCTGCGTTTGCCAAAAAGCAAAATCTGTTATTATCGATTTAACTGATAGCTAAGTTTAATTTCATAAGTACGACCAGCCTCTGGATAGCCCTCTGTCAGATAGAAAAGTTCATTTGTTAAATTTCGAACATTGAGATGTATTTTAAGCGATTCTAAAATTTTATAGCTGGCCATTACATTTATGGTGGTAAATTGGGGTGCTTTGTATGTTCCATTGCTTGTGCTAAAGCGTGAAGATTGATAGTTGACTTCAGCGGTAGTTTTAAATTTTTCGTGCCAGTGGAGCCGGGCATATGTCTGCAGTTGATGAGCCGGGATATCAACAAATTTTATATCAGGATTGGTGATGTTCTTTTGATCAAGATATGCATAGCTTCCACCCAGTGAAAAAAATTGGTTTGCTTTCCATCCGATGGCTACTTCACCACCGCGGAAATGTGATTTACCGGTATTTTGCAATTGCCAAAGGTCGTTCTGCACTTCATCTACGCGCTGTATGGTGTTGTCTATGAAATTGTAAAACACTGAAAAGGACCATTGCAAACTGGTTTTTTGTCCACTGTAAGTTATTTCGGTATTGATTGCATTTTCGGTGTTTAAATCAGGATTTGGTATGGCTCTTCCTATGCGGTATGAATACCGATCTTTCATTGTGGCAAAGCGGGTTTTTCGTGCCACCGATGCATGAAGTGTTTGTTTATTGTCTAAATTATAAAATATGCCTGCCTGATAGTGCCATGCTTTATCGTGCCCCATGGCAAAGCTTACGACTGAATCTGATTGAGCAATGTAGTCATCTGCCTGCAAACCTTTACGGCTCATAAAGGCTATACCGCTGACTAGTTTTAAACGGTCGTTTATTTGCCAAATATCTTCCAGAGCTGCTGAGGTTGTGAGGTCTTTTATGTGTCGGGGTGTTTCACCCTTATTAAATGCTTTGTGGTGATCGTACTGTATGCGCACACCAGCTTTCAGGGCATGTGCTTCCAAACTATAAAGATGCAGGTCTATATTGCCCCCCATTCTTTGATCGTCATAAGTACTGGTAAAGGCGTAGTTGTAGGTTTGTGATGTGTATGTGGAGTCGTCGAAACTCTTAAGCACATTTTTATAACCATCGGCAAACCAACGCGTTTTTAATATGAGTTGGTTCTGGAGTTTGGTTTTTGAGTGAAAATATATGCCGTTTTTTTCCCATTTCGGATACCTCCAGTAGCGCACTCTTATGTTTGGGTTATTGCCCAAATATATGGGAACCCCTTTGTTGGCTTTTATTCCTTTAATACTCAGTACATATTCGTCCCCCTTTCGAGGTGTGTAACCGGCCTTCAGGCTGTATTGCAGATTATGAAATTGCGAATTGTCCCGTTTGTAATCTGTTTCACGATAGAATGTGGTAAATGACCCGGGAAGGTTATAAAATTCTTGTTGCTGTATCTGAAAAGTACCAGCGGCAAACCATTTTTTTCTGCGAGTACCAATATTAATGGATCCTGAATAAGCGTTAACCCCTTCTCTGCTTATTTTGCTGCCGGCTTCAGCATTGAGTTCAAAGTTATTTGAGGGTTTTGCTGAAACCAGGTTAATTGCACCACCAAGTGTATTGGCACCATAAAGTAATGAAGTAAAGCCTTTGTCGACTGATATTTTTGATAACTGGCCGACCTGTATACGATTCAAATCGATGTAGCCATCGTATGGAATATATACCGGTAGACCATCGACAAAAACCGGAATTCGACGCAAATCATACCCGCGCACAAAAATCAGGGCTTCGTTGCGACCACCCGACTGCGACATCGTAACTCCCGGCAGCAAATTCAGGGCCTGAGCCGCGTTATCCGGGCTGAACTGTTCTATTTCTTTTTGGTCAATACTTTGTAGTGGTGATGTGTTTTGGGTTTCAGTGATGGTTATTTCGCCCAGCTTAAAGATTTTACGCTGTATGCTGTCTTCTTGTGCTGTCAATTGCAGCGCAGAAATGGCAAGTAAAATTGCTAAGAATTGTTTCATAATTTGCCCCTGCTATTCTGATTGGTTTGGGGCTGCGAATATACTATGTACTTTTTTTCCTATGAAAAAAACAACGGAGCTGTTTTTCGGAATTTTATTTAAAATGCTTTGAATATCGGCTAATGTTGCTGCTAGTACCTGCTGATTGGGAAGGGAGGCATTGGCTACAGCAACAACAGGAAAGTGTTTGGGCAATTTTTGTTTCAGAAGATAATCCCGGATTTGTGGCAAAATGTTTTCTGCCATATATAAGGCGACAGTGGCACGGCTCTGCAAAAGTTGAGCGATTTGTTCCAGGTTTTCATGCTGATCGTTTTTTTGGTTGGCCATGTAAAATGTGACTGTATCAGCCTCTTTTTTTTCTGAAATGCGCACGTTCCCATAGACTGCAGCAGCCATTCCAGCAGTGATACCGGGTATAACAGAAAATGGTAAATTCATTTCAAAAAGTAACTCTGTTTCGGCAGCTCCACTTCCAAACATAAATGCATCACCTGTTTTGAGCCGCACAACGCGCTTACCCGTTTTGTGATAATCGGCCAATATTTGAATTATTTCCTTTCTGAGAGTATCGCTGTTTTTGGTTTTGTCCTTATTTATTTTCACCCTTTTGGCCTTGCTTTGGCAGAAATCAATTATGTGCTCAATTTGCGTAGCATCGTAAACAATCACATCGGCACTGGCAATTGCTTTTTGCGCTTTTACAGTAAGCAGTTCCGGGTCACCGGGCCCGGTGCCTGCAATGATTATGGGGTGTGATTTAGCTTTTAAATATTTTGATGACATATGATTTTTTTAAAATTGTTTGTATTAAAAAAATAAAATTACCTGACAAAAATAGATGGAATTCAATATTCTTATTGTTTATCATCCAATATACCAATATAATATACACTTTATAATTATGTATCGAAGAAAAAAATTCGTTAAAAGTTGATCTAAATTGAATTATTATTTAGGATATTGGCAAAAACTATTATGGTAATTCAAACTATAAAGACCCTAAATACAAACCTCTATTTTTGTATTATGTAAAAAAATTACATTTTTTGAGTAAAAACTGCAAGACTATCTCTTTTTGTGTATATTTGTAATATAATTACATAAAATAATAATACAGATGATACAAGAGCTGAAAATACAGAACTTCTTATCTTTTAAAGATGAAGTGGTGTTTAGTTTTGAAGCTACCTCTGATACAACACTGGAAGATTACTATGTGTATGAACCAGTGAAAGGTGTGCGCCTGCTAAAAATGGCCATGGTTTATGGTGCCAATGCTTCGGGCAAAAGCAATTTGATTGAGGCTTTTGATTTTATTCACAGGTTTATTTTTGCCAATGTGGACAACAAAGAGGAAGAGTTGGATTTTCGTGCTTTTGCTTTTGACAAAACGACCAAAGAACCCGGAAAACTTGAACTTACTTTTTATGTTGGTACTGTAAAACACTTGTACTCCATTACAATAGATCGAAAAAACGTATTTAATGAAACATTGTTGTTTTATCCCGGGACTCAACCGGCTGTAATATTCGAACGCACATTATCAGGAACCGGTAAGACAGCTATCCTAAAATTTGGGAACAAAATTAAGGTTTCCAAAGCTGCTCTTGATGAAATTACAGTAAAAACATTAAAAAACATATCTGTTTTTGTGGGTTACAGCAGTGTAAATGTGGAGATTCCTGAAATCGAGGCTGTATATGAGTGGTTCCAATACCAATTTATGAACTCTATTAACCCGTATCATAGTTTAACGGAATATTCCGACAATCACATTCAAAGTAATGAGGAACTGAAAAAATTTGCTCTGGAATTCATCCAAAGAGCTGATTTAAATATTTCAGACATTTATTATGAGAAAGAGGCTAAACCTGTACCTGAAGCTGTGATGGAAGAGCTGGACAATTTGAGAATTTCCGAGAGTGAAAAAGAACGCATTCGAAAAGAGAAGGTTATTGAGTTTGACACCACAGTTTTCGAACATCGGATTATTAAAGAGGATCAGGAGATATATTTTAAGCTGCCGGAAAACGAACAGTCGAGAGGTACCATGAGGTACTATGGATTATCTGCTCCGTTTTATAATGCAATAAAAAATAATGCCCTGATGTTGATAGATGAGATCGGATCAGGCCTTCATCCCCTGCTAATAATGCATTTTTTGCGTGAGTTTTTAAAGCGGTCAGATAGTGCTCAAATACTTTTTACTACACATAATATGTCTCTATTAAACGAAAAAGACATTTTGCGTCGCGATGCCATTTGGATTACCGAAAAAGGCGAAGATGGAGCCACAGAGCTAAGCTCGTTTGCTGATTTTTCGGATTTCAGAAAAGAGCTTTCATATTACAATTATTACAAACACGGAAAATTTGGAGGAATTCCTGAATTAAAATAATTATGGCCAGAAAAACACGAGATCGAAAACTCCGTATGAGATATGCTGTGCTGGGCGAAGGAAGAACAGAGCAGTATTACCTTAAACACCTCAAAGCAACTAAAGATTATGGCTATTCTATTAAACCCAGCTTGTTCAAACGATTAACTATCGAAGGTACAGAAGAGATCATAGATGAACTTTTAAGCGGCGGAACAAATAAAATTATTTACTTATTTGATTATGACACGGTTGTAAATCAAGCAAACCAACAAAAATTCAACAAACTTAAAAAGAAGTATGCCCAAATTCCAGAAGTGTTTCTGTGCGAAACTATGCTTCTATTGAGTTTTGGTTTTTGCTGCATTATCAATATACCACAAAAGAATTTCGAAATGCTAATGAAGCAGAACAAGTTCTGCGAAAGCATATTCCTGATTATGCTAAAGGAAAAGATGGTTTTCTGAAAAATTGCACATGGGTAGAGCAATTGATTTCAAATGGAAAGATGGACCAAGCCCTAAATTATGCACAAAAAACACTGGATAAAAAGAATAAAGAAAGTACCGGTACACATTTTCCTTATACAACACTTCATATTGCAATAAAGGAGTTCGAACAGTTTAAAAAAGGAGTCCGCAAAAAATAGGATTATTACAGAGAGATTAAAATGAAATGAGTGAAAACTACTTACAATGCGTATAAGTTGTCTCTTTAATGACCGAACGGACACCTTACCTCCATGGCCAAATCTAATGGAACAAGTTGGGTGAAGGTATAGTTATATCAAGGTCTTGGTTATGGTTTTTAACTAAAAAGCAAATTATTCCAAAAACAAAACCCTCAATTTTCAATCTCTTAAAAATCAAGGGTTTCTAGCTATGGTTTGAGGTCGGTGGCGGATTCGAACCGCCGTACGCGGTTTTGCAGACCGCTGCCTAGCCACTCGGCCAACCGACCATTTGCGGATTGCAAAAGTACAATAGTTTCTTCTTTATGCAAAATTATAGGGTATAAAAATCACATGCTGCTAAATTCTTAAACCGATAACCAGAACATCGTCAATTTGTTGATGCACTGTTCCCAGCCATTCTCTAAATGTGTTGTCAAGAATATCTTTTTGTTCTTCCATCGATTTATCCTGCATGTTAATTAATAGCCTTTTAAAAGGTTTTCGCATGAATTTTCTGCCTTTTTTCCCGCCAAACTGGTCCGGAAAACCGTCTGAAAGCATATAAAACGTATCTCCCTGCTTAAGTTCTATTTCATGGTTGGTAAAAGGTGTTTCTTTTTTCAAATAAATGCCTACCGGCATTTTGTCAGCTTTTATCTCTTTAAGCTCGCCTCCTCTTATCATGTAAAGCGGGTTAAATGCGCCTGAAAACTCAGCTTTTTTGTTCTCATAGTCGATAATCATTAAAGATGCATCCATACCATCTTTTGCCTCACCCTCTTTGCCTTCTTGCGACAAAGTTTCTTTGACATATCTCCTGAGTTCGTCTAATATGGTGTCGGCATGCAGGTCTTTTATGGTTGAAGTAATTTCATTAAGAAATGAAATACCTAACATACTCATGAAGGCTCCAGGCACTCCATGCCCGGTGCAGTCTGCTGCCATAACAATTGTTTTGTTGCCAATTTTGTTGATCCAATAAAAGTCGCCACTTACAATATCACGTGGTTTAAAAAATATGAAATAGTCTTTTAGTTGTCTGTCAATTAATGGTTTATCAGGCAGTGCTGCAGCCTGAATTCTTTTTGCGTAAGTAATGCTCTGTTTTATATCGTTGTGCTGCTGCTCTATTCTGTTTTTTTGTTCTTTTATTTCATCGTGCTGTACAGTAATTTCTTCTTTTTGTTCACTAATAGTTTTGGTACGTGCTTTTACTTTTGCTTCGAGTAAAACTTTATCTCGTTTTAGTTTTCGTTCGCGGAGTATAATAATCAAAAATACCACACCCGTCAGGAGTAAAATTACCAGTAAATAGAAAATAATCGTTTGCCTGAAAGGTTTATCGATGTGCACTGGTATTTTGGTAATCCCACTTTTGTTTCCCAATACAGTTTTCGATTCCAGCAATAAATAATATGTGCCAGCCGGAATAAAAGGGAAATTTATAATTTCGTTGTTACTCCAGTCTGACCATTTTTTTGTCAGCCCCACCAGTTTATAGCGGTATTTCACAGCATTGTTTTTCAAGAAATAAGGAGACGAAACTTTAACAGTGATGGCATTATCCTCGTATTCGAGTTTGATGTCCCCGGCCTTCAAAAAGGCACCACCTTTATGTTGTATTGAAGCAATATTTAGCCGGAAATTTGGGGTGTAGATAGAATCAGTTTGATTGTTTATTCTATATAAATTATTATAATTATCTATAACCCAAATTTGCTGATTTTCATCCAGAAAAGCCTCATCAATATTATCGAGTAATTTTAAATACTTTATAGCTGCAAGTTTTTTTTCACCATAGTAGTCGTAAAGGTTCCATTGATTGGTTTTAATCCAGGTGTACTCCGGTTGGTTATAAAATGCGAATATATCAAGAGCATTGCGTTCTGCATATTGCTTTTTCTTTATTGGTTTGTTTTGTTTATTGTCCAGAATGTAAATGGCAGACGAAACGATGAAGTGTAGTTTTTTATCGAAATATCTTACTACCACTTCATCGAGCATGTTGCCCTTAAAATACATCACATTGGTACTTATTGAGTCTTGCGCATGTAAATCTATTTTAAAAGCCTTTCCTAATCCGCCCACCCAAATTGTTTTGGGTGTTTGTTCTGCAATAGAATAGATGGCTTCATCAAAGCTATGCTTCATTATAAGGTTCCAGTTGTCTCCGGTATATTCCAAAAATATTATTTCGTCATTTGTTGCAACCAGTAATTTCCGTGGATCAAACCGTGATTTTTTAATGAAGTTTACGTAAGTGTCTTTCAGAATGATTTTTGCTTTGTGTTTTTTTATTGTGTATAACCCGGTATTGGAAGCAGCCAAAATTTGATTATTGTGGTGGATTAGTTGAAAACATTTTCCTTTGAACTCAGCTACTTTTTTATACGCATGAGATATGGATTGAAGGCTGTAAATAGTCCTGGTCCTGTATGTTAGTTCAGGTTCCTTTTTTACTGTTTGCGGTTGAGGCTGCTCCTTGTCAGATTCTTTACCCGATATTTTTTTTATTGGTGCTTTTATTTTTTGAGCGACTTTTCTGAAGAATTTTCGTACTCGCCCCTTTTTTTTCGTGTCATTTGTGTTTTCAGGTTTTTCTTGCGCTGATACTTGTTTTTTCTTTTTGGTTTTTGCCTCTGTCTTTTCGGGTACCCTGACAGTTATTTGACGGGTTTTATATTGTTTTTGTTTGGTCAAATAATATAACCCTTCGCTGGTACCGAGGTATATCTCGTTTTGTTTCCTTGTAAAAGCATACAGGTTCCCACTGAGTCCAGGATATTTATTAAAAAGCATAATGGGCAATGACAGGCTGATTCGACTTATTCCACGGCCATGGGCAATCCATAATCCATTTTTTTTGTCCAGGTAAATGTCATAAACTTTATTGTCGGGCAAACCTGTTGTGTAATTAATTGTATAGAGCGTTTTTCCTGTATTGAGATTTATAATCAGTACTCCTCCGATATTTGTAGAAAGAGCTATTAGTGAGTCGTTTAGGAGTAATCCATCTACAAGCACGCTTTCGTCCAGATATGCCTGGTCTTTAATATTAACTTTCAAAAGGTTTTCTCCATCGAATTGATAAAGCTTATTGTTCGAAGCACCTAAATATGTAAGTCCGGGTTTCACCTTAAAATGAAAAAAGATATCTGAATTGTGGGGTAATGTTACATTTGAAAACAAATCGACAGAATCAGGATCAACACTGCAAATACCATTATTGGTAACCACCTGTAGTTGCTTTCTATGCATAAAAAAACCATGATGTTCATCAAACTGAGGAAATGTGAAGTTAGAAGTCTTGTTGTTTTTGTCTACCAGGTAAACAGACTTTTCACCAATAAAAAACACACTGTCCTGTTCTATGTAAATTTCATCGAATACCACATCTTTCATGCTACTATCGGGCAGTAGAGATTGAAAATGATATGACCCGGTACTATCTTCCTTTACCAGACCAAAATCACCGCGAAAACCCACAAAAATTCTTCCCCGCTCGTCAGTCTCTATGACTAATGGTACCGATGAGAGTGTATGTAGATTCCATTTTGAACCATTATAGCCTAACAAACCTTTTCTGCATGTAAAAAGCATTTCCTGGTTAGGTAAATTTATCATGTCCCATACCCTGTAGTTCAATTCATCTTCCATGGGGAAGTTATTGATGTATGGTGTACCTTTTTGAGCAGCGCTGTTTAAATTTAACAGACATAAAAATATGAAGGCAAAAAATATTTTAATGCTGCTCCGATGCATTAAAGTTGTACTTTATGGTTTATGAGAGAAACATTTATTGACAAAATTATGTTTATTTTTTTATAATTGACAAGTATTACACAATTTGTAAGTTTGAGGAGCCCGTGGATTTTTCTATTTTTGGTTCCTACTAAAAGAAAAACATTATGGATGCTAAAAAGAAGCAGGGTCGCTACGATCGTATATATAAACAGCTGGAGCAGTTGATGCCCACCTGTTCTAATCCTGAATCGCGCATGAATACAATAATTGCCGTTTTGCATCACAAAATGGATTATTATTTTTGGACAGGGTTTTACTTTTTAAATCAGGGAGAATTACAGGTAAAAATGTACCAGGGCCCCGTTGCTTGTATGCAACTGGCAAAGGATACCGGAGTATGCTGGGAAGGAATCAATACACGTAAGCCTGTACTTGTAAAAAATGTGGAAGAATTTCCGGGACACATTGCTTGCGACGGTCGCTCTAAAAGCGAGGTGGTAGTGCCACTGTTTGACCCTGAAGACAATTTGCTTGGTGTATTAGATATCGATAGCGATCAACTTAATGCTTTTGATGAGGTTGATGAGCAGAATCTTGTGAAAATACTCCAGTTAATTTGGAGTTAAAATATTTTCATCAGGAATGAAGCATATATGTAAAACCTGATAATGCGTGTAAGTCCGTAAAGGGCCAGCTTCGGCAGCGGATATTTAACAAGGCCGGCCAGCATGCATACTGTTGAGTAGGGTAAAGGCAGCAAAGCGGCAACAATAATTAATAATCCACCCCATTGCCTTAATCTTTTAACAAAAACAGCATATCGATTTAGTAACCAGTGTTCAACCCGCTTTTTTGTGCCAAAATAATTACCAATAATATAACTCAATATTCCGGCACCATAAGAAATACCTCCCAAAAGGGTCAGATAAAGTATGGGTTTATCAAATTTATTTGCCCAAATAATAAACAGGTCTGGTGGGATGAGGCCTAATAGTGTTTCTGATATGGCATAAACAACCCATACGCCTGCATGAGGTAGTTGACTGAGCCAAAAGAGAAAGTCGTCACGCAGGTCTTCCAGGATGTAATGTTCCAGACCGAAAATTAGACCAATGATAGATCCCAGAATAATAATTACACGCAAAAAATTGCGCAGAAAAAAGCGGTAAAAACCACTGCTCCTGAAAAAGCGATGGTAGAGCATAAATCGCTGCCAATTCGTAAGTTTTTGACGGTCTCTCAATTCCGGAATGTTATTATGGGTTTATCTGAGTTAAAAAACGTATTTTTCAAGTATTTATGATGCCCGGGAAAATTTCCCGAAACTGCTGTAGCAAATTTAGTGCACTTTTTCTTTAATAACCGAATTCAGATTAAAAAAGCAGTAAACTATTGAAAAATTTGCTGTATTACTAAGCTAATCAAATAGCAGTCCATTTCCATGAGAATGTGTAATTTTGGCTAATCATTAACATTTTTCAAATGTTGTGACAAAAAATGTACTTTATGGATCAATTTACTACGGTTTTACTATTCGTGCTTTTTGCAGGTGCTGTCGGGGCTATTATTATATTTTGGCAGAAGCTGCGCTATTTTAAAGAGCAAAAATATAAAACAGACCTGCAAGTGAGTGAGCTCGGTACCCAAACCGAATATTACCGTAACCGGAATTATGAGCTGCAGGAGCAGTTGTCAAAATTACAAGATGATTTTACAACCATTTCAACAGAAAAAGCCCGCCTGCAGGAGTCATTAAAATATGCCAATGCACAGATGCAGCAAAAAGAGAAAGATTTTGTGCAAATGCAGCATACACTGAAAACAGAATTTAAAAACCTGAGTCATGACCTTTTTACGCAAAGTACCGAGGCTTTGAATAAAACCAATAAGACATCTATTGATCAGATTGTGCAACCTTTAAAAGAAAAGCTTCAGCAATACAATCAGTTGCTGACAGACTTCAGAGAAAAAGATGTGAAAGAGCGCAGCACACTCTCTGCTGAACTCAAACAGCTGCAGGAGTTAAATAAACAGTTAAGCCACGATGCCCAAAACCTGGCCGGAGCATTGAAAAATGATTCTAAAATACAGGGAAACTGGGGTGAAATGGTATTGGAACGTATTCTTGAAAAAGCCGGTCTGGAAAAGAATATAACCTATAAAACGCAGGTATCCACGGTTACCGAAGCTGGTCGGGTGCGGCCCGATGTAGTTGTGTTTTTACCAGAGAACCGTCACCTGATAATTGATTCGAAAGTATCACTCAGTGCTTTTGAAAGGCTTGTTAATGCAGAAGACGATACATCCCGTGAGCGCGCACTGAATGAACACTTAACCTCTGTAAAAAATCACATAACTAATTTGGCACAGAAGAATTATGAGACTGGTGAAACATTAAACTCCCCGGAGTTTATCTTTTTGTTTATGCCTGTTGAAAATGCACTATCCCTGGCTCTGCAATACGATTCAACTCTACAGGATCTTGCATGGAAAAACCGTATTGTGTTGGTTACACCGGCTACATTAATGGCTACTCTGATGACAGTGGCCAATTTGTGGAAAATAGAGAAACAAAACGAGTTTGCAGAGCGCGTAGCAGATGAAACCGGTAAACTGTACGACAAATTTGTGGGCTTGCTTGAGTCGGTAAATGATGTGGGCCAGAAAATACATGGTGCTCAACGCAGCCATGAGCAATTGATAAAACAACTCAGCGAAGGGCGTGGCGATTTAATAAGCAGGGCTGAAAAGATTCGTAAAATGGGCATCAGCCATAAAAAATCGTTACCTTCAAATTTTAATGAGCAGGAGTAGAAAATTACTAAGTTTTAATGATTAATAATCAGCTAAATAGACGGGGCGCAAAATTCTACAGGCATTTATTGTGGATGGTGGCCGTGTTTTCTGTTCTTGCAGGCTGCAAAACCTACTATCAGCCAATTAGCGAGCGCAATTTTTCGCATCTCTACAATCCTATGCATACCGATATTCATCCCGTTTTAATGCTGAACCGCGTTGCTCCCGATTCGTCGGTTATTTTTTTGCACATACCTGTTAGTGACATTGCTTTTCCGGAATTTAAACGGCGCGAGGATCAGGTGGCCGGTGTAGCTATTGAATATTTTTTAGTCGATTCGGCTGGTGCAAATATGTTTCGCGATAGCGGGTCAGTAAAATACGCCCAACCTCAAAAGCCGGCTACCAATTTTTTACAGCTTCAACTTGGCTTTGCCCATCATCCCGATAGTGTAAAGTATGTAGATTTACGCATCCAGGATTTGCTCTCAGAGCTGGAAACCAATGAGGTAGTGCGTTTGCGAAACGATCATATGGGTAATCCGCAACGTTATTTTGCATATTTTAATGATAAAAAATACCCTTTTACACGGACAATTGCTGCCGAAGGTGATTCTGTGAAGGTTAATTACAGAGGTGAAAACGATAGTTTATGGGTGTTTCATCTTACCTACAACCGCAAAGCATCATTGCCTTTCGATACAGCATATAAATTTAGCAAAAACGATTTTCTACGGTTTTCAATATCCGGATCGTATGTAATTAACAGCGACAGTACATTAAACGGAGGGTTACGGTATGTGGTTAGTAATCCATATTTTCCTGCCATCAGGCAGGCAAGACAAATGCTTGGACCTATTCGTTATTTGATCAATGGTAAGGAGTGGCGCCAAATTAATCAATTATCACCCAAGCATGCCGTTGATACATTTTGGTTGAAAGCTGCCCCTGATGCAGAAAAAGCTAAACAACTCATACAGGTATTCTATAACCGCGTACAGTTGGCTAATATAAAATTTAGTAGTCATCGTGCGGGCTGGAAAACCGACATGGGTAAGGTTATTACACTTGCCGGCCTGCCCGATGAAGTACAACTTACTGATACTTCAGAGCATTGGTTTTATTATATCGGTAAAAACGAAAAATTAAAAATTCCGTTCGCATATAACGATTCACTTGGGGAGTATCAGTTGAATCGTAATGACAGTCTTATGAATGGCTTTTTGATGCACCACATCAACGGGTGGAGAAAAGGCAAATTTTATTAACAAAACTTAACAACATGGAACAAAAAAGTGATTTTATTTTTGGTATACGTCCCGTAGAGGAGGCCATCAAAAGCGGCCAGCATTGCGATAAGGTATTGATAAGAAAAGGCATGGGAGGAGATACCATAGATGCCATAAAAGAGATGATGCGCAATCATCGTATTCCGCTTCAGCAGGTACCTGATGCAAAGCTAAACCGCATTACACGTAAAAATCATCAGGGTATTATTGCACTGATGTCACCTGTCCCTTTTCAGCAAATTGAGGACGTATTAATGAATGTTTATGACAAGGGCGAAGATCCGTTTTTTTTAATGCTTGATGAGGTAACTGACGTTAGAAATTTTGGTGCCATGGTGCGTACAGCAGAGTGTGCCGGAGTGCATGGGGTAATTATTCCCCAAAAAGGTTCGGTGCGTATTGGAGGTGACGCTGTAAAAACATCTGCAGGAGCGTTGTTTAACCTGCCGGTATGCCGTACCGCAAGTTTGAAAAAAACTGCTTCGTACCTCAAAGATAGCGGCCTGAAACTGGTCGCAGCTACCGAAAAAACCGATGATATGTATTTTAACCAGCCATTAGATGGACCGGCCTTGCTTATTATGGGTGCTGAAGATAAAGGTATAAGTCAGGGTTTGCTTGATATGGCTGATGTAAAAGCTGCACTGCCGGTACAGGGTAAAATATCATCATTAAATGTATCAAATGCTGCCGCAGTACTCCTGTACGAGATGCTAAAGCAACGAATGGAAAAGTGAAAAATATTGCCCTTAAAATATCGCTGATTTTATGCATGCTGGTACTGATTTCGGATACACTTTTTGGCCAGTTTTATAACGGTCATCGTATGCGTTTTGGTAAGAACCGTGTGCAATACCGCGATTTTTACTGGCAACATTACGACTTTCAGCGTTATAAAGTTTATTTTCATCAGGGAGGTGATAATACAGCGCGGTATGTGGGGTTGCGAGCACGCGACATTTTAACAGAGATGGAATATCGACTCGACTACCGACTCGATGGACAGATAAATTTCATTGTGTATAACGACTTGTTAGATTTCAGACAAAGCAATATTGGTCTGGTTTCAGGCAATGATCAGTACAATATAGGTGGTACCACAACCATTGCCAATAATAAAGTCATGATTTATAATTATGGTACACACCGGCAACTGGACAGGCAGGTGCGGCGGGCTTCAGCCGAATTGTTGATTAATGAGATTCTTGTGGGAAGCCGGTTTTCCGACAGATTGGCAAATTCGGCGTTGATATCTTACCCGGAGTGGTTTATTAAAGGACTTATTGCTTACTATGGAAATGAATTTGCCGCATCAGAGCAGCAAAGTATTAAAGATGGTCTGCTCAATGGTAAGTACAAAAAAATGCAATGGCTTACTGGCAAGGATGCTGAACTTGCCGGGTTTTCTTTTTGGACCTATGTGGCAATGAATTATGGCGAGCCGGCTTTAAGAGATATCATGTATCTCTCCAGGGTGAGTAAAAATATCAATAATGCCATTGTTTTTGTAACAGGCGTACCTTTTCGATACTTGCTGCGCGAATGGGCAGAGTATTCAACCTATCGTTATGAGCAGGAGGGAACTGGAGTGCCCGGCGCTGAGGCAAAAAAAATAAAAAAGCGAACCAAAAAAAAGGCGCAATACAGCAACCTGGTCTTTTCTCCCGATGAGCGATATTTTGCCTGGAGTAGAAATGAATCCGGAAAAGTGAAAATTTATATCCAGGATGCAGCTAGCGGCAAGCGGCAGAAAGTGTTTGCTTATGGACATAAATTACCCCAGAAAATTGACCGAAAATACCCTGTTGTGCGTTGGCACCCAAAACTCAATATGTTATCGTGGGTGTATGAGCATGAGCAGCAAATTAAACTCTGTTTTTATGATGTGAATTCAACTGAGATTAATGCACGCAACATACAGTATATTAATCGTATGTTGGACTATGATTTTAACAGTGATGGTACACAAATCGTTTTTTCAGGTATTCAGGATGGCAAAACCGATTTATTTACCCTGAACCTGGCATCGAATGAGCAGAACCGGCTCACCGATGATTTGCCCGACGAGCTTAATCCAAAGTTCACGCCTGAAGGCAACATTATTTTTAGTAGTAATCGTAACAAACCAACAGGAGACACCTTGCAAAGTCATTTGGATTTATACCTGACAGATGCCCGGCGTTTTGAGCCTGTAAAAGTTGTTGCAACTCCGGGTAACCAAACAAAGCCAATAGTGCTGGGGAAGGATCATTATTTATATCTGAATGATCAGAATGGCATACAGAATCGCTTTGTGGCCAATTACGACAGTGCTATTCAATTTGTTGATACAGCCATTCATTATCGGTTTTTCACTGAGCAAAAACCACTTACTGATTTAAGGTATGGTTTAGTTGAGCATGATGTAGCCAATTCCAGGTCTGCCTTTGCAGATCTTCATTTTTATAACCAACGCTATCATCTGGTGCAAAAGCCATTCGATTTGACTCCCCTGCAAAAAACGTTAAACATTACAGAGCAGAAAGCTTTTTTTACCACCCGCCGGAAGTTTTACAATAAACAAATTGAACGGTTGAAGGAACAACAACGACGCAACGACAGCCTGATTGATATAAATAATTACACTTTTGAGTTTGAAAAAAAGCAAAAGTCTGATCAGCGATGGCCCGATTTTGAGGCTGATAGTCTTTGGGTTTTAAAGCGCAAGCTATATTTCACAACTTTTTACACCAACTATACTGTTAACCAGGTCGATTTTAGTCAGCTTAACCGCAGTTACCAGGTTTATACGGGAGGGGGCGTTTTTTTTAATCCCGGGTTTAATGTACTGACCAAATTTGGTGCAGCTGATTTATTTGAGGATTATAAGTTGACTGCGGGTTTCAGGCTTGCTGCAAATTTCACAGGAAATGAATACCTAATCAGCATCGAGAATCTTAAATCACGGCTCGACAAGCAGCTTATCCTCCATCGAATGGGAAGTGAAGAGTATACCGATAATGAGCTTAAACGATCCTATTCTTATCAAACCATGCTTGTGCTCAAATACCCCTTTTCGCAGGTGTCATCGGTACGTCTTACCGGTAGGTTACGGCTCGACCAAATTGTGTACCCCGCCATCAATAACGAAACTTTAGTAAAACCTGACGATTTTAGGTTGTGGGGCGGCATGTTGGCCGAGTATGTATATGACAATACCCGGTCTCTGGGATTGAATTTGTACAGTGGAACCCGGGCAAAAGCCTTTTTTGAGCAATATTCCAGGCTTGAACAAAATACAGGCGATCATATGTTTGTAGTGGGTACAGATGTGCGTCACTATATTCAAATACACCGGCAACTCATTTGGGCCAACAGGTTTGCAGCATCGTCCAGTTTCGGGAATGCGCTACTGATATATTATCTGGGAGGTGTAGACAACTGGATGTCGGTTAGCGGAAATGGTTATTTCGATCAGACCATTCCTGTTGATAAAAGTAAAAACTGGGCTTTTCAGACGGTTGCCACTAATATGCGCGGGTTTCAGCAAAATATCAGAAATGGAAATAGTTTTGCACTGATCAATTCAGAATTGCGCTGGCCCGTAATCAAGTATATTTTTAATCGGCCCTTAAATAGTGATTTACTGGATAATTTTATGATAGCCGGCTTTTTTGATGTGGGTAGCGCCTGGTATGGTTGGGATATCACAAATACCGATAATTTTTACCGCTATGATTATATTGAGAACGGACCGGTAAGTGTGCGTATTGATAAGAGACGTGATCCATTAGTGGCCGGTTACGGATTTGGTTTTCGCACACGTGTTTTTGGATATTATTTGCGTTTCGATTGGGCATGGGGAATTGAGAATAAAAAAATTCTGGATCGGCAGTTTTATTTTTCAATTAACCTCGACTTTTAAGATATGCGAGGATAATACAGTTTTTCAGTTTAATTTTTACAATAATCATATAACCAGATAAAATAATGCGGATGAACGAAATAATATTGCTTCTAATTGTTGGCCTGCTTGCAGGCTTCGTGGGTGGTATGATGGGCGTTGGTGGTGGTGTGGTAGTCATACCCGCGCTTGTGTTTATCATGGGATTTTCGCAGCACCAGGCGCAGGGTACAGCCCTGGCTTTTATGCTGCCGCCAATTGGCCTGATGGCTGCCTGGAACTACTATAAAGCGGGTTATGTCAACGTTAAGTACGCGCTGTTGCTGATGGTCGCCTTTGTTGTGGGAGCCTGGGTAGGTTCCATGATTTCGGTGCAGTTGCCCGATAAAGTATTAAAGAAAATATTTGGTGTAATGTTGCTATATGTGGCTTACAGAATGATTTTTAAAAGCTGAGCTGATGTATTATTGTTTCATTCTTTGTAACTTGCAACATAAAACCATTATAAAATGATTTCTAAAGCCCAAATTACCGAACAATTACCTGAAATACGCACCTGGTATGAGCACTTGCATGCCCATCCTGAACCTTCATTTCAGGAGAAAGAAACAGCTGCCTATATAGCTTCCGGGCTAAAAAAAATGGGACTGGAGGTACATCGCTTATCCCAAAACGCTGTGATGGGATATTTGCAGGTAACCAATGCCAAAGGCACCATTGGTTTAAGAGCCGAATTGGATGCATTACCATTACATGAACAAACCAACGTAAATTATATTTCTCAAAATACAGGGACCATGCACGCATGCGGGCACGATCTGCATATGGCTTGTGCCCTGGGTGCAGCAAAACTACTCTCTGCACATAAAGCAAACCTGGAACACAATGTGCTTTTTGTATTCCAGCACGCCGAAGAAAAAATTCCCGGGGGTGCTGTGGATGTAATTGCATCAGATTTTTTTAAAAGTCATAAGCCTGATGTGATGTTGGCCATGCATTCGTTCCCCGATTTGAAAGCCGGTGAGGTTGGATTTAGGAGCGGCCCATACATGGCTTCAGGCGATGAGGTAGATGTGCATATTAAAGGCCCGGGCGGCCATGCAGCAATGCCACACAAAACTGTAGACACAGTGCTTACCGCAGGGCAGGTGCTGGTAGCCCTTCAGCAAATACAATCGCGTTTTATACCGACCGAAATTCCTTCGGTACTCACCTTTGGAAATATTTGTGCCGAAAGTGTAATGAATATTATTCCAAGGGAAGTATTGCTTGAAGGAACTTTCCGTACGATGAACGAAAAGTGGCGTAAAAAAGCGCTAAAACAAATCAAACAAATTGTACAGAATACAGCCAAAGCCACTGGGGCAGATGCTGAAACTGTTATTCGACCGGGTTACCCTACCATCGAAAATGATAAAAACGTTACCGCTAAAATTGAAGATATTGCCACTGAATTACTGGGGTCGAAAAATATTCATCTGCTGCCTTTGCGCATGACTACTGATGATTTTGGTTATTATGCGCAAAAAATTCCATCTGCATATTTCAGACTGGGTGTAGCCGATTCAAATGGGCGCAGTGCAGGTTTGCACACACCGGAATTTTTACCCGACCCTAAAGCACTTGAAACAGGGGTAATGCTGTTGGTGCAAATTATGCAGGATTTGTGATATCGAACCCTTTTGTTACAGCAGATTTATTAACCTCACTATGCGCTGTAAGCGATTTATAAAAACTTTTTTTACCTTCGTACAATACCAAAATGCATGCCCATGCCCCTTTTTAATGATTTGAAAAGATTTTTATTGTTAGCGGGTTTAATATTTTCCGGCTTCATGACGCTTGGGCAGGCTATTCCTGAACATGTAAGTAATAAAGGTATTTACAACTATTTGGATGAACTTGCCGGAGAAAAATTAATTACCCTTCACAGTGCTATAAAGCCATACACTAAGCAATTTATTTACAGTAAATTAAAGCAGGCGCAGCATGCGGATTCTTTACTCAATAAAAGGCAAAAGAAAGAGCTGGCGTTTTATCTTAACGCTTACCAACTGTATAATAATGAACCGGAAAACCCTTATATAGACGAAAAAGTAAATCTTCTTCGGAAATATAGCTCCCACTCAGCCATTAGCAGCACACATTTGGGATTTGTATATCGAGATTCCAATTTTACCGCTGAGGTAAGCCCGATTTGGGGGTACCGATACCGCACAAACGACAATGGAAGCGTAGACCATTATTGGGGAGGTGCAGAAGCCAGTGTCACTTTAGGTAAGCATCTTGGTTTTTGGGCATCGCTGCGTGATAACAGCATCAGCGAAATTCTGGCATGGCCCGGTAATTTTACCCGACAGGATGGAGGTAACTATAAAATTGGAAACGGCGGCAGGCCCGGGGGCGATTACTCCGAAATGCGCGGTGGCGTGTCTTTTGCATGGAAATGGGGACATGTCGAACTATCAAAAGACCATGTCCAATGGGGTGATCATCAGCACGGCCCCAATATCATTGATTCAAGGGCACCCTCTTTTGCCATGATTAAATTGCACCTGAAGCCGGTAAAATGGTTTGAATTCGATTACCTGCATGGCTGGCTGGTTTCTGAGGTAATTGATAGTACCCTGACCTATACCAGTCAGTACGGTGAAAGTCGCCAGGTGTTCAGACCGAAAAATATTGCTGCCAACATGTACACGCTTCATCCATTTAAACACACAAGTTTCTCCGTGGGAAATGCTATTATTTACAGCGACATGGGCGGCGCACATCCGGCTTACATGATTCCTTTTTTATTTTATAAATCTATAGACCATACCCTGAACCATAAAATACAGAACCAGAACTCC
>NZ_DATFKB010000085.1:0-9779 GCF_035268865.1 Salinivirga sp. | reverse complement strand
AAACGAGGGTAAGCTCTGCAGTGCAGTCGTACCACTCGGTTGCCATTGCTTGTCAATGATATCCTTTTTTCTGAATAAATCAAGTAATGCTCCTTTACCGTGCATGAACATCTCATTTTCTTCCCTGCTTTCCTGGTTATGGATACTTAAGACTTGTTCTGAATCGATTTTTTTACCAAGTATTTCCCATAATTCTGTCGAAAGTGAGTAAGGTGCGTGTGGAGTGATGGAAGCTGACAACCCGGCTTCGGTAAAATCTTTTGCAACTTCTTTTATAAGTTTAAGTCGCTCCCCGGCAATATCGGGTTTCAGTCCTGTAAGTTCAGCAAAAGTGTGATAACGTATAGGAGAATGAGCTTTTATCTCTTTTGTAATGCTCGTATTGGCAATATCTGCAATGGCTACAGTTCCTGTTCTGTACATGTATTTCTCTGCATTTTTAATGCTTTTCATGTATTCATCAGGTTTTTCTGATGCCATCATATATTCAATAAAATAACACATACCCTTCCCTGCTGGCTCAATCTGTTTCATCCAGGCATATTCAAGATGTGTATGCATATTTATAAACCCTGGTACCAAAACACCATTTAAAAATTCGGTATGGGCCAGCTCTTTCATTTGACCACCAAAGTCATACACTTTTCTTATTGTGCCGTCATCTTCAGCCTCTACAATTCCATTACGTATTGGAGGGCCATCAACAGGAAATACATAGTTGGCAGATATGCGTCTCATTTTTTAAGATGGTAATGGATTTTAGCTTTACCGGGAGCCGTATTGTTATATTGTGAACCCGGTTTTTTGGCATTTTTTATATGTAAACCACATTCAGGACATACTTTTGAATATGGATTAATTTGGGTCTTGCATGCAGGGCACTGGCCTTCACCGGCAATATGTTCAGTTGTAATTATATTTTCGTCAGCGATTGAGTCAATATGCTTGTGCAAATAATTTCGCGCACCTTTATCATTAATTACATAAATTGCAAAGGCAATACCTGTTACAATTATACTACCTACAACCAGCATTCTCCAGTTGCTAAACCCGGCCAAAAAAATAACTGCCAGGTACATAAAAAATATCAATGGACCCAGGGAAGGTACATATAATTTATAGTGTAGTTTGTTTTTATGGGGTTTCAGATGAAGTTTGTGTTCAGCAAAAAAAGGAATATTACGCGTATTGATGACAACTTCCTGCTCATCTACTTCAGTTTCACTTTCGGGAAACCTTTTGCCCAACTCAGTGATATTCATTTGCCGGGATAACAATATGTTTCCCCTTATCCACATTAAATATCCTCCGAAATAAAATAACGTACCAGCTCTTTGGTAATAAGAGAATCGCCTTCGCGCCTTATTTCCTGTCTGATAAGACCTATTTTAGGCGCATATATTTCTTTGGTCAGCCAGGGTTGGGCAGCGGTATCTTTAAAATATTCCTGCACAATGATACAGCTGTCGAAAGTTTGCTGGTCATTGTTTTCTATTGGGGTTGTAAGGGTAACGCTTGTGTCATTGTTAATTACCCGCCTTCTCATTTCGCCATTCTGCCAGTAGCTTACAATCCAGTCGTCGTTGGTTGATTCTGACAGTAATTTTTTTAAGGGCACTCTGTTGTCGTTTTGGGTAATCGAGTATTGATAGACATATTCATTATCTATCTTTGGCACGTATACTTCATCGGAAGTAACGTTCGTTTCAAGTTCCTCGTAATAATTGTGTTTGTGATAGCCCGGTGAGACTTTCACGGTTGTTCCATCGGAATAAACCCAGTAAGATTCCGGGTAGGCCGGGAAATAATCTTTTGGGAATATATATTCTATATCAGTATCTTTGCAGCCTCCCAAAATGCCTATTAGAACAAGAAGCAATGTTATTTTCTTCATAATGTTGAATCTTCGTTTTGTTTTCAGGACTTACTGTGCTCTTGTAATTCTTTTTTATTTTTCTGCACCCAAAAAATTAAACCTATCCCGATTGCTATAAAAGGTAAGCTGAGCCATTGACCCATGTTTAATTTCATGGTTGCTTCAAATCCAACCTGATCTTGTTTTATAAATTCTATGAAAAATCGTGCACTAAACAAAAGTACTAAGAATATGCCAAATATTTGGCCATTAAGTTGTTTGGCTCTGATTTTCAGGAAATGAAAATGTAAACCAATGAAAATTAACAAATAACTGAGGGCTTCGTAAATTTGAGTTGGGTGTCTGGGAACTGTTTCGCCTTTTCTTTCGAAAATCACACCCCAGGGCAGACTGGTTTCTATACCATAAATTTCAGAATTGAAAAAATTCCCCATTCTGATAAAGAAACCACCTAATGCTACAACAATTACAACCCTGTCGAGGATCCAAAGATAGGGCACATTGATTTTTCTGGCATAGAGCCAAAGGGCAAGCAAAATACCAACGGCTGCTCCATGGCTTGCCAGGCCGCCTTCCCAAACAAAAAGTATTTCGTGGGGCCTCGATAAATAATACTCTGGTTGATAAAAAAGCGTGTGCCCAAGTCTTGCACCTATCAATGTTCCCAGAAAAACATAAATACTAAGTTTTTCCAGCAATTCTTCTTTGAGCTTATCATGCGAAAAGTATTTTTTCATTATGATGTAACCAAAAAAGAAGGCAAATGCGAACATGAGTCCGTACCAGCGTACGCCATGTCCCCATATTTCAAATATCTCGGGATCAAAGTTCCAGTGTATTGCTTGTAATATCATGTTTTTTTATGCAAATTTATAAGTATTGCCCGGTTATGGGTTTTAATTTTTGAGTTAATTTTAAACCTGAGCTTTAAGTTAAAGGTTTAATTACTTTCTGTTGTCTATTGGGCATGTATTTTTACTCATTTATGTTGTTCTTTTTTATTTGCCCATCATCCCAATCATATTTTTTCTTTTTGGGTTTCATCGAGAGCATCACAGCTGCGCACCCTGCTGCTCCATCTTTAAATTTTATTGTCAAATAATAAATTCCGGTTTTGTTACACCTGAAACCAAATGAGTGATCGATTTGTTTACCATTTTCACTCACATTACTGCCATATAATCTAAAGTCATCGTACAATTTAATTACGGCAATGCCTTTCTGATTTCCATCATTGGCTGTTGTGAATCTGTAATAAGTGCCTTTGTTCAAATACAGGGAGAAATTAGCCACGCTGGGTTGCCGCTTTTGCCTGGACTTTGAAAATCTTACCTTGAAATGTTTGAGGTATGTTGTTTCTGTAAGTTTAGCCTTGCATGAATCAATTAGTGAGTTATTGCACTGCCCATACCCCGATAGATAAAAAACAGAAAGGAGCGCTAAGAAAAATAATCTGATACCCATAATTCAATGCATATATGACTGGTTGACCATAAATATAGCATTATCCTATAATTCAGTTTCTATAAAACATATTATTCTTTGACAGCTACTCTAAGGTTTTCAATAATCCATGCACCCTGGTTTTGCAGAGAATCCAAAGCTTTTTCAGGTAATACAATGGTGCTTGTAGAGTGCTTTTCGAACTCAAATGTTTTGGCCAGGCTATTGTTTATAAGAATATCAAATTCACTTACTTTAAGATAACCGTACTCTTTCAAATCACTTAGGTTTTTATCATCCAGCCAAATAGTAAAAATGGTTGGGTCTACCTTGGGGCCGGTGTCGGTTTCTTCTTCTTCCGGTTCTTTTAAAAAGTCGGGCACATCGTCTTCTTCATTTTGTATTTTATAGAGTTCTTTGCGCACAAAGATTCTCACATAATTTTCGAATTTTTCATCCTGAAAAATCACGTAATTTTCTCCTACTGTGTAGGCTGTAGTTTCGTATTGCCGCACTTCAAGAGGTCTGCAGCCATTTCCGGGCACTTCCTGGCATGGAACTTCAGAAATTTCTCCTGTTTTGAGGTCTATTTTTTTATACTCGTTCTTATAAACATCTGTATTGGCATAGAAAAATTTTCCGTCTACATCAAACACACTGTTGTAGAGCTCAATACGTTTGGCTTTTACTCTAAGTTCCTGCACGGGCTCCCAGGTATACAGACGGTATATGTAAAGATGTATGTAGCGGTAACTTGTTGCAGCAAAGGTCATGGCGAGGTAGTTGTTGTGTTGGTCAACCTTTACCTCAAGCAGCTGGCCTCTTTTGTGTGTGGGGCCCTTGATTCGTTTTTCAAAGCGATAATCATCCAGGACTTCTTCCAGGGGTTGTGCGCTTAATGGCTGTAAGCCAAAGAGTGCAAAAAGAAAGCCAATAATTAGAAACCTTTGCATAAGCATATTTTTTATGCCCTTTGATAATCAAATTGTCTGATTATTCATCAAGCTTTTTTAACAGGCTGTTTAATGATACTTTTTCACGTAAAATTTCCGGGATTTTATCTATATCTATTCTTTTTTGCTCCATGGTGTCCCTATCCCGCAAAGTTACTGTATTGTTTTCAAGCGTCTCATGGTCAACTGTAATTGCATAAGGCGTGCCAATTGCATCCTGTCTTCTGTATCGGCGACCTATAGAGTCTTTTTCTTCGTAATGACAATTAAACTCATATTTAAGTTCACGAATAATGGCTCTTGCTTTATCTGGCAATCCGTCTTTTTTAGTCAATGGAAGCACAGCCAGCTGAATGGGCGCAATAGCCGGTGGCAATGCCATTACTACTCTTTGATCTGTTTTGCCGTTTTCTTTTTCAATGGTTTCTTCTTTGTAGGCAGCACTTAGCACGGCCAGGAACATTCTGTCTAAACCTATTGATGTTTCAACTACGTAAGGAACGTAACTTTCCTGGCGCTCATTATCATAATACTGGATTTTTTTGCCAGAAAACTCCTGGTGTTTGGATAAATCGAAGTCTGTGCGGGAATGCACACCTTCAAGCTCTTTGAAACCAAAAGGAAAATTAAACTCGATATCTGTGGCGGCTGTGGCGTAGTGTGCAAGTTTTTCGTGGTCGTGGAAACGTAGCAAGGTGTCGTCATAACCAAGGGCTTTGTGCCACTTCATACGTTTCTCTTTCCAGTTGGCAAACCACGCTTCTTCTTTACCCGGCTGTATGAAGTATTGCATTTCCATTTGCTCGAATTCGCGCATACGGAAAATAAATTGTCTTGCTACAATTTCATTTCTGAATGCTTTACCTATCTGGGCTATTCCAAAGGGTAGGTTCATGCGTCCTGATTTTTGCACATTCAGGTAATTCACAAAAATTCCCTGGGCAGTTTCAGGTCGCAGGTAAATGGTTGATGCCCCTTCGTTAACCGACCCCAGTTTGGTGTCGAACATCAAATTAAACTGACGCACATCTGTCCAGCTTTTACTGCCGCTAACCGGGCAGGCTATTTCTGCGTCTACGATAATTTGTTTTACCTCTGCCAGGTCATCATTGTCAAGAGCTGTTTTAAAGCGATGGCGCACATCATCAACCTTTTTTTGGTTTGAGAGCACGCGGGGATTTGTTTCCCTGAATTTTGCTTCATCAAAATCATCCCCAAATTTTTTATGGGCCTTCTTGATCTCCTTATCAATTTTACCTTCCAGCTTTTGGATGTAATCTTCAATAAGTACATCGGCCCGGTATCGCTTTTTTGAATCTTTATTATCGATTAACGGATCGTTAAAAGCATCAACGTGCCCTGAAGCTTTCCAAACTGTAGGGTGCATAAATATCGCAGAGTCAATGCCTACGATATTTTCATGCAGCATTACCATTGACCTCCACCAATACGATTTGATATTGTTTTTCAATTCTGCTCCCAGCTGTCCATAGTCATAAACAGCACTCAACCCATCATAGATTTCGCTACTTTGAAATATAAATCCGTATTCTTTCGCGTGAGATATGATCTTTTTAAATGTATCTTCCTGACTCATAGTATAATCCTTCTGAAATTAGCGCTAACAAAAATATGTTAAATATATGGCTTTTCATAAATGTTTTTACGATTTATCTGTTTTTCCTGATAGAAACATTGCAACACCACACAGCATAATTCATTGCCTTTCATGGCAAATAGGAATAATTGTTTTGGAAGAATTCATGATAGGATGTGGCTTCTGATCATTAGGCTATTCTATCAGAAAATAATGGCTGTTTTTTTTGATTATTATTTTGATTTGGAAACAGTTTATGCTGATAAATTAAGAGTTTTTTATTTCTTTTGTATGACATTAATAAGCGTGTAAATTAGCGCTTCAGTCGTAAAACCAGAGTTTGCAATTTTTTTATAACCAGATATGTTGAGGACCGGACTTAAGATCTTTTTTATACTTGCAGCAATTGCAGCAATAGTGGTTGGCTATTTTTATTTTTTTGAACAGAATAAAAATGTACCTGAACCACTTGATGTTTTCTCACATGAAGGCCTGGTTGTTAGGATCAACCAACCCGAAAAACTAATCAGTGGGTTTCAGGCGTCAGATTATACAGGCAAAAGTCAGCAGATAGATTCAGCTGTGATTGATGCCCTGGAGCAAATTGTGTTAATCAAAAAACAGGAAAAAATTAAAGATGTCTATGTGCTTTTTAGTGCAACTGACACCGCTATATCATCATTGATCGTTTATGAGAATTATTCTTTCAGGCTGGCCCGGTCTGTGGTAGATTTTTTTCGAACTCATTATGGCAAGCAACAAAAAGTTGTAGAACAGGTTAAAGATGGCAGACATTTTTATAGCATTTATGATAACGAAGATCCCTACCTTTATTTTGGCGAAGAGGCTGGTTTGGTATTTATGAGTCGTAATCGGGAGACACTGCTTTCTGGTTTAGCACAGGCCAATAAAAATTCAGCAAAAAAAAGTAAATCAAAACTGTATAAAACGGCAAGCAAAGAGGTGGCTGCTAATGTTTTTGTAAATGTGAATGCATTTGCAAAATATTTCGGTGGGGCATTATTAACTACCCGTGATTCAGCCGGCCTATATGCCGAGCGTATGGTTTTGGATATGCATTTAAAACAGGATGAATTATTGCTAAGTGGGCTGTCAAATCCCAGTAAGGATCGTCTTGGGGCATTTATCGCAAAAGCTGATCAACGCACATTTAGTTTGCCCGAAATTATTCCTGAAGGTGCAACCGTATTATACCAAATTGCTGCAAATGGACTGACGAAAGAGTTGTATCAGCGTAATAAATTACCCAATGATGTTTTAAATTGGCTGAATTCCTGGTCCGACCAGGAGATGGTGCTCTTCGAAGCACAAGGACATCATGCCATTGGCCTTAAGGCCTCAGGAAAGTCGGTGGCAGTTAATGCACTTGAAAATTATAAAAAGAGCATTGATAAAAATATAAGTGGAGCAAACTATCGTTTCGACCGTCAAACAACATTTGATATCTATAGCGGAAATTTTAACTGGATAGGTTCATTTATCCCTGCTTTTTTTACCAAAAAACCGAATTTTAAGTATGCTGCCGCCTCTGGTGAATATGTAGTGTTTACTGACAACAGAGCTTTATTACGCGATATTTGTAATAACACCATACTTCAACAAAACTTGAAGAGTAGCTATCAATTCAAACAGCATGAACCCTACCTTTCATCTGCTGCCAATATGGTTGTATACAGCAAGTTTTCATCCCGGGCCATTTCACGTTATTTGAGCGGAAATATTGCTGAGCAGCTCAAAAAACGGGAAGCCTTCAATATGTTTGATGCAATGGCATGGCAAATGACAGGTAGTGGTAATAATCTGTACAATCACATTATATTTTTCAGTAATGGGGGTGATTTGGAAAAAAGTAATGTGAGATGGAAAACAAAGCTAAAAAGCTCAGCATCTTTAAAACCGGTTGTTGTAAAAAATCACAACAATAGTGTTGATGAGATATTCGTGCAGGATGAGCAAAATTTAATTTACTTAATTAACAGGAAGGGTCGCATATTGTGGCAGAAACAGCTTGATGGGCCTATTCTCAGTGATGTTTATCAGGTAGATAAATACAAAAACAATAAACTTCAATACCTTTTTAATACAGCTTCTAAGATTTATCTCGTTGATCGCAATGGTAATGATGTAGAGCGTTTCCCGGTTAATTTATCTACAAAAGCCTCCACAGGCCTTGCAATGTTCGATTACGAAAAAAATGAGAATTATAGAATTTTCGTTCCGCTTGAAGATAAGCGGCTTCAACTATACGACATTGATGCAAATATAGTGGCAGGCTGGCAGTTTAATAAATCCGATGATGTTATTACTACACCAGTACAGCATTTCCGGTTCGATGGAAAAGATTATATCGTGTTTGCCGATACAGTAAGGCATTACATTTTGAACCGCAGGGGAGAATCTCGCATTAAACCGTCAAAAATGGTGGGTAAGTCGAAGCGGAATAAATTTTACTTCGATAAGTATAACGCCCGTTGGGTTTCTACAACAACCAGCGGTAAGGTTCATTATATAGATCTTTCCGGAGACGTGGAATCTAAAGAATTGATTGGTATGGACAGAGACCATTATTTCTTATTTGCTGATATTACGCGCGATGGCCGGTCAGATTATATCTTTGTCGACGGCAAAAATTTAAAGGTTTTCGACAAATCTGGGAAGCAGTTGTTTAAGTATACTTTTAAGCATCGTATAACAGAGCCACCGGCTTTTTATGTCTTTTCAAAACACAAAGCCGGGATAGGCATAGTCGATAAAAAAGCCGGGAAAGTATACATGTTTAATCGCGAAGGGAAACAGTTCAAAGGGTATCCTTACCCTGGCATTACCCCTTTTACCATAAGTCACATTAGTGGGTTTAGCGGTTTTCAGCTAATTGTGGGAAACTTCGATGGTTTTTTATATGATTATCAATTACCATAAATTTGTATTATGGATCATTTATTTGCAGCTTTTATCATCATAGGGGTTATGTTAGAAATATATGAACTTAATCGTGCCAGGTTAGTTGCGCTGCCCACACGGAAGTTTTCAGCATTGTTGACTTCTTTGCTGTCATCAGCACTGGTTTACGGCTTGTTTATGATAGCCGGCTTTTATGCGCAGGCCCTGCTCCCTGAGCTCGGGATAGTTGCCCAAAATGGGTTAGCTGTGGCTTTAATAGCTGTAGTAGTAGCTTATAGTTTGTTTCGCGACAAGCGATACAATAAGGCGGGAAAGATGGTTTATGGCAACTTTAACCTATTTTTGTTGATCGCAGTTGGACGTGGAATATTACATTTAATCACAGGATTTATACTTGCATTAATGGCAGTTCCCGGACTATGGGTGCTTGAAAGCTACGCTTTTGGCATTATTATTTTTGGGATAGGTGTCATACTGGCGAAAGGCGACCGGGTTAGAATCTTTGGCATTAGTGTTGGATACATTAAAGTAGTTTCTTACGCTATTGCGACACTTTTGATTTTAATAAACTGATTATATGATAATTTTAAAATTTTTGCTCATCGTATTTGTGGTGTTTTATGTGATTTTACTGTTGGGTAGATTATATATTCGTCGTTTTATCAGAAAAAACAGTCGGCAATACCAACAGCAGAAAGATCAGGCACAAGGAGGAGAGCGCCGCCGCAAAAAGGGGGACACATTTGTACAATATAAACCCGATGAGAAGAAAAATATTCCCGAAGATGAGGGAGATTATGTAGATTACGAAGAAATTAAGTGATGTGGTTTTGCACACAAAGGAAACTTTTCTATATTTGCAATCCCAATTTAGCCCGGATGGCGGAATTGGTAGACGCGCTGGTCTCAAAAACCAGTGGGCTTTGCCCTTGCCGGTTCGACCCCGGCTCCGGGTACCAGGGTCGTTGAGTTTCAACGACCTTTTTTT